>JAUNMU010000009.1 GCA_030531745.1 Synergistes sp. | reverse complement strand
TGTCATTTCAAACAACCTCCTCTTGTATGTGAAACGCTAAATTTCTGCCAAGCTACATTATCGCGATTCTCCCATTAAATGCTCTGCATCTAAGTGAAAAACACATAATATATTAAATATATATTTTTGTCAAACTGTCATAAAATAATATGCGAAATTTATATCAGCGAATCCTTTGCTTATTGCGAATAAAATGATATACTGTCAAATATATTACGGCATTGAGCCATTTGGGAGGTCAAAATAATGAAATACTTTGGAAGATACCTTAAAACGTCACTTTTTGCGGCATAGTCAGCTGATGCGGCAGAGATAGGAATTGAACGTGCAAAGGCGATAGCTGCCAAAGACGCCGGCGTTGCATTGCAGCAGGCTCAGTTTACAAAGGTCAAGAAGGATATGGATCTTATCGGTGCTGAGTATGAGATTGAATTTTACGCGAACGGCGCAAAGTATGAGTACGAAATTGACGCAAACACCGGAAGAATAAAAGAGTCGTCAAGAAAAATGTATCAGCAGCAGCCTCAGCAGCAAAATACGGCAAACGCACCATTAGGCGACATCTCGCCGGAGCAGGCAAAGAAAATCGCTCTTGCGCAGGTTCCGGGCGCAACTGAGAGCAACATCACAAAGATGAAGGAAGATTTTGAACACGGCAGAGCCGTCTACGAAATTGAGATAAGGCACGGCTTCAAGGAATACGATATGGAAATAGACAAAGCAACAGGCAAAGTCGTAAAGTTTGAGATAGACGATTAGAATAAAATCTTAAGGAACGCTGATTAATGCAATTTTGACAGATGAACACGGCAGCATCTTCCGCTGATTATAAGCAACGAACCGATTTGCGACAGGCGATTTCGCATAGCGACACCCTAATGATAATTTGATATGCGCTAACGCGCAGTGTGTCGCTGATGCCGGTTTTGCAAATCGTGTGACTCGCTTAGTTTGTTCGCCGGACGGTGCATATAATCAGTGTTTCCCAAGTATGCGAAAAAATCAGATCATTGGCAATTGGAGTCGGTATTGCTCCGTAACGGGAAATACAGACTTTACGAAAGGAAAGGAAGATTTTAGTGAAGAACGGTTACAAAGTAATTGATATTGAACATCATTTCGCAACGCAGGATATGTGCGATCAGTGTGCAAAGATGGGGATTGAGCCCAGCGTTACATTGAATGATACAGATGGTTGTTACAAATACATCTACGACCTCGGAGAGGAAAGGATTAAAGAGATGGACAGCGCCGGAGTTGACTTTGCACATATTTCTCTGACGAGCGACCCAGGTGCCGAATTTTTACCTGTAGAGACATCAAAGCATGTTGCTGCCGTGGCAAACGACGTTTTGGCAGAGGCTGTAGCAAGACATCCCAACCGTTTTGGCGGCTGGATAGAGCTTGCCCCGGAAGATCCGCTGTGGTGTATAAAAGAGATTGACAGAGCTGTTGCAATGGGGCTTTACGGTTGGGCAACAATCTCAAATTTCAAAGGTGAGCGTCTTGACAGCCCGAAATACTGGCCGATTCTTGAAAAAATAGAAGACACCGGAATGCCGATTTATCTGCACCCGACATTTTCTGTAGATCCAAGCTTAACAGAGTTTGGATTCTGCACCAAGGGACCTTCTATCGGGTTTATGCTTGACGTCTCTATCACCTTTATGCGTATGATTCTCAGGGGAGTATTTGACCGTTTCCCAAAATTAAAGATAATCCTTGGACACGACGGCGAGGCATTTCCATTCCTCAAGAACCGAATGGACACAGCACACCGTCAGAAGCACGGCAGACCCAATCCTGCGGTTGCCAAGGGCAGCATTCATGAGCCAAGCTACTACCTTGAGCAGAATGTATGGATCACCACAAGCGGCAACTATCTCTATGAAGCACTCCGCTGCTGCATTGACGTAATGGCTCCTGACAGAGTTCTGTTCTCGTCGGATTATCCTTACGAAGAATTAGCCCACGGCGTTAACTTCATTGCCGACAATGACAAAGTAACAGACGCAGAAAAGAGGGTACTTCTTTGGGATAACGCCGCAGCTCTCGGCTTTGGTCCCAAGAAATAAATAATTTGTTAAAAAAGCACCATAGTCTTTCGCCGCGAGTGTTTTTAGAGGTTTCGTCCGGAATGTATAACACTTCGGTGGTGGAAATCTCCACAGGTTAGTGTAGGGACACACGATATCCTTAACTTTTAACGAGGTTGACAAAGATCGTTTTTGTTGTTAGAATAGCAACTAACGTTTGGAAGAGGAGGAGCAGTCATGAAATTTATTATCGGACATTTTGAAGATGGCATGATGATGTGCGGGTATCGTATGGGCTCCTCTTATGGTTTTGCGGAAGCCTGAGTGTTCCGCGTGTTGAAATCATAAGACCGAGCCACGAGGCTCGGTCTTTTTTTTGTATTGTACGGGAAAATTTTATTTTTTGGGGAAAGTAATTTATTACAGGGAGTGTCTTTATGATGATAGAAATCAGCGGTTTGGGAAAATATTACGGCACACAGAAAGTTTTGTCGGATATTTCCCTGAATGTTGAAAAGGGCGATGTCTTTGGAATTGTCGGACATTCGGGCGCAGGCAAGTCAACTTTGCTGCGCTGTATGAACGGGCTTGAAAATTATCAGGAGGGATCCGTTGTTGTAAAGGGTAAAGAAGTCGGAGGACTGAATGACGGAGATATGAAGCTTCTGCGCCGCGACATGGGTATGATATTCCAAAATTTCAACCTTATGAATAGGAAGAATGTATTTGACAATATTATTTTTCCACTTCAGATTTGGAATGTCCCTAAAGCAGAGGCAATAAGGAGAACCGAAGAGTTGCTTGACCTCGTAGGGCTGACTGAGAAAAAATTCAATAAGGTGCGTGACCTGAGCGGCGGACAAAAACAAAGAGTCGGCATAGCGCGTGCGCTTGCGCTGAATCCTGAAATTCTGCTCTGCGATGAGGCGACCTCCGCGCTTGATCCAAAGACAACTATCTCTATTCTTGAGCTGCTTATGGATATAAACAAGAAGCTCAATGTCACGATCATTGCAGTAACGCATCAGATGGAAGTCGTCAAGATGATATGCAACAAGGTGGTTATTCTTGATAAAGGAAAGATCGTGGCCTCCGGTGCGACTGAGGAACTTTTCCTTTCGCCCGGGCCTCAGCTGCGCAGACTTGTCGCTGATGATTACGCGGTGATACCATCGGGGACAAGCATACGGGTCATCTTCCCGCACAATATAACCAATAAGTCTATCATAACGAGGATGGCGCGTGAGCTTGATGTTGATGTCTCAATAATCGGCGGACGCATTGAGAAGTATCGCGATTCGTATATGGGCTTTCTCATTATCAATGTCAGCAGCGCCGACAAGGGACGCATAGAAAGATGGCTTGTTGAGCATGACATTCACTGGGAGGAGTTAAATAATGATTGAGGAACTTATTGCGGCACTTTGGGAAACACTGTATATGGTATTTGCGTCAACTCTCTTTTCGGGAATCATCGGCTCTGTTCTTGCGATACTTATGATAGTCACGGGCCCCTCCGGACTTAAGCCTAACAAGGCGGTTTATGCAGTTCTTGATGTTACGGTCAATCTGCTGCGTTCGTTTCCGTTTATCATTCTGCTTATCGCGATCATCCCGCTGACACGTCTCATAGCAGGCACGTCAATCGGAAGCACCGCATCAATAGTGCCTCTTACCATTGCAGCCGCACCGTTCGTGGCGCGTATTATGGAAGGAAGTCTGCTTGAGGTTGACAAAGGTGTCGTTGAGGCGGCAAGATCTTTCGGAGCGTCCACAACGCAGATAATTTTCGGCGTTATGATAAAAGAGGCTCTCCCCGCTCTCGTCCTTGACTGGGCAGTCGCCGCGATAAATCTGCTCGGCTATTCCGCGATGGCGGGCGTAGTCGGCGGCGGAGGTCTCGGAGATCTTGCAATAAAATACGGTTACAACCGTTTCCAGACTGATGTAATGGTCTATTCAGTTGCCGTTCTGATAATCATAGTCCAGATCATTCAGTACGCAGGAAACGCTGTGTATAACAAAATAAAATAATAAGGAGTAATGACAGATGAAGAAAATCGCACTCGCACTTATCGCAGCCCTTCTTATCCCCGCTGCTGCATTTGCGGCGAACAAGGAGATCAAAATAGGCGTAACCCCCTTCCCGCACAAAGACATTATGCTCGTTGTGAAGGATCTTCTTGCAAAGCAGGGTTACGACCTTAAGATCGTTGAGTTCACAGACTATGTGACCCCCAACACGGCTCTTGCCGAAAAAGCCCTTGACGCAAACTTCTTCCAGCACGTTCCCTACCTTGAGAACACAAACAAGGAGAAGGGCTACACGCTGAAATGGGTTTCAAAAGTCCACATTGAGCCGCTCGGATTTTATTCAAAGAAGATAAAGAAAGTCAGCGAACTCAAAGACGGCGCACACATCGCGATACCGAACGATGCGACAAACTGCGCACGCGCACTTCGTCTTCTTGAAAAGGGAGGTCTTATTCAGGTCAAAAAGGGTGAACTCGTGACTGCAAAGGACATCACAAAGAACCCGAAGAATCTCAAAATAAGCGAGCTTGACGCAGCTCAGCTTCCGCGCACACTTCAGGACGTTGACGCGGCAGTGATCAACACAAACTTTGCCGTTGAAGCAAACCTCATTCCGGCAAAAGATGCACTCTTCATTGAAGGCAAAGACAGCCCTTATGCAAACGTCATTGCCGTCCGTGATGCGGACAAAAACTCGCCTGCGGTTAAAGCACTCGTAAAGGCGTCAAATTCAAAGGAAGTCAAAGACTACATCAACAAGACTCTTGTACCGAAAGGAATCGTTCCCGCATTCTAAGGGGGAAACGATTCACTCAAAACAACGGCAAAAAAGGCAGCCCGTGAGGGCTGCCTTTTATCGTGTGATAGGAAGTTGCTGAGTACATGCAAAATGCAAAAATATAAATACAAAATCGGCAAAATTTGCAAAAATACCCCTTGACTTTTCTCCGTCTTAGGGGTATTATTCAACCACAATGTAATAGTGTTGCAGACGCAAGGGAATCAGGTGCAATGCCTGAGCGGCCCCGCCACTGTAACCGTGACGAAGCACATTGCCACTGAGTAATTTGGGAAGGCGTGCTTAGGATGAACGGTAAGCCAGGAGACCTGTCTGCACAGTTTGCGGCGTTATCTGCGCGGGCGGATGCTGTCGGGTGTGTATTGTATTTACAGTGCATACGGATAATTTTAAGGACCGCCCGCAGGCGGTCTTTTTTTATACCCGTAAATATTTTCCGCAAGGAAAATGTGCATTAAGGACACACTGATTAATTCGTTTTTGGCAGATAAACGCAAAAGCGGCTTCCGCTGATTATAAGCAGCGAACCAAAATCTTTGATTTCCGTGAGCGAAGCCGGTTTGTTCACCATAAGCAGAGAACCGATTTGCCGATTTTGCAAATCGTGTGAATCGCTTAGTTTGTTCACCGGATGGTGCATATAATCAGTGGTTCCTTAACAACCATAGTGAAAGGAGGGGCGAGCGGCAATGTTTTCTATTCTGACATCATAATACCGGAGATATTGCAATGAAACTTCTGCTCTTTCATGGAGCTGCACATTATTGAAAATCACACACACTCGTGCGCGAAAAATCTATTTCGCGCACGGGATTGCAGCTGTACGTACAGCCGCGGGGGTCTTGGGACAGCAAAAATGTAATACGGTACAAAGATAAATATTGATATAAGGAAGCATGAAGAATGAAGAAAACATTTTTAGCGGCGATGATCGCCGCAGCCTCTTTTGTCATATCTGCGGACAGCGCATTTTCGGCAGATAGGCCCGTGGAACTTCCTCCGGAGGAGGTAAGTGCGGCGTCGGAAAAGGAAGATGTGCAGATACTTTCTGCCGGAAGCGTATCACTTGTTCGTCCGGAGGAGATGAAGGGAGAGCAAAAGACTCTGCCCGAATTGCTTAAAGAAGTGCCGGGACTTCATATTGTTGAGGCAAAGGGACGCGGTGCATATACAGTCGCATCGGTGCGCGGAAGCACGGCGGCGGAGGTCTCTGTATTCATAGACGGAGTAATGATGAACCTCGGCAGCGAAGCGGCTGTTGATTTGTCTGCCATTCCCGTTGACAATGTTGAACGTATTGAGGTTTACAGGGGCTATGTACCGGCAAGATTCTCCGGTGCGGCAATGGGCGGTGTTATAAACATAATCACGAAAAACCCCGACAAACCCGGATTTTCGCTTTCGGCAGGGATCGGGTCATACGGACTTTTCAAGACAAATTTCTCTGCCGCATCGTCGCTCGGAGGCGGAAATTTCTTCTTTGGCGCAAACTATGAAAGCAACAGAGGAGATTTTTCGTACCGCAACGACAACAATACTCCATACGTCCCTGAGGATGATTACACAGCCGAACGCCAAAATAACGGATATAAGAATATGAATTTTCTTGGCAAATGGAGCGATAAGAACTGGAGTGTGCGTCTCGGATGGGAACGCAATGACAAAGAACTCCCATACGCAGCACCCGGGGCTGACAAGCCGAATAGCAGGCCGGGGGCAAATCTTGACACAGATCGGCTTGATTTTTCAGTTGCACGCAGGCAACGGTCCGGAAAACTTGAATGGGGTTTGAGGGCGGATTATCTGCATCAAAATAAAAAATACGATGATCCGTCAAATGTCGTTGGATCATGGACAGAGCAGCACAACACATACATAACCGACAGAGTTGGGTTTGCGCTTGACGGAACCTACTCACTTGGCAAAAATCATCTGCTTGAGTTTCTTGCAGACTACGCAAACGAAAAACTGAATGCCGAAGGTGACATTGTAACCACATTCGGCGGAATAAGCGATTTCAGACGCGAAGCGGCGGATTTTCATATACAGGACACAATAAATCTTGACAAAAACGGAAGCCTGACGCTCACACCTATCGTGCGTTGGAATATGTGGAGCGGCAGCGGAAAATTTTCATTCGCTGCGGCACTCGGAAAAGATTTCGGCAACGGTTGGAGTATGAAGATCAGCGGAGGCAAATACAACCGTGCCCCCAATATCTACGAACTCTACGGAGACGGAGCATTTGTCCGTCCAAATCAGAATCTCCGGTGGGAAGAGGGCATACAGTGGGATGCGGGAATAATGTGGCACGGCAAAGTCGGTATAACCGATCTCGCAGCATCCCTAACGTATTTTGGCAGAAATTCCGACAATCTCATTGAATATATGATGACAGACCCACGCTACGGCAGATATTACAACATTGGCAAGGCAAGCGTAAACGGAGTTGAATTTGAGACAAATGCAATGGTCAAAAAGTGGAACTTCAGATTATCCGCCACATGGATGCGTGCGATAAACAAGACGGAGGGATACCGTGATGGGAAGCAACTTCCGAACAGGCCTGAATTTGAAGGTTTTTTCCGTATCTCACGCAGCATATTTAACAATGATATGGGGCTTGCGTTTGCCGAACTGAACTACATAGGCGAAAACTACTACGATGAGACAGAGTCCATAAAAATGGACAATATGTTGACGGTGGGACTCGGTCTCAAATATTCGTTTACAGAGAAGTGCAGAGTCGTATTCGGAGTAAAGGACCTCTTTAACAGCTCTCCGGATGCAAAGATGTATGCAGTGGTAAACGGTCCGTCACGCACAATGTGGTATCCGCTTCAGGGAAGGACGTTTTACCTGACGCTGACATGGGATTTTTAGCGGCAGTACCGCTGAAAATAGAATCCGAGATCATCGTATCTCAAAACAAATGAAGGGAGCCAATAAAAATGGCGATTTTTAAGAAGTCTTTGCGGCTTTTTGCCGCGGTCTTGGCATGTGCTGTCTTTGCCGGCACTGCAAGTGCGGATGTGCTTTACCTCGGAATCGGAGGCAGCGACTACGCTCCGGACAGATTTGGTCTCATCAGGGGAAAAGAAGCACCGACAAAGAATGTCGTAACAGGTCTTGGCGGCTCAGCAGGCGCAAAGGCGTTTCCGTTCAGGAATGCAAACGGCAGTTCCCGTGTGGCTGTTGCACAGTGTTCTTCCTATTCTTCCGAACCTACCGACACCATTGATATTTACGATCCTTCAAAGACTGATTGGAGTACACCGCTCAAAGAAATCGGCGGTTCGTCAAACCCTGTGACCAATGTCCGCGGTCTTGCTTACAGCGGCAAGTATATCTACATCTGCGGCTACAACACGCCATCAACAATAGCACGATTTGATACGACAGATGAAAAATATGCAAACGACAAGAATGTACAAGTTCAGTGTGCATCTGCATCATACGATGCACACTGCGAGGGTATTGTTGCGTACGGAGGTTATCTCTATGTGATCGTAACTTATTCAGACAGCATGTATAACTATCTCAATTCCAAACTTCTTAAATATGACACCGATCTGACGCTGAAAAGCGAAATCACCCTCAACAGCAGAAACACCGACGGCGGAACGACCGGTGCGTATATGCTCAACGGGCACAGCCTTTACATAACATCAATCGGCGGATCACAGGGGGCTGTCTGCAACAGCAACTCAATGATTGAAAAGGTTGACCTGAGTACAGCCACACCATCATCCAAGACTATTATCAGCAACGATGCTCTTCTCACTCAGCAGCAGGGAGATGTTCTCGGTATTTGCGCAAGCGCTGACTGGAGCTACAACTTTGCATCGCTGTATGTTGATGCTTCCGACAACCTCTATATAGGTATGAATGGCTATGACAGCAGTTGGAACAATTCCAGAATAGTAATAAGCGCGTCAGAAACGGCACTTGGCGATCCCGCCACACTTACCGCTGCTAACGTCGTTAAGAAGTTTGCCCCATTCAGCGCATACGTTCCGCCTCACATGAGTTTTGATACGAACAATGCACGTCTCTATTTCGGAGCGGGAGAAGGAACAGAGACAAAACTCTTTTTTTATGACGGTTTAACGTGGGATAGTTACAGTGAAACAGAACTTGGCGCAAAACTTTCAGACTTCTGTGTACTGCTTGACAGCACAAGCCCTGCCCCGAGCGGCAGCGGCGGCTCAGGCGGATGCAACGCCGGCTTCGGTGCGCTTGTTCTTGTAGTTATCGCCCTCGGTGCCGCAAAACGCAGAAAATAACCACCGGAAATATTCTGTTGTTTTGTTTCTTCCTTTCAGTAAGCGCAGGTTCTTCTATCGTCATACGGAAGAGCCTGCGCTCTTCTATCTTTAGGCTTCTGTGTAAAAATAAAAGGCAGGTGTCCTTTTATTCTTTAGAATACAGCGTAGTCCACGTCTTTCGGATCGCCTATGAACATGTGACCCGGGGCATGGGTTATCGCAAACGGCGGTTTGCTGTTCATTACGACTGCCTGCGGGGTTACGCCGCACGCCCAAAAGACGGGAACTTCGCCTTCGCGTATTTCAACGGGATCGCCGAAGTCCGGCTTTGATACGTCTTTTATCCCTATGACAGACGGGTCTCCTATGTGGATCGGTGCGCCGTGTACTGCGGGGAAACGACCGGTTGAGAGTGCCGCCTTTACTATCTGGCTGTATTTTACCGGTCTCATGCTTACGACCATGGGGCCGCTCAGTTTGCCTGCCGGTTTGTTCTCTATGTTTGTGATATACATAGGAACATTGCAGTTCTGATCTATATGGCGAATCGGGATCCCCGCCTCAAGCAGTGCGCCCTCAAAGCTGAAAGAACAGCCGAGCAGGAACGCGACAAGGTCATCTTTCCAATATTTCACAACGTCTGTCGGTTCGTCAATGAGATTGCCGTTCTCCCATACGCGGTATTTTGGAATGTCGCGTCTTACATCGGAGCCTGGGGCAATAAGAGGTGCTTCCCAGCCGCCGGGCTCCGTTATGTCAAGTATCGGACAAGGTTTCGGATTGCGCTGTGCAAAAACGAGGAAATCATACGCCCAATCTTTCGGCAGAACGATCATATTTGCCTGAACGTGACAATGGCACAGCCCCGATGTCGGGTAGGTCCATTTGTTGTCACGTATAAGCTGTCTCATATCTTTCGGTGTGGCTGAGTAAAACGGTTTTACGTCAAACGGCAGTGTCATATCCCAAGCACCTCCTTAATACATACTACATCAACTTTTGCTTCTGCAAGTGCCTGTCTTACTGCTGCTGCCATTTGGACGGCTTCCGGTGTATCGCCGTGCAGGCAGACAGAGTGCGGTCTGAAATTTATCACAGTGCCGTCTATTGCTTCAACGACACCTTCGGTTGCCATACGAACAACGCGAGCCGCCGCAAGCGCGGCATCGTGAATCACAGCTCCCGGCTGCGAACGCGGAACAAGGTTGCCGTCCGGCATATATGCGCGGTCGGCAAATGCTTCGGCTGCGAATGGAACACCAACTTTTGCGGCTGCTTTCTCAAATTCCGAGTTTGCAAGACCAAGCAGTATTATATCTCCGTGCAAATCTTTCACGGCCTGTGCTATTGCTTCTGCAAGGACGGGATTTTTAGCAGCCTGATTGTACATTGCACCGTGAGGCTTTACGTGCTGCAATTTCACGCCATTTGCCTCGCAGAACGCCTTTGCCGCACCTATCTGATAGAGACAGTCTGCATACTCTTCGTCCGGTGTGCAGTTCATGTTTCTGCGTCCGAATCCGACAAGATCCGGATAGCCCGGGTGTGCCCCCATAGCGACATTTTTCGCGATACATGCACGAATTGTTTTATTCAATACAAGAGGGTCTCCCGCATGAAAACCGCACGCAATGTTCGCAGACGTGACGGAATCCATTACTGCGGTGTCGTTTCCCATTTTGTATGCGCCGAAGCTTTCGCCCAAGTCGCTGTTTAAGTCTATTTTGTACATAATGCCATTCCTCCTATTGCATTATTTCTTCGCAGATCACATCATAAGATTTTCCGTTTACCGTAAGACGTATGTGGCGTGCCTTGCCGCGCGGCGCACTTCCTGCCGCATATTTCTCGGCAAGTTCTTTTATACGGGCGATAGCAGATGCGATTTTCTTAAGTTCTTCGCGCGCAAAAGCCGCCGAAACTTCCCTAAAGCGTACCTTATGCCCCTGCATCTTCTGTGCAAGCGCCTGAATTGAAAGGGGCGAAATAACACCTATCTTTGTATATCCGCCTGTTGTCTGTCTGTCGGCAAGCATTATGATAGGCTTTCCGTGCCCGGGTATCTGCACGGAGCCGAGCGGAATTGCATCGGATACTATATCGGCACCGTCTTTGTGCGCAATATCCGGACCGTCAAGGCGGCAGCCCATTCTGTCATTCTCTGCTGTTACCGTGTATTCTTCCGAGAAGAATGTTTTTATACCTTCGTCCGTGAAAGCATCTTTCTGGAGTCCGGTAACAACGGAAAGCGGAGCATCAGCACTCTGAACAGGCAGAATGTCAGCCGGTACTGAGAAACCGCCGAGTTTTGCGGCAAGCGGCGAAGGCGATCCCGTCGCCAATTTATCTCCGCTCTTTAATGCTCTGCCCTGAAAGCCTCCCATTTTGGAGCGCGTGTGAGTTGAACGGCTCTTCATAACGACAGGGACATCAATTCCGCCGCCAAAGGCAAGCACCGCACGGCATCCCGTTCCCGTCATACCGCGGAATGATATAACATCCCCCGCTTTAAGCGACACAACTCTGTAATTTCCGATACTCGCACCGTTTACGCAAAAACCGAGATCCGCACCGGTACATACGGCGGTGCCGCCGCCGGAGACTTCAATCTCAGGTCCCATAAATGAAATTTCAAGTGCTGCCGCCGTATCTTCGTTACCCACCATTGCATTTGCCGCACGCAGCGCGGGAATATCCATAGCACCGGCCACGGGGATACCATCAGACTGATAGCCCCAGCGCCCCAAATCCTGAACGGTAGTGAGCAAACCTGATTTTTTTATCGTGAGTTCCAAGTCAGCGCACCTCCCTTATGTCGGGTTTGTACGTTCCCTCTGCCGCTTCGCGTTCAATTCTTTTGTACTCTTCTTCGCTTACGCGGACAAAACGCACGTCATATCCTGCCTTAACCGCAGTCGGAGACTTTGTGTTGTTCACGTCAAACATACGTATCGGTGTCCGTCCGATAAGCTGCCAGCCTCCGGGACTTTCTATGGGATATATGCCTGTCTGTTTTCCCGCAATTCCGACGCTGCCGCCGGCAATTTTCGTGCGCGGCACGGCAAGGCGCGGTGTTGCAATGCTTTCGTCCATACCGCCAAGGTAGGCAAAGCCCGGCAGAAAACCTATCATATAACAGTGGCAGACGCGCTCTGTATGACGTTTTATAACCTCTTCCGCGGTTATGCCGGCGTGCTCTGCCACATTTGCGAGGTCGGGACCATACTCTCCGCCATAGCATACCGGAATGTTTATTTCGGTACGCAGAGCCGATTCTTCGGCAGTGCATTTCGGCGCAGACTTTGCCGCCTCAATTATCTGTTCAGGCTCCGTATTCAGCGCGTCAAAGTAAACGGCAAGCGATCTGTACGTTGGGAGACACTCTGTTATCGCAAGAGACCCCTGCGAAAGCAACCACTCTTTCATCTGCATGACCGCATCATTTGCTTCACGGCTTATCTCGTTTGCAAACTCTATTACCACGCAGGATTCTCCGGCAAGGAGATATTTCGGATCATCAATATATACTGACACGATAAAACCTCTCTTTACAAAAATTTTCAAAAATGCCCGAAGCCGTCAAATCTTTAACTTCACTTCCGCATACACAGCAGATCCAACACAAGAATCCGCTCCGTTTGCAGCACGCGAGTTTCAGAAACTCCGGCCATCGGGCATCTTTTACACAAATTTGCTTATGGGGTTATTTTATGCGCCCAAAAGTTTCTGCAGACTTTCCGTGAACGCCGTGATATTGCGGAACGCGATGAAGATCGCGATCGCAAGGACGATCAGGCCAAGTATATTGTTCCACGCCTTGTTTGCAAATTCGCCGAGGAATCCCTTGTCATTGCAGACAAGCATAAGAAGAATGGCCGTTACAGGAAGCAGGAACGCATTCGCCGCCTGGGCAAACATTATGATCTCGGTCGGGCTTGCGCCGATCGTGCATGTCGCGCCAACACCGAAGCAGAGGACTATCATCCAAATGGCTTTGAATTTCGCATTTGACATATCCTCACCCCATCCGAGAATACCGGATGATGCGAATGCCGCCGCAAGAGGAGCGGTTATTGCCGATGACATACCTGCCGCAAAGAGTCCTATACCGAACGCATACTTCGCCCATGAACCAAGGAGAGGGGCAAGCTGAGTCGCCATTTCTCCGCCGTTTTTGGGGAGTTCTGCGCCTGTTCCGTAGAATGCTGCGGATGCCGTTATTATGACGCACATTGAGATCATTCCGCCGAGGCCTATTGATACGATTGAGTCAAGGCGCGATGCCGCAACGTCCTCTTTGGTCTTCCATTTTTTCGCAGCAGATGAAGCGTGCAGATAGATGTTGTAAGGAACGACTGTTGTGCCAAGCAGACCGGCAATGTAGAACCATGCACGCTCAATCTTCGGCACCGTGGGGACAAAGAGACCCTTAATGACCGCGCCCCAGTCTGCGCCTACCGCTATGGCTGTGGCAAGGAATACTATACTCATGAGGATAACGAGGCAAACAAGGAATTTTTCAATATACTTGTATTTGCCTGTGATAAGAAGAACAAAGCTCAATACACCAATGGCAAGTGCCCAGGTTACCTTTGAGCTGCCCGGGACGATAGCCTGAAGTCCCATCGTAGCACCGGAGACGTTGCCTGTCTCGTATGCCACGTTTCCGAAAAATACCGCACAAATAACGAGAATTGCAAGAAGAATACGCGCTGTTGCGTTTGAATACTTGTCACGGAGAGCTTCTCCGAGACCTGACTGCTTGACTATACCGAGACGAGCCGCCATCTCCTGAAGAACGATGGTCGTGATCGTTGAGAAGAGCATAGCCCAAAGGAGCGTGTAGCCATAGCTTCCACCCGCAAACGTACAGGTGGTGACTGTTCCGGGACCGATAAATGCGGCCGCAACGACAGCGCCCGGTCCAACGTCCTTAAGTTTTTCCATTACCGATTTCTGCGCCATAATTAAACCTCCCAAAATTTTTTTGTTGCAGCAACTTCAATGACTGCGGCATGCCATTGTTAATCTAACATGTGGCTATATGTTTGTCAATAGTTGCGCATAAATATAAACGCTGAACTTTTTATACATAATTTTTTATCATAGAGTAAACAATGCAGTACATAGTAGTTTCAATGTTGAATCGTAACCGTCTGTATGTCCCCAACACAAAAGAGACGATCCGCAACAGACAGCGCAGATCGTCTCTTTGTACACGATACATATAATCAGCTATTATATTATTTCACGGCTACAGTAAAAAGCCTTCAATAAACGGATCTTCGGGGTCAAAGAGTATGGTTGATTTACCGATTACCCATGCCCTGCCTCTGATCTCCGGAACAACTGCAGGTATGCCGCACACTTCCGTCTCTTCAATTATTTTACAAAAGAAAAGACTTCCGATGAGACTCTCGTGGACAAACTCTTCTCCCACGGCAAGTTTGCCCTCGGCATGGAGCAGTGCAAGTCTTGCGCTTGTGCCTGTTCCGCATGGGCTTCTGTCAATCGCAGCAGGCGGTATTACGACGGCATTCTTAATGTCGGCGCCAAGTTCCCTGTCGCCACCCTGATAAAATTGAATATGCGTTACCTTATTTATAGTTTTGAGATATGGATGTTTGATTTTGATTTGTTCGTTAATAAACCTCCTGAGATAACTGCCCTTTGCTACGATCTCTTTTGAGTTTTTCATCTCAAGAGTCAGTCCCATCGCAGCCGCGGGAAGGACTGCAAAGACATTGCCGCCGTATGCTATGTCAAGCGTAATATCACCGTAATCGGGAACTTTGACCGTTACGCCGCGGTTCATTACAAACGCAGGCGCATTCTTGAATGTGACGCTTTTTGCCACACCGTCTTTTACCTCAATCTTGACCTTAACAAGCCCCGACGGAGTGTCAAGTGTGGCGTATGTGTACGGCTCAACCGCCTTGAGAAGACCGCTCTCAATAAGTGCGGTTGACACTCCGATCGTATCGTGTCCGCACATTGGCATCCAACCGCCCACCTCATAATACAGAACACCGAAGTCCGCTCTCGGATCGCACGGTTCTGTCACGATCGTACCGCTCATAACATCGTTGCCGCGCGGCTCAAAACAGATTCCCTTTCTCAGGTGGTCATGATGCCGCATCATGTAGAGCATTTTCTCTTCCATTGTATGTCCGGGAATTTTCGGGAAATCGGACAAAATAGTCCTTGTAGGTTCACCCTCCGTATGCGTTTCAATACATGTTACGGCAAAACGATTGCCTATCTTCGGGAGATTAAAATCCTCTGTCATCAACGTTTCCTCCTGACAAATATTTCCGTATATTATCCGCACACTCAGCCGACAAGTACATTTTTATTTTTCTCCGTTATAAAACTGACAAAATCGCTGCATTCATCGTTGTCCTCAAAACCTTTTTTTGATACAAACAGCCATGTTTTATCTTTCATTTTTATCATAATTATATGGGTCAGAGGTACGACCTCTTCAATATTTTCGTATCTGTAAGTCTGCTCCTCGCTGCTCTTATCGGATGAGATCACAAAGTCACAGTCGTTAAATACCATTGTTATTATCGGATACATATTTGACTTTTCAACCTTGTGAAAGCCGTACTTCACCCAAAGAGATTTAATTCTGTTTTTCTCGGACATCATGCCGCGAAGCCCTATCAAACACGCAACGGACATAACAGCCGATATTTCCACGACACGCGCCGTATTTTGAAATTTCATCAAACTCCCGACCGCAAATTCCGCCGCGCAGACAAATGCACAGAGAGCCGCAGCTGCAATAAAAAACTTTTTTCTTCCCTCGGGATTGTCCCTAAAAGAAGCCTCATACTTTACAAAATCCATATAGTCATCCTTGCTGAGTCTATATACTATCCGCATAAAAAAACACTTCCGTATTCCTTGAAATATTATGAGACACATCAGGAGCTGCAAACGAATGAATGTTTGCCGCACCGAATGTTTTACGCATATCTGTCACAGAACCATTATATACCGTTTACCTTAGTGTTTGCAACAAAACAAAAAGCCCCTCTTACGCATAAGCGAAGAGAAGCTCTTCAAAAAATGGTCGGGGCGAGAAGATTTGAACTTCCGACCTCTTGGTCCCGAACCAAGCGCGCTAACCAGACTGCGCTACGCCCCGTACCCTTAACTTTATAAAAGCCTCTCATCACTGAGAGGCGAAATTTCATGGTGGCGCTGACTGGATTCGAACCGGTGACCTGTCGGGTATGAACCGAATGCTCTAGCCAACTGAGCTACAGCGCCGAAATTGGTTGCGGGGAAAGGATTTGAACCTTTGACCTTCGGGTTATGAGCCCGACGAGCTTCCGAACTGCTCCACCCCGCGATACCAGTGGTGCCGAGAGCGGGATTTGAACCCGCACGGACTTGCGTCCGCAGGATTTTAAGTCCCGTGCGTCTACCTTTCCGCCACCCCGGCTAACGGAAAAATTATAACACTTTTTTTACAACCGTCAAGCACGAAAATTTCAAAGTCACGGAAATCAATTTTCTGTGTTTGCTGAAATTTCACAAACTGCTTCACCGTTTATTATTGCTCCCCCAACAAAATCGTGAATATTCATTAGTCTTCCTGCGGGACGCGAAGCGTCAGCGCAGGAACCAGTGTCTTTAGAGCGATAAATCAGCAATATGCGAAAACGTAACACACTACATCGCGTCCACAGCGCGTCACGACAGTTTTCGTTTTACCCCACTGCACACCGCGCGTCCTTAAAGCCGCTGGCTTCTGCGCCTCCGCTTCGCTACGCGCAGAACGACAAATCTTCAAGTATTCATTGGATTATCAATATTGCCTAAAAATTGATTTCCGTGTTTCAAAGTGCATGAGAAAAGTTTCCAATCGGTGCTGCGCCGGCACAAATCCGGCTCTCTGACCATGAGTGACGTAGGCAATCTCCGATTGCCGTAGCGGTTCTTTTATCTCCATTTGCATTTTTTGCGGCGCATAAATAATCACGCATTTTTTTTGCAGTTATTTTGTAAATTTAATTTAGTATCACAATATAAAAATTTCACACAGAGGAAGTGTTGTTATGTATTTCAATATGGATAATTGGTCGCAGGAGATAATTGATGCTCCGGATCGCAGGTTTCTTCCGGTTTTGTTCTTCCCTTGCCTCAAGCAGAGCGGTGTAACCGTTCGCGAAGCTGTGAACAACGGAAAAGTGATGGGGGATGTAATGAAAGTCTGTATAGACGAATTCCCCGAAATGATCGGTGCTATGACGGGCATGGATCTCACGATAGACGCGGAGGCATTTGGTGCAAAAGTTCTCTTTAAGGATGATCAGATTCCTTCGCTTCAAAGCCACATTGTGGAGACCATTGATGACGCAAAAGCTTTGCAAATACCGGACGTACACGCAGGCAGACAGGATCTTCACGTTGAAGCCGTGAAACGCGCACAGGAACTTATCACAGACAGACCGATATTCGGTGGAATGCTTGGCACATTCTCGCTTGTGTGCAACCTCTACAATATTCAGAAGGCTCTCAAAGATACAAAGAAAAATCCTGAGATGATTGATGTGCTTTGCGAGAAAGCAACAGATTTTCTTATACAGCGTGCTCTTGAATACAAATCGGCCGGTGCAAACGGCATTTTGCTTGCAGAGCCAACCGCAGGGCTGCTCCCGCCGGACTATTTCCGCCGCTTCTCAACGACTCATGTAAAACGTCTCGTTGATGCCGTTCAGGACAGCTCATTCTACGTTGTCCACCATGATTGCGCAAATGTCAAAATGACGTGCAAGCAGATGTACGAAACGGGAGCAAAGGGACTTCACTTCGGCGATGCCGTCAACATGCGCGAAACACTCTCTCAGATTCCGAGAGATGTCCTTGTTTTCGGAAATCTCCAGCCGGCGGCACTTGTTTCACGCGATGAAAAGTGGATATATGACAAGAGCATGGAAATACTTGAAGAAACAAAGGAATTTGAAAACTTTGTATTCTCATCGGGGTGCGATATTCCTCCGGATGCATCGGTTGCAAACATTCACGCTATGATCAATGCGATGAATGATTTCAACAAAAAATATAATCTGAAATAAATCATAAGTGCAAAATATGCAAAATACGCAAAAGATAAAATTTGCACGATAAAGAATTTTCTGCTAATATACCAAAATTTTTTTGCATCTATTTTGCATAGACGGTTTAGACTGTGCGCGTTTGCTTAGGCAGACGTGTAAAATCGGCAAATATTATTATATGGAGGTTGTTTCAATGTCAGTAGCACAGGTACGTCAGTATATGGTAGACGGAGAGGGCGATGCAGCGGTAGAACTCGTCCAGAAATTGGTAGCGGAAGGTACATCAGCTCAGGATATTATGAATGGTCTCACAGAGGAGATGGGTATCCTCGGTGACAAATTTGAGAACTTTGAAGTATTCCTTCCCGACCTTATGATCGCAGGCGACGCTTTCATGCAGATAATGGGTGTTCTTAAGGAGCATCTTGTGAAGGATTCTGAGGGCGAAGCAAAGACAATCGTAATCGGAACAGTCAAGGGCGACTATCATGACATCGGCAAAAACATCGTCGGTATCGTTCTTCAGGCGAACGGATTCAATGTTGTTGACTTGGGCGCAGACGTTGACCCCGTACAGTACCTTGAGACAGCACGCAAGGAAAAAGCTGCTGTTGTAGGTATCTCAGCTCTTATGACAACGACAATGCCCGGACAGGAAGACTTCATCAAGCTCGTCAGCGACGCAGGCGACAAGGGCAAATATCTTGTCTGCATCGGCGGCGCACCGACATCAGTAGAGTGGGCAGAGCGCATCGGAGCCGATGTGTGGTCATTTGACGCATTTGAGTGCGCAGCGAAACTTAAAAAGCTTCTCGGTTAATTGGATTTTCGCAAGTTTAATTTTCTTGGAGGAATAGATTATGTCAACATTCAGAATGTGGGAAGTCTTCGCGAAGGCAGACGAAGGCAAGTTCTACAAAGATCAGGCAGAGTGGATGCTCAAGAGCTTCATCCCCGAAATGAAGCGCGTAATCAAAGAGTACAACATCAAGTATGACAAACACACGATCGTCAACCAGGACGATGACCTCGCCGACAGAGCATGGGCAGCAGCAAAGGACTTCTTCGTTTCAGTCGGTGTCTACAACCAGGATACGCACCGCGTAATGAAGTTCACAGAGCGCGAAGCCAACGAAGTTCTCTACACAAAGCGTCCCTGCTACTTCGTAGGCGCCGGTCACGACCAGAGATGGCTTCGCGTCCGCTCGGTTGAAGACAAAGAGAAGAGACCTTTCCACCTCTTCAGCCCCGACGCAAACTTCAGCACAGACATCCACAAGAAAGCATGTATGGCTTACCTGAAAGAGCCCCTTCTTGACGGTCTCTGCGCACCGCTTCTTGAGGACTTCATGGGTCGCAAGGCATTCTCACAGAGCCCGACGGAAGTCGCAGCGGCGATGGAGCATGCGATGAATCTTCGCGATGCTCAGCGTCTTGTAGGCAAACCCGATGTGTGGACAGTTTCCGTAGGTACAGCAGAATCCGCACAGGCTCAGATCGCAGCCGGCAACCCCGTTTGGGGAGTTCGCCAGTCACATCTTGACGGCCGCATGGTCTCAATACTTACAGAAATGACAACAAACAACGCAATGCTCAACAAATCACTCCACTATCGTGAATACGGCAACGTCTTCGGAAACCTCTGCGGAGCGATTTACGGCGGACATGCGGGCGGCGCAGAGGGCACAATGATCCTCCAGCTCGCATACAACATTGAAGGTGCATGCCTCTATGGGTCATGCTGGGCATTGAACTTCCCGTTCCACCTCAAATGGCAGTCAACAACAACAAGAGAACTTCTCTGGGTCCAGAGCGTACTCAGCCAGGCAATGTCACGCAACTCAAACCTCATCTTCCTCAACAACCTCTTCGCAAACGCAGGCCCCGGAACAGATCAGCTGTACTGGGAGTGCGCGGCTCACGCGATCGCGCTTGAGTGCTGCGGCGGTAACCCGTGGGGTGCAGCAACCTGCCGCAACAAGTTCACAGATATGGCCACACCGCTTGAATCACGCTTCTATCACGAAGTCAACGAGGCTTCCTTCAAGATGCGTCTCACAAGAGCGAAAGCCGAAGAGCTGTGCCAGAAGATCGTTGCTCAGTACGAAAAACTTATCCCGATAGACAACTACGGCAAGAGAATCCAGGAAGTTTATGATATGGACAAACTTGCGCCTCGTCAGGAGTACCTTGATCAGTACGAGCGTATGCGCGACGAGATGAATAAGCTCGGAGTGGAATTCGCTTACTAATAGCGCCTTACCTTCCCAAAAAAGGAGCGTACCAACGCTCCTTTTTTATTTTACAATGAAATTTTTGCAAAATTCAAATTTGCGCTTGAAAATTTTCCGGTTTGCACTACAATGAGTCAGTGCGTGAAGTACGCACTGACGATCGTATCGGAAGCATTGGCGTTTTCACGCATTGGTGGGTTTGTTTTGGCATTAAGCAGCGGCTGAGATGTTTTTAATGCTTCAGTATGCTTTTTAGAAAAAAAGTATTAGACAACAGCTGTTGAATATGCTACGATAGTAGTAAGGTCCCACGATGGGTTCAGCTGTGTCTTGCCGTCAGGGAAACGGTGCGGCCATCGCAGGACAAAAAACGAAGGAGGAAACAAAAAATGGCAGCGAAAAATGTTAAGCGTCCGAGTTTCGGTCTTGCACTGATCACATTGATTATAGTTGCACTTATAATCAGCTATGGTGTTATCAGCCCCGATAGAAACTCATTTGGCTTTGGCTTGGGCATGGATGCCCATATTCCTATTGCGTGCGCTGCAATATTTGCGGCACTTGTAGGAAGGATCGCACTGGGCGTCAAGTGGGGCGACATGGAGAAATCCGCAGTCAACTCAATTTCCCAGGCAATGGTAGCACTCCTTATCATCGGTTTGATCGGTATGCTTGTCGGTTCGTGGGTACTCGCCGGCGTTGTTCCCGGTCTCATCTACTACGGCTTTAACCTTCTTTCCCCCGGCATATTCCTCACCGCAACGCTTCTTCTCTCTTCAATAGTTGCCATCGCAACAGGCTCATCTTGGGGCGTAGGTGCGACAGTCGGTGTTGCCGTTATCGGTATAGCGCACGGACTTGGCATTCCGGCACCTGTCACAGCCGGTGTCGTTATCTCCGGTGCATATTTCGGCGACAAAATGTCACCGCTTTCCGATACGACAAACCTTGCTCCGGCAGTTGCAGGGTCAAACCTCTTTGACCATATCCGCGCAATGTGCTGGACAACAGTGCCCAGCTATCTCATCGTTATCGTTATCACGATAGCTCTCGGTATTCATTATTCCGGCGGCGGCAGCCTTGATACGGAGAAAATTCGCGCATTCCAGGAGATCCTTGCGCATGAATTTACGATAAGCCCGATTTACACTGCAATTCCTCCGCTCATCGTTCTTGCGCTTTCACTTGCCAAACAACCTGCTATCCCGGGTATGCTCGCAGGTACATTTGCCGGAACGATTATTGCTCTCTTCCAGGGCAATAGCCTCGGCGATGCGTTGGGCGCTCTTCACTACAGCTATGAGTCATCATTTGCACAGGAGTTGGCAGATGCAGGCGTTGAAGGTATCGCGCCTCTGCTTGCAAAGGCAGGTATAACGGATCTCAGCGCACAGACCGCGCATGATGTAGCAGGAATGATTTGCGAACTCGTGAACCGCGGCGGACTTGACAGCATGATGTGGTCGCTTTCAATGATCATGACAGCTCTTATCCTTGGCGGTATAATGGAAGAGTGCCATTATCTTGAAGCAGTTCTCAATCCGCTTCTCTACAAAGTTAAGAGAGTCGGAGACTTTGTCACGCTTGTCGTTGTCTCCTGCTTCCTTTCAAACCTCTTCCTCGGTGACCAGTTCCTTGGAATCATCGTCCCAGGAAGAATGTTCAACAAGGCAGTTGCACGCACCGACCTTTCACCGCGCGTTCTTTCACGTACGCTTGAGGACTGCGGTACACTTACGGCCGTTCTCATTCCTTGGACAGGCTGCGGCGCGTTCCAGTCAGCGGCTATGGGTGTTCCGACACTTGATTATGTGCCATACTGCTTCTTGAACTACATCAACCCGTTCATGTCAATAGCACTCTCATATCTCGGATTTGGCATCTACTGGGGCAAAGATGGTGCGGACAAGGTGGAAAAACGCACAGCGCTTACCTTCCCGCAGGATGAAGTTGCCGCTTAATTGCTTGTTCGTACGATAAATTACAAAATTTATTGATGGCAAGGCGCAGCTTAAAGCGTTTTTGTCAGATAAACACGGTAGCTACTTCCGCTGATTAGATGTGCCGGATGCTAAACAGGCAGTCCGCGACTGGGGCGGAGGCGTATATCAATACGTTGGAGCCACAGGCGCGGACTGCCTGTGACGCACGGCTGAGATAGGAAATCTCTGATTTCCGTGAGCGAAGCCGGTTTGTTCATCAGACGGTGCATATAATCAGTGGCTCTTTAGGCGCAGCTCCTGCTTTTCTCCTTTACTGCGAGCTGCGGTACGATAAGTTACAAAAATTATTAAGGGCGAAGTTGACGGCTTCGCCCTTTTTTTAAGAGGAGATGCAATAACTTGGAGCCTATCACCACTAAATTCACGATAATATTTATGCCTGACGGTAAAAAGGCAGAAGTCCCTGCCGGTATAACCGCCGCGGAAGCCGCGGACATAGCCGGAGTACATATAGGCAGACACTGCGGAGGTGCAGGTGTGTGCGGCAAGTGCCGCGTTGCGGTAAAAACCGATGATCCGCTTGCACCGCTCACGCCGACAGAAGAGGAACGACTCTCTAAAGAAGACATTTCAAACGGATACAGACTCTCATGTTGTGCAAATATCAAACGATCGGGCACTCTTTATGTAATTGACGGAGTTAAATCCGAAGGGCACAGTATTCTTGAGGGTTTTTACAGCGAA
Organism: Synergistes sp.; assembly: GCA_030531745.1. GTDB lineage: Bacteria > Synergistota > Synergistia > Synergistales > Synergistaceae > JAUNMU01. The sequence continues at coordinate 7,688 of JAUNMU010000009.1, read as the reverse complement.
ATCAATAATTGGCAGGAAGGACGCAGCGGTTTCGGTATAGCAGTTGATATAGGCACAACGACTGTAGTATGTTATCTGTTGGACTATCGGAAACACGAAGCAAAGGACAGAATATCTTTCCTTAATCCTCAGGTGACATTCGGTGACGATGTAATATCAAGAATCGCCTATTCCTCAGCGTCGGACGAAGCACTTGTAAAGATACAAAAGACGCTGACAGACGAAATGGAAAAGAACATTCTGCGGTTGGCGGAGAGAAACAATGTGGCAAAAGAAGATATTACAGAGATAATCATTGCCGGAAACACGGTCATGGAACATCTCTTTGCGGGCGTATCTCCGGAGTCAATAGGACACAGCCCGTATTCGCCGCAATTTCTTCTTATGCCGCCGTTTGCTGCATCAAAAATAGGGATAAACATAAATGAAACGTGCGCAGTGAAAATGATTTCAAACGTTGCCGGTTATGTCGGTGCGGATATAGTCGCGGGAGTGGCTGCAATAGATATGGATATACAGGACAAAATGCGGCTGCTTGTTGACATAGGCACAAATAATGAAATAGTAATAGGCAACAAGGACAAAATGTTCTGTTGTGCCACGGCTGCCGGGCCCGCTCTTGAAGGTGCACGTATTCAATACGGAATGAGAGCTGCTGAAGGCGCGATTGAAAAAGTTTATCTTGAAGACGGACAACTGAAATACAGTACGATAGGCAATGTAAAGCCGATAGGACTTTGCGGCTCCGGCTTGATTGACGCAATTTCGCTTTTGCTCAATGAGAAGGTCATTGAAAAAAGCGGGCGTTTTGTCTATCCTGAAAAATGTACAGATCTGCGTTTTGCGCATCGCCTGTGCCGTACTCCAAAAGGTATGATACAGATATTGCTGACGGATGAGGATAACCCTGTCTATCTGACGCAAAAAGACATACGAGAGGTACAACTCGCGGTAGGTGCGGTAAAAGTAGGTATAGAAGTTATGCTTGAACGTGAAGGCATAACCCTCGCACAGTTGGACGAAGTGTGTCTTGCCGGTGCTTTCGGAAATAATATAAACATTGAAAGCGCTGTCCGCGTCGGACTTTTGCCGGACGTTCCTCACAACCGAATCGTGGGAATTAAAAATTCCTCCGGCCTTGGTGCTTGTATGGCAGGCGCACGCCCGTCATTTTATGACCGTACGAAGATAACCGCTGAAAAGATGGTATATGTTGAACTTTCATCACTGCCCGATTTTCAGAAACGCTTTGTGGCTGCTATGTCATTCTGAACAGAGGAGAGCATATAATGACAAAAATACAGATACACTATGCGCAGGAGAATTGTTCGTATTACACTGTCTGCGAAAGCACCGAAGTCAGAGTTGATCTGAGTGCCGTTGACGATTTCTACAGACGTATGGGAGAAAGACAGCATAACAATTATCTGAAATTCTTAGAATTTTGGCAGAGCGATGAAGGCGAAGCAAAATTGCTTGCACCAAAGGCTCTCGTAAAAACCATTTCGTACGACACATTCAAAGAAGTATTCGGAGATGTGAAAGCGAAGATTCCGAAAAGCATTAACACAGTCGTCATGGCAGTATGGACGATAGGCATAGACCTTGAAAAAAAATCAAGCGAGCTTACGTCCGCGATCGGCAGTATGATGACGGGGCTTCTTGTAGATGTGGCAGGTTCCGTGGCACTTTACAAAATGCATGATATTCTCTTTGACTGGATAAGAGATAATATCACCGCAGATAAAAATAAATTTATATGCGGCGAATACTACCCCGGAATAGGATCAATGAGACAGGATCTAATGGAGAACATTATAAAGCTCGGCAATACCTTTGAAGAGATAGGTGTTAAAGCATCAGGCACATCGCTGCTGCACCCGAGAAAGTCACAATGTTCTTTCATAGGAATGGGCAACGAAGCGATGGAATTTCACCGCAAAGCCGAAAGATGTATTCCATGCAACGGCAAACGGTGCCTCTACTATCAGTTGGGCGGCTGTCACGTTGAAGTAGAACACAGCACAAAATATTGATAATCCAATAAATACTTGAATATTTGTCGTTTTCGCGCGCAAGCGAAGCGGAGGCGCAGAACCCCGTGGCTTTAAGGACGCGCGGCGTACAGTAGGGTAAAACGAAAACCGTCGTAGTGCGTTGTGTACGCGATGTAGTGCGTTACATTCTGCATATCACTGATTTATCGTCCTAAAGCCACCGGACCCTGCGCTGACGCTGCGCGTCTCGCAGGGAGACAAGGGAATATTCACGATTTTGTTGGGGGAGCAATAATGAATATGATCAAGAAAACGCCGATCAAATGCGTTTCCTTAGTGTGCCGCTGATTATCCGGTGCTGCATATAATCAGCGGTTCTTTAATTTTGTAAAGCCTGCGGTGCGCTCAATCGGAAGAGTAAAGACGACTGCCTTTGCCTTTGTAGTTGGGCCGGCCTTATCTATGATCGCATCAACTATCTTCTTCTCATCTTCCTTTGAGGTCACAAGATATATCATCTCTTTTTCCTGTGCTATCGTGATCTTGAAGAGTGTTGCTGTTTTTGCATTGCCCGTACCCTTTGCGTGAACCACAGTACCGCCTCTCGCACCGGCCTCTCTTGCTGCGTCCATTACCATATCCACATAACCGTTTTCCGCTATTACGACAATCAGTGAGTTTTCCATATTCACAGCCCTTTCCTCAAGATTCCTTTTTCCTCCGGTTGGAGCGTTTGATATGCCAAATGTCTCCGATACCGGAAGAGAGATCACGACACCTGCCCCGGGAGCATCAATTCCCATTTCCGATGAAAGTCCGTCAAACAATGCGTCGGCACAGTCACTCATACACATTGCATAAATGATATTCAGTTCACTCTTCTCAAGTCCGAGCAAATGAAGCGTTTTGCTCCTTGCCGTTCCGTCGCATCGGCATGTGTAAATCAGCTTTACGCCATGGTATTTGAAATAGTCTGTAAATGCGTTGCTTGATTTAACAGGAACTATAGCGATCACAAATTTAACACTCTGCATTAAAACAAACCTCCGTACGTAAAAGCTATAGCAGCATCTCTTCGTTTTCGGCTTCGGATGCACTGCGCATATAAATCAGACCTAAAAGCTGAATTGTAATGAGCGGTGTCATGGCAACCATAGCGACCACACCAAACGCATCCTTTACGATGTCTCCTCCGACGGCATTGCACAGCCCCATTGCAAGCGGCAGCAAAAATGTAGCCGTCATCGCGCCTGACGCAACGCCTCCGGAGTCAAATGCGATGGCTGTGAATATCGGCGGCACGACAAACGTAAGAGCAATAGCGATAATATAACCGGGAACTACAAACCACAAAAGAGGTATTCCCGTAAGTATGCGCAGCATAGACAGACCAACGGAAATTGCCACACCTATTGAAAGACTTGCGCACATCGCTTTTTGAGATATAGTCCCCGCCGTAATATCCGCAACCTGTTTATTGAGTACCTGAACAGCAGGCTCCGCCATAACTATGAAATATCCCATAAGCATACCGATAGGTACGATTATCCAGTTCCATGAAAGATTTCCGATCAACTGTCCCATATAATTTCCCACGGGCAAAAATCCGAAATTTACGCCTGTCATAAATATGACAAGACCAATATATGTGTAAATTATACCTATAGCTATCTGAATCATTTCGGTACGAGAGAGATGAAGCCTAAAAATCTGAAATGCAAGGAAGAAAAGCGCAATAGGCAAAATGGAGACGGCAATCTCCTTAAAATAGCGTGGCATCATCGCGGCAACTACTGCCCACATATCCATTGAGTCCATCATTTCCGGAACCTTTACCGGAACATATACTCCCTCAGCTTCATGAAATACGAGGCTGAGCACAAGCACGGCCAATATCGGACCGATAGAGCTTATCGCGACAAGACCGAAGCTGTCATTTCCCGCACTGCTGTCGCTTCGTGTCCTTGCGACACCAACTCCGAGAGCCATTATGAAAGGAACGGTGATAGGTCCGGTAGTTACACCTCCGGAATCAAATGCAGCCGCAACGAAATTTTCCGGCACGACAAATGCAAGTACGATCACTAAAAGGTATGCAGCAACAAATATTGTCTGCAAATTCAAACCGAGGATTATCCTTGCCATTGCAAACATCAAAAAAATGCCGACTCCCAACGCCACTGCCGAGATCATAACGGCATTGGGAATCGCGGGCATCTGATTTGCCAACACTTGAAGATCGGGTTCTGCACACGTCACGATAGCTCCGACCAAGAAGCTCACGAGCAGAATAAGCCATAATTTTCTTGTTCCCGTCACAGCCGACCCGACGTGTTCGCCAATAGGTGACATTGAGATATTAACTCCCACGGAAAAGAGTCCCATCCCCACAACGAGCATAAAAGACCCAAGCGCAAAAGCAAGCATAGCTCCTATCGGCACAGGAACAATGAAAAAGCTGATGACGAACACAAGAAGGATTATCGGAATAACGGTCTTCAAAGCCTCTCCCATACTTGAGACAACGACCGTGTTTGAAATCACGACATTCTTAAACATATTATGCGCCCAATGTGCAGACCTTACACACTCCCTTACGTCACAGTATTATAACCGAAAGCCGCACTCTGCGGCAAGCAGAAGTTGCTCCCCCAACAAAATCGTGAATATCCATCCGTCTTCCTGCGGGACGCGAAGCGTCAGCGCAGGATCCGGCGGCTTTAGGATGATAAATCGGTGATGTACAAAAACATAATACACTACATCGCGTCCACAGCGCGTCACAACAGCTTTCGTTTTACCCCACTGTACACCGCGCGTTGTTAAAGCTGCGCTGCGGCTTTGCGGCCCGCAACGAGACGAAGCTTTAAGTATTTATTGGATTATCAATAAAATTGCCTTTGCATTGCGTAACAAAAGAAACGCAGTCCGCGTGATATTGAAAGGAGAAGAAAAAGATACACGGACTGCGCTTTATACAGTTTGAGATGCGGGGATCATCTCAATTACTGTCTTTGGGTTTGTTTTGCCGCTTTTTGCGTGGTGCGCGTGCCTTATGACACGCGCATTCGCGATTTTTTATTTTGTTTCGTTTACCTGCGCTTTGTTATTTCTTTTTGCGTGTCGGCACGAATGCGAGAGCGATCAAAGCAAGTGCCGCAAATCCGGCATTGCAGCCACCGCCGCCGCCGCCGTTTCCGCCGCTTCCTGTTTTGTCAAGGAATGTTGCTGTCGCTATCTTGCCGTCCTTTTCGTTGCCGAGGTCACAGTCTTTGCCATCGGCGATGAAGAGGCTGATTATGTATTTCTTGCCCTTTTCTATCGTCGTTGCTATCGTACCGTCTTCATTCTGTACGGTGAATGTGCCGTCTTTGGCGTCTTTGACGTGTGCCACATACGAAAGACGTTTTACGCTGCCGTCTTTGGTAATGCCATACATACTCAGCTTTGACGGGTCTTTTGACTGCTCTGTGTCGCTGAAACCGAAGAACTCATCGTACACGGAGTATGAGGTCATTATTATTTTGTCTACACCATCCGTTCCGGCGTCTGCCGATGTTATCGGAAGCGGTGATATGTCAGACGACTTTGCATTTCCTCCAAGCAATGTCGCCGCAGTCTCGGGGTTGATCGTCTGATTTCCCGCTGTGTCTGTCGCTATGTCCTCGGATGTGAAGTCTTTGGGCAGTATGGCTGCCGCCTCTTCTTTGTCCTGATAGGTCTGTGCGTCGGCGCTTACTGTATTCTCATTGAGTTCATCGCCCGATATTGTCGGCTTCACAGGTCTTGCGGAGTTATCTTTGATCGTGATACCAAGCGTGGCACAGGCAATGTCACCGGCATTATCGGAAAGAATGACGGCGATGGCGTATGAGCCATCCTCGCAGCCGGTGTTCGTTACCTTTATCTTATGGTTTTCGTTATCCGGTGTGACCGTTAATCCGGGGAGACCTTCCGCACCGAGGATCTCCATAGATGCTATATCAACAGTGCTGCCGTCTTTATTTTTGATAAGTTCCGCCGTTACTTCAACGCTGTCTCCTGATTTCGGGACGTTTGCAATATCTTTGTCCAAACTGACGGCAACGCAGTTGACGATCGCAAGCTTACCGTTGCTGAGATAAGTCAGCTCGCAGCCAGGGGCTTTGTACATATCCCACAATTTTTTATCATTTGACATAGCATCGTTGAAATGTGCAAAGGTTCCGCTGTGGATTTTGACAGCATACTTATCAACTTTTCCATCGTTACTCTCAACAAAAACGATACCCTCAAAGTTGCCCGACAATATCTTTACTTGGCAATCGCCGCTATCTATCTCCATCCCCTTGATTGCACAATGCGCATCAGAGGTTGAATCATACGCCTCTATCATGACATCACCTGCCACTGTCACTCGGCTGGGTTTATCTTTATTTGCGGGGGCATTCAAAATCGCGCACGTTGCAAATTCAGCATCACCGCCACCATATGCACGCAGAACGGCATTGCCCGTTACCGTTACATCGCCTATTATGTCGCAGCTCTCAGTCGCCACATTAAAAATTGCCCAAGCAGCCACCTCCTCATTCTCGTTGGTTGCTGTCAATACGGCATGGTCTGCCACCATGATGTTGCCTGTTTGACCGCCTTCGCCATCGGTACCGTTCATTATCGCGCCTGTCATTGCTCCGCCGACTGCGCTCAGTGTGACGCTGCCTCTTACGGTAACATCACCGGTCTTATCGGGGCTGACTGCCATAACGCCAATCGCAGCAGTAACGCCCAGACCTGTGTTTTTAGCTTCTATCTTTCCATAGCCATTTACCGTGAGTTTGCCCTTACTGTTCACGGCGAACAATATATCACTGCTGGCTGTTGTTGAAAGGACAACGCCCTTGTTCAGCGTAAGCGTGATGTCCTTGCTCTGCGGTATATCAAGGCTCGCTCCGCCCAACGCAATACTCTTTGTAATAACGATCGTGGTGGGAGTATTGTCCGCTGCACCGTTTACCGCCGCAATAAGTTCATCCTTGGTGGAAACTTCTGTTGGGCTGATCTGCGCCCATGCAAATGCCGCAAGGCATATCAGCGAGACCGCAATCGTCAACAACGTAAAAATCTTTTTTCTGCTCATTGTCACATCTCCTCAATGTCTTTCGTTTTGAATGTCTCTTGATTCCACACTCTTTTACCGTGGAATATTCAATGTGCGAAAGGTACTCGCACTGTTGTGATAACACCGCTGTGTGCGCGGAAAGACCGCCTGTTACGTCCCCGTCATAGCGGATACCTCCCACGCAAAAAGCGGCAAAGAGGCACGCGCATTTCCGCGCATCCTCTCTGCCGCTTTTTGTGACTCTTGTATATGTTTCGCGAAGCACCGCCAGCCGCGGTACTTTTGCTTACATTGCTTTGCCCGCGAAGAGATGCCAATAAGGACAATATTTCGCCCTTTGCCGACATTTTATGTAAAGTTTGTGCACAGAACCAAAGCCCGACCCACAAAACACAGCCGCCCCACACACTATGAAAATTGTACACTTATACCCCCACAGATGTCAATCACTTCACGAAAAACCAATTTTCAACGCATGGTCACAGCATTTACTTTTTTTGATTTTTATTTTTACGGTCGTATATAACAATGCGTTTTGGGGGGAGATACAAGATGTAATTACTTCAGTCGTCGGCGTTGTCAGATGTTTTGCC
>JAUNMU010000097.1 GCA_030531745.1 Synergistes sp. | reverse complement strand
GTGTGTGTGTTTCTCTCCTTTCGTGTCACGCGGACTGCGTTTCGCTTGTCTGACGGGGCATATAATCAGTTCGATTTCCGTCCTTGTGCATTGACGGCAAACACCAAACAGACTAAAATCAGTGTACATCAGAAACGCTGATTAATGCGTTTTTGGCAGATAAATATGGGAGCGGCTTTGCGCTGATTATAAGCAGCGAACCAAAATCTTTGATTTTGTGTGAATCGCTTAGTTTGTTCATCAGATGGTGCATATAATCAGTGGTTCCAAAGGAAAGACTTATCGGTCTGTTTGGGGAGATAGATATGGCGGCTGTTTTGCGCTGATTATAAGCAGAAAGTCAAGCAGCGAAGCCGTCAATTTACCCGGTAAAAAATATGTACACGATGTATATTTCGTGTGCATATTTTTTTTGATGTTGTATAATGGCGAATGGGAGACCGTCAGGTGACATAACGTACGGTCTCTCATCAGTTGTGTTGTTTGGCGGTGGTTTATTGTGTTTTCTTATCATTTCCATACGAACGGAAATGTTGACCTTGATAATCATGTGAGAATGACGGAAGCTCCTGTGGGGAAGCTCGTTGCATCGCTTGCTGTTCCCACTGTGACGAGTATGCTTGTTACTACACTCTACAATACGGCAGATACATATTTTGTCTCACAGCTTGGCACAAGCGCGAGCGGCGCGGTAGGAATAAATTTCTCGCTTATGGCGATATTTCAGGCGATAGGCTTTACACTCGGAAATGGGGCGGCAAGTGTCGTTGCGCTTGCCCTCGGTGCGGACGACGAAGAAAAAGCCCACATATATGCTTCATCTTCATTTTTTCTCTCGCTTGCTTTGGGTGCTGTTCTGTGCGTAACCGGACTTGCCTTTCTTGAGCCGCTTATGAAAAAGCTTGGGGCAACGCCTACGATTTTGCCTTTTGCAAAGGATTATGCTGCGTGGATACTATTCGGAGCTCCTTTTATATGTGCATCGTTTGTGATGAATAATGTTCTGCGTGCCGAAGGACATGCATCGTTTGCGATGCGCGGACTTGTGGCAGGCGGAATATTGAATATCTTCCTTGACCCGATATTTATATTTGTCTTTGGCTTGGGAATATCCGGAGCTGCGATCGCAACGATCGTAAGCCAATGTGTCAGTTTTGCGGTTATGATTTTATTTTTTATACGGAAAAAGAGTATCGTAAGACTGAGTATAAAATATTTTATACATAACCTTTCTGTATTTTATGATATTATGCGCCTTGGTCTGCCGTCTTTGACACGTCAGGGGCTTGCGTGCATTTCAACGGCTGCGCTTAACGTGAGTGCGGCTGTCTACGGAGACGCTGCGGTTGCCGGAATGTCAATCGTTCTGCGCGTGGTTATGTTTGTCTTTGCTGTTAATATCGGTATAGGTCAGGGTTTTTCGCCTGTTGCCGGATATAATTTCGGTGCGGGGCTTTATTCACGGGTGAAAGAGGCGTATAAAGTTACGGTATGCGCCGATATGGTAATTATGGGGCTTTTCTCTGCTGTATTGTGGATATTTGCGCCTGAGATCATGAAATTTTTCAGAGACGACCCTGCGGTTATTGCGACCGGCATATCGGCGATGCGATTTCAGTGCTGCGTTGTCATATTTCACCCTATCATCGTGATGACAAATATGCTCTTTCAATTTACCGGACTTGCATGGCGTGCCACGCTTCTTGCAAGCACAAGACAGGGAATATATTTTATTCCGCTTATAGTCCTTCTGCCGCAGTTATTCGGCTTGAAGGGCGTTGAGATGATTCAGACTGTCGCTGATTTTCTTTCATTTCTCACGGCGGTACCGGCTGCTGTGTGGTTTATGAAGATGCTGAATAAAAAAGAAGAAGAAAGGCTGCAAGGTTCAAGATGCAATTAAAGGAATTTTTTAAGAATATATTTAAGTCCGGAGCAAAACCTCTGACGGAGGGCAATATCCCGATACAGCTGACGCAGTTTGCGATACCCTTTATGGCTGCAAATTTCTTGCAGGCGTTGTACGGTGCCGCGGATATGATCATCGTGGGACAGTTTACGGATGCGGCGGGGCTTTCTGCCGTGGCTATCGGCAGTCAGTTTGTTTTTATGATAAACAGTGTGGTCATAGGGCTTGCGATAGGCGGTTCAATAATCATAGGTCAGCTTTACGGCGCGGGGGAGTATGAAGAAATAAAGGGAACTATCGGCACGATGCTCACGCTCTTTGGAATTATGAGCCTTGCCATAATGCTTATATTGCCATTGTTTATGGATGGGATCGTTACACTTTTGGGGACACCTCAAGCGGCATTCAGCGCGGCAAAGGGGTATATCACGATAAATATGATCGGCATCTCAACGATGTTTGCATATAACGCACTTGCGGCAATATTCCGAGGCTTCGGTGACTCAACATCACCGCTCATATTTGTCGGTGTGGCGTGCGCTGCAAATATTGTGGGCGATCTGCTGCTTGTCGGATTTTTTAAGATGGGGGCTCAGGGTGCGGCTTTGGCTACTGTTCTTGCGCAGGGACTTTCTGCCGTACTTTCTGTTATTTACGCAAAACGTGCTGACTACAAATTTGATTTCAAACTCTCAAGCATGAGGATAGAGCGCGGAAAGCTTAAGCGACTGATGCGCATAGGTCTGCCGATGGGAGTGCAATTCTCGCTGACGAGCATATCGTTCATGTTCATTATGGCAACGGTAAGCAGAATGGGTGGAGTTGTTGCATCGGCTGCCGTTGGCATAACGAGCAAGGTGAACGGATTTACAATGTTGCCCCCTATGTCTTTCTGTGGCGCAATATCAGGCATGGTGGCACAGAATATAGGCGCAAGAAAACCAGGCAGGGCACGTTTGACTATGCTTTGGGGCACTGCAATTTCCGTATGCTTCGGTATTGCGACGTTTATCCTTCTCTTTTTCTTTCCGCACCCCGTCATCAGAATTTTCACGCCTGACAGTACCCTTATTGACGCGACCTCGCGCTATCTGCGCTCGTTCAGTATTGACTGCGTGCTGGTCTGCCTTTTCTTCTGTATGAACGGATTTTTCAACGGCTGCGGAAAGACTTCCTACACGATGCTGAACAATGCTGTTTCCGCATTTATGGTGCGTGTTCCGGCAACGTGGATATTAAGCTCTGTACATGGAGCAAGCCTCTTTACGATAGGCTTTGCAGCTCCCATTGCTACAGCAGAGGCGATTTTGTGTCACATACTCTATTTCAAAAGCGGTCGCTGGAGAAATAAAAAAGGTGTTATCTGATATCTGTAAAAAACGAATCTTACGGTGCATATAATCATAGTTTGGCAGGTCGTTTTGCGGTAGCATAAAGGGGTGTGCGCCCTATGTCGGACGCACACCTCTTTTGTATTGCTCGGTAATTTGTTATTTTTTGCGGAAAGCGTAAGCACCAAGCAGTGCAAGTGCAAGCGTACCAAAGCCGACACTGCATCCGTTGCCCGAGCCGCCGCTTGAGCCGCCGCCGTGCGGTGTATTGCCTGCGCTTACATCCAGCACAGCAGGATCTATAACCGAATCGTTTGCCAAACCGTCAAGGTCAAATTCGCCGCCGTCGCGTATGTAGAGGTTAATGGTATATGTTTTGCCGCTCTTAATCTCTGTTGCGTCCCTGTTCGTCTGTTTGTCTATTATTGCAAAGTATCCGCTATCGGTAGGTATTTGATCAGATGAATTGCTACAATATGCAAACTTCGTTGACGATGTGGGGCTGAGTATCTTGTAAAATTTGAGTTCCGATGGGCTTGAAACTCCATTGAATCTTTGACCGGAAAGTTCAAAGGAGAGAACTGCCACACCGTTATCACACGACTTCTTTACTATGGGGAAGCATACAAGATCAGACTCAGCTATATTGGTTGCTCGTGACGCCGTTTGACTTGACACGGTAACATATCCGTTGCTGTCAATGTAAAGATCTGACTCTTCAAAAACATTATTCACCGCACTGCACGCATTTGTTTTGTCTTTGTATGTGGTTACGTCACCAACAGGCCGTGGGTCTTGAGGCGTATTGCCGGATTTCATGGCGGCACTAAGATCTATCAGTCCGTATCTGCTATAACCGGATCTGCAGACGTTTGTCCCATTGTTCACGATCAAAGCCTTTATTCCGGCAGCTGTCATCTCGGGATATGCCGCGGCAAGAAGTGCAGCTGCGCCTGTAACCATCGGTGCTGCCATAGACGTGCCGCTTTTTGAGATATATCCGCTTGAATCATAAATTTGACTTGAATCGGCATAGCCGCTCAAAGCTGTGGTTCTGCACGTGCTTAATATGTCTGTGCCCGGGGCAAATACATCAACGTACTTTCCGCTTGCACTGTAATTGGTGTAGTTTGCAGGTCTGTTTTCCGATGTTGAAGCACCCACAGTTAGCATATTGTCTACCCTAAAACACGCAGGATATAGCTTCTCACCCGAACCGGCAGCACTTGAATCAATATTTGCACTGTCGTTGCCGGCCGATACGCAGAAGAGGATGCCGCTTTTTCCCGCATTGCTTGCTGCCCTAAGTGCCTCTTCATATACACTTAAAGTCTCTGATGTCCAACGCCCGAATGACATATTTGCGGCGCGGATATTTACGCCGCTGTTTTTAAGTCCCGCGACATAGTTAAGACCGTTTATTACATCGCTGTCATATCCTCCGACAGAACCTCCCGCTACGCTGAATACACCTACCGTTAGAATTTTCACTTTTTGGTTTATGCCGCACACGCCTTTGCCGTTGTTGCCCACGGCACCGATTATTCCGGCAACGTGTGTGCCATGACCGTGTATGTCACCGACTCTATCCCAATCTGTGACAGATGCGCCGCTTGTGCTTCTTCCCGTTATATCGGTAACTTTGCCATCATCGTGGAACATTTTGCCGTAAATGCCGCCGGAGTGCCACATATTTGCGGCAAGATCCTCATGGTCGTAGAGTACCCCTGTGTCAATGACTGCGACTACGACTTCATCTGAGCCTACGGTCTTTTCCCACGCACCTTCAGCATTTATTGTCTTCAATCCCCACTGCTGTGAGTAGAGTGTGTCGTTTGGTTTGACAGATAAGGTCTTTGCTGCTTCGTCTGTGTTATGGAGCTTTGATATATAATTCTTTGATACGGCTATTACATTGGGATCGTTCTTAAGCTCGCTTATCAGTTGGTCTGATGTCTTTGTATCGGAATGTAATACGGCAAAGACTTTGCCCCCGGACGATTTGGAAAGCTCATTGTACGTGTGCAGCGTCGTTGCTCCTACAGATGCCGCGGTGACGTTTGCCGCCGATGTGCATACGGACAACGCCGATGTGTTAGTGCTCATCGTATTCAACGATGTGCCGCTTTTCAGGACAACGATGACATCGCCTTCAACATATTCGCGTGCGCCCGCAAACGAGGGTGCCGATGCCGCGGACAAAATCATCAGCGACAACAGTACATACAATATCTTTTTCAAGAAACCCACTCCCTGT
>JAUNMU010000096.1 GCA_030531745.1 Synergistes sp. | reverse complement strand
AAAATTGATTTCTGCGGCAGGTATTTGAAACATAAGGGCGTTTGATATATTATATGCGAGTGGCACGTTTTTGAATGGAGGAATTTTTATGTTTCCTTTGCCTAAGTTGGCGTTGGTTATTGCAGGACATTATTTTGCCAACGATGAAAGCGACGACCCAGGCACACTGCTGAACGTTCTGCCTGTTGAGCTTGCTTCGCTGTGCGATATAAAAGAATGGAGTACGCAGCCGAGTACGCACTATTCGGTGCAGATGACCATTGAGATGGAGGCTATGTTTGAGAGCCTTGTTGATGAGGGATATGTCGGTATCGTTGTTGTTTCCGGAAGCGGAGTGATGGACGAGATCGCGTATGTTGTAAATCTTCTGTGGCAAAGAAGCGAGCCTGTGATTTTTGTGAATCTTATGGGCGGCTGTGTCGGAGATGTTGAAAACGGATTGCTTAACCTGAGGACTGCTGTGTCGGCTGCGTTGTCACCTGATTTCAGTGACAAGGGTGTGATGGTGGCATCGGGCGGTGAACTGCTTGCGGCGAATGATGTGGTGCTTACGGATCCCGATTCGCCTGAATGTGCGTTTCAGACGTTCCGTGAAGAGTCTGTGGGGAAAATGCTTAATGGGGAAATAAAATTCATAAAGCAGCCTAAGCGTCCTGTATTTCTTTCACATATACCTGCCAAACTGCCGTATGTGCCTCTTTTGTACACATCGCTTGGAAGCAGCAGCTCGTTAGTTTCAATGGTTTTGCGTGAGCAAAATATCGGAGGGATAGTAATAGCGGGATTTGGTGCGGGAAATGTGCCGCCTTCGTGGGTACTCCAGATACGCAATGTTTTGCACAGCCGCATACCTGTTGTGATAACCTCGCGCTGTATACACAGCAAAGTGCGTAAGGCAGACCTCTTTGAAGGCTCATTTGGAAAACTGCTTGAAATGGGTGTGATGTCGGGAGGAAAGCTCAGCCCCGTTCAGGCGCGTCTGCGTATGATGATAGGCATAGCTTCCGGACTTACATTAAGAGGCTTGGAACTCTACCTTCTCAACAAACCCATTGAAGATACACCGGAGTTGTACAGATAATGAGAGTGTTCTGTCTTTCCCTCGGGTGCGCAAAAAATCAGGTTGACAGTGAATGTTTGGCTGGAGCCTTAACTGCTGCCGGGCATGTCGTTGTGGAATGTGCCGAAGATGCAGACTGCGCTATTGTGAATACATGCGGTTTTATACGCCCTGCGGTTGAGGAAAGTATATCTGCTCTTCTTGATTTGGAAGAATTAAAGAAAGGTAAAAAATTAAAAAAAATCGGTGTTGTCGGATGTCTTGTGAACAGATACGGCGAAGATCTCTTGTCAAAGGAAGTGCCTACCGTTGACTTCTGGGCAAAGAGTGAGGAATGGGGAAAAGTGCTTGCTTCGCTCGGTACGCCGCTGCCCGATGCAAGGCGGCGCGGTATCCTGCCGTCAGTTCCTAAATTTTCAAGATATTTGAAGATCAGCGAAGGCTGCGACAATCGGTGTACTTATTGCGCAATACCGTCAATACGCGGCTCGCTGCGGAGTTTGCCGATGTCGGTAATAGTTGACGAAGCATGCGGTCTTGCCGAAAACGGCGCAAAAGAGATATGTGTCGTCGGTCAGGATTTGACCTCTTACGGAATGGACTTCGGCGGAAAAGAAAATTTGCTTACTCTGCTTGACGAGCTTGAAAGATCTCTGCCGAAGGATATTTGGCTGCGTCTGCTCTATCTGCATCCTGAGCGCGTCAACAGGCATCTGCTTGAAAGAGTGGCCGCGGGGCGTCAGATAGTGCCGTATCTTGATGTGCCTGTTCAGCATGGTGATGAGACGATACTTACTGCTATGAATAGGGCTATGGACCCTAAGCGGCTGCTTTCTGTATTTGCCGAAGCGCGTGAGATAAATCCCGAGTTTGCATTGCGCACGACGTGCATGGTTGGATTTCCGGGAGAGAAAAAGAAGCACTTTGATAATCTTGTCTCATTTATTCGTGAAGCAAAATTTGACAGAATGGGTGCATTTACATTTTTTGCCGAAGAGGGTACGAAAGCTGCGGAGATGGAAAATAAGGTTTCCGAACGTACTAAGTTAAGACGTCTTGATACTTTGATGACAGTTCAGGAAGAAATTTCATTACAGCGGCAGGAGATCTTTGTCGGCAAAAGGCTTAAAGTTCTCGTTGAAAAGGTGAATAATGGCGAAGGATATGCCGAGGGGCGTTCCTTCCGTGAAGCGCCCGATGTTGACGGCGTAATTGAGATAAGTGAGATAAGTGACGACATAAGAGAAGGCGATTTTGTGACCGTTAAGATAACAGGCGCAATGCCGCATGACCTGACAGGAGAAATAGCCGATGATATTGCTTAAAGAAATGAAAACATGGTTCGGAATGGTTGCAACTGTCGGAACTCTTGGGCGTTTTTCAAATATGCCCGGAACGCTTGGATCTGCAGCCGGTACGGCGTTATGGCTTGCGGTGGGCGGTGTGCCGGTGTGGGGGATAGCCCTTGCTGCGGTCGTAGGTTGTATCGCGGCTGATAAATACGAAAAGGCGGTAGAGCGCACCGACCCGGGAGAGGTCGTTATAGACGAGGTGATCGGAGTGTGGATATCGTGTTATGGTTTAGGCCTTTCGTATGCGATGCCCGCGCTTGTGTTATTCCGATTGGTTGACATAACAAAGCCATTCCCGATCAAATATTTTGAAAAGCTGCCCGGAGGAATTGGTATAATGGCAGACGATATGGTAGGCGGTGTTATAGTAAATGTATTACTGCGCTTCATTGAGTGGCTGATATTTGCGGGTGGACTTGCACGGATATTGGAGATGGTAGGCAGATGACTGTTATAACGAAAGAAGCGGCAGAAGTTGTTGAAAAATTCAGGAAATCTGGGCTGACGCTTTCTTTTGCGGAGTCATGCACAGGCGGAATGGCAGGCGCATCTGTCACGGAGATCTCAGGTGCATCGGATATATTTTACGGTTCTGCTGTGACATACATAAACGAAGCAAAGGAAAAGATCTTGGGTGTGTCGTGTGAGACTATTGAGAGATATGGTGCGGTAAGTGAGCAGTGTGCTGCAGAAATGGCATTGGGATCGCGCCGTATTTACGGCAGTGATATTGCTGTCTCAATAACAGGAATCGCAGGCCCGTGCGGAGGATCTGATGAAAAGCCTGTAGGAACGGTATGGTTCGGCGTAAGCTCGCGGCGCGGCGAACGTACGTTTATGCACAGATTTAACGGAAAACGAGCTGAAGTCAGAGAAAGCAGTGTCCTCTGCGCACTCTCCGCTGCGTTGGACGAAGCGTGCTGCCTATCGGAGTGCGAAAAGTAATGTTCAGAACAATGCCTCATATCTCTTCCGGAACGCTGCGCACATTTATATGTATAAAACTTCCGGAAGAACATACGGCGGCGCTTGCGAAATGGCTTTCGGCAGTGCGCAGGACAACGGTCGGTGTGCGTTGGGTCTTGCCCGGAACAATACACATTACACTGAAATTCTGCGGAGAGATAACGCGAACGACCGTTGATAAAATATCGGGAATGCTTTCGCAAGAGAATTTGGGCGGAAAAATAAAAATATCCGCAGGCGGAGTCGGAGGCTTCCCGAATTTGAATAATCCGAGAGTGATATGGACGTCAGTTGACGGTGAAGTGGATAAACTTGAGATACTGCGTCAAAAGATAGAAAAGTGTACGTCAATGTGCGGAGTCCCGAGTGAATATAAAAAATTTTCTCCCCACATCACACTTGGCAGAAACAACAGCGACCGCCCACTTTCGCCCGAAACACTGCGGCAAATAAAGATAACCGGAATATCGTTGCCTGAGTGGGAGGCAGAAGAGATAATATTTATGAAAAGCGTGCTTGGCAGAGGCGGCCCAACATACACACCGCTTAAAAAATTTGTGCTTTAATGGATACGCGAGATAAAATAATAAAAAAACGGAGGCAATCAAAATGGCTAAGAAAATCGCTGTAACCGGCAAAAGACCAACGACCAAAGAAGAAATTCTTGAACAGGCACTCGGTGAGATAAGAGGAAAATTCGGCGATGGTTCTATAATGCGCCTTGGAGACGGAGTTCAGCATAATGTTGACATAATACCGACCGGAATACTTCCTCTTGATGTTGCGCTCGGAGTCGGCGGAATACCGCGCGGACGAGTGATAGAGATATACGGACCTGAGGGCGGAGGTAAAACAACGATAGCACTCCATATACTTGCCGAAGCGCAGAAAATGGGTGGAATAGCCGCATTCATAGACGCAGAACATGCGCTTGACCCGAGACTTGCCGCTGCACTTGGAGTTGACACTGCAAATCTCTACCTTTCGCAGCCTGACAGCGGAGAACAGGCATTTTTCATACTTGACACACTTGTCAGAAGCGGCGCCCTTGATTTAGTTGTAGTTGACTCTGTGGCGGCACTTACACCTCAGGCTGAAATTGACGGCAAGATAGGAGAAAACAGTCCGCAGATGGGGCTTCACGCACGTTTGATGAGCTATGCGCTCCGCCGTCTGACTGCTGTGATCGCAAAGAGCAATACGAGCGTTATATTTATAAACCAGCTCCGTGCGCAGATAAGCGCGGGCTACAGTCAGGGGCCTACTGAGACTACAACGGGCGGACGGGCACTCAAATTCTACAGCTCTGTCAGAATTGAAGTGCGCCGCGGAAAGACAATACAGGTCGGTGATGTTGTTACCGGACACGAACTTAACATTAAGGTCGTAAAAAACAAACTCGCTCCTCCGTTCCGTACCGCACACACATCGCTGATCTACGGCAAAGGCGTTCCGCAGGCAATATCGGTCGTGGATATGGCAATAGATTACAACGTGATCAAACGGAAAGGATCATGGCTTGCTTACAAAGGCGAAACCATATCTCAGGGCAAAGAAAAATGCGCCGAATACCTTATTGAGCATCCCGAACTTATGGAAGAAATTAAAAAAGACGTATTGAAGCAGGTCTCGGAAGGATTGGGATACGCTCCGGCAGAGGAAGATAGCAGAGAAGATGCAGGTGTGAATACGCTTGATGAAAACGTTGAGGCACTCCTTGAAGAGGGCGTGTTGAAGTTGGATATAACCGATGAAGAGAAACCTAACGGAGATAGTAACGAGTAATAAAAACGCAGAAAAAAACAAAAAAATAAAATTAAAAAATTTCTGAGAAAAAAAATGCCGCGATTTTCTATACAAAAATCGCGGCATTTTTTTATATCTCTGTGACGTGTGTGATATTTATGCTTTTAATCGTTTTTAAGTTAGTAAAAGAAAATCGATAATATGCTTTATTGATGTTATATATACTTATAAAAGGTGTTGACGAAATACGATACCTGTAATATACTCTTTCTCGTTGCGCCGCGGTAAGCGAAGCGGTTGAAAAAACCGCAGGCGATCGTGACACGACAAAGAACCATGACAACGGCATAAAAGGAAAGAGACGGAACGCCGTGA
>JAUNMU010000095.1 GCA_030531745.1 Synergistes sp. | reverse complement strand
AGACCATCCGCGTGTTATCACTTTGTTACCGACGAAAGCCGGAATACAGAGTGACACGCGGGTGGCCTTATGTTTTTCTTATGGATTGACGCACACAGCCAATATAGCCAGCAAATGCGGATAGGCTTATTGCGGCAATTTTGCAATCCGAACTTATTTGCATACCGTCACCATGCCCGAAGCAGTTTTGCTTCGGGCATTTTTGCGTATATAGGGCTTCCGCGCTGCCGCAGTCCGCCTCCGATCTGGATTTTTTTTCAAACAAAAATTCAGATTTGGAGGTAAAAGACATGGCTTACAACAAAGCCAGAGAGGAACTGAAATGGCTCCTTTGGAAAACCGCCGAGGAACAGAAACTGCGTGAACTCGGTGTCAGCGAGGACAGGATTCAAGACCTGCACGTTTACGATTGGGCGATGTTCAAATCGGAGCGTAACTACTACAACCATATTCAGGAGGTCGGTGACTATCTTGAAACTGTTGCGGCAGTCGAGGAGCAGCCCGTAATCCGGGATATTGATGATCTGCTGAACGAGATTGAAAACCCGGAGCTGCTGAAAGCTCTCATGCTTGTGGATCGGCTGACGCTTCAAATCGTTCTGATGAAGATGGACGGATATTCCGCAAAACAGATTTCTGCCCGTTTGGGCATCGCTGAAGAAAATGTTTGGGTCAGATTATCGCGTCTGAGAAAAAAATTAAAAAAATTTTCGGATGAGTGATAGGTTTTGCCCTTTCCCAATGGCTATTGGGTGAAGGACGCAAAATCACGATCTTCACTGTACCTTGAAAAATGAATAGCGGTGATATTGGTACAAAAACCGTGCAGGAGCGTTTAAGCGCCGCCGCCAAGACGAGAATCCGTCTCCGAGCGATCAACGGCAGCTTATTACCTTGCTTTGGCAAGCAGGGCGCGATGAGATGCACGGTGGATAATGAAACTTGCTCACGCCCTCCCACAGACTTGAGGGGGAACCCTGCGGCACACGCTACGAACGATGCTGCGGAGTTATGACAGCCGCGCCAGCGGAGACCGGTATCATGCCCAACGTCGGGGGTTCGGGATAAATGCGACGAACGCATTCAACAAAAGTATTTGTGAAGCTGCTGTGCGGCACTCTTGTCTCTATGTATAAGACGCCATTCACAGCCGCACAGCACGTTTTCAAAGTCAGATACCATGCGCCGGTAGAGCAATCTGCCGGCGTATTCATGTGACCTTGAACCACTACACAGAAAGGAGTTCACCATGAACATAAGAAATCCGGCTGATGAAACCAGCACTGTCGAGCTTATCGACATCCGCGATGTTTCCGTGAACAAAGAGCTTCCGAAGCATGAACGCATTGCCGCCTTCGTGGAGCAGATCAAGAACCCCTACCGCTTCCGCTGCGGTGAATTTGTGGTGAACGTCCGTTTCGCCGCAAACGGCATTTCGTTGGAAGAATGCCTGCAAGGTATTTTGAGATGATCGACAAACTTGTGCGCTTCCGTAAAAAGAAGTATAATGAGCGCGGAAAAGGATAAAACACTCTGAACCTCATAACCACTCTTTTTGTTGCGGGAGCAGTCCGGGATGAAAGGAGTGTATTTTCATGCCTAAATTCAAAGCAACAGCGTACATCCGATTATCCTATACGGATGACCACAGTAAAGAGAGCGACAGCGTGGACAATCAGCGCAAGCTCATTGAGAACTTTGTTTCGCAGAATCCCGATATAGAAATCGTCTGCGAAAAAATCGACGACGGTTACAGCGGTATCATTTTTGACCGTCCGGCATTTAAGGAAATGATGCAGCTCGTCACAGACGGAAGCATCAACTGTGTCATCGTCAAAGACCTTTCCCGTCTCGGACGTGAGTACATTGAGACCGGACGTTATCTCCGGCGTATTTTCCCGACCTACGGCGTCCGCTTTATCGCCATTACGGACAACATCGACACCGCCCACGAAAACGGAAGCGATGATCTGACGGTCTCCGTCAAGAACATCATGAACGAAGCGTACTGCCGCGACATTTCCATTAAGACCCGTACCGCGCTGGAAGTGAAACGCCGCAACGGTGATTTCGTCGGAGCGTTTACAGTGTACGGATATATGAGATCGGAAGAAAACAAAAACCAGCTTGTTCCCGATCCTTACGCTTCCCGCGTCGTGCAGGACATTTTCCGTATGCGTCTTGACGGCTCCAGCGCATCGAAGATCGCTTCGGAGCTGAACCGGCTCGGTATTCTTTCGCCCCTTGCCTATAAGAAGAATAATGGTCTGCCGTATGCCAAAAAGGGTTATGCCGATAAGGATAACTGCAAATGGTCTGCTACGACGATCATCCGCATTTTGCAGGATGAGATTTATACCGGCACCTTGGTACAAGGCAAGCAAGGGACACCCCACTATAAAATCAAGCAGATGGAACAGCGCCCCTCATCGGAATGGATTCGCGTTCCCAATGCGCATGAAGCACTGGTTCAGAAACAGGATTTTGAGCTGGTACAGCACATTTCCAATCTGGACACCCGCACGGCTCCGCAAAAGGACAGCGTTTATCTGTTCTCCGGCGTTCTGATCTGCGGATGTTGCGGCGGACGCATGACCCGGAAAACGAACCGTTCAAACGGTAAAGAGTATCACTACTATTACTGTCCCACCGGAAAGAAAAACGGCTGCGGTCACGCGGTCATGCTCAAAGAGGACAATCTGATCGAATGTGTCAGAGAAAACCTGAAAGCGTACATTGACAATGTGGTTTCGCTGGATGCGCTGCTGCAGGGCATCGACCAGGAGACCATCAATCAGACCATGGTGAAGGAATACACTGACCATATCACCGACAATGAGCGCCGTTTGGAGCAGACGCTGGAGTTCAAGGCTCGGCTGTATGAGAACCTTGTCAGCGGCGCTCTCACAAGAGAAGAATACGCTTCCTACAAGGCAAATTACACCCGGCAGGCAGAACAAATCCGCGCCAGTATTCAGGCTCTCAAAAACAAACTGAACGATGTGCTTGAAAACAAAAGCGAGCGCAACCGCTGGATTTCCCATTTCACGGAGTTTTCTTCCCTTGAAACCCTTGACCGGAAAGCCATCGTGCATTTCATCAAGAGCATCCGTGTTGTCGGGAAAAAAGAGCTGGATATTACCTTCAACTTTCAGGATGAATATAAAAAAGCCGTGCAGCTTCTCAGGCAGGCACAGCAAAGAAAGGCGGGCTAACGTATGGCGAGGAAAAGCAGAAAAGAGCTTCCGGCGATCATTATGCCAGAGCAGGAACAACCCTGCAAAGCCGGGATTTATGTCCGTCTTTCCGTTGAGGATACGCACACAAGAACCTGTTCCATTGAGAGCCAGCAGATGATCGTTGCTTCTTTTTTGGAACGGAACCCGGAGATCAGCGTTTATAATACCTACATTGACAACGGCGCGACGGGTACGAATTTTAACCGTCCCGGCTTTCAGCAGTTGTTATCCGACATTGAAGCAGGCTTTGTAAACTGCGTCATTGTCAAAGACCTTTCCCGGCTGGGGCGCAATGCCATCGACACCGGCTATTACATCGAGCAGTATTTCAGAATCCGCAATATCCGTTTCATAGCTATCAACGAGAACTATGATACCGCCAACAAGGACGGCACGGAGAACGGCATCATGATCCCGCTGCGAAATATGATAAACGAAGCCTATGCCATGGACATTGCCCGCAAGATCAAAGCCCAGCAGCGTCAGGCAATGAAGGACGGAAAGTACATCGGAGCCAGACCGCCTTATGGTTATCTGAAATCCGAGGACGATTGCCATCAACTCATCATTGACCCCGTTGCCGCTCCTATTGTAAGAAAGATATTCGAGTGGGCAAAGGAAGGTGCAGGGCTGAACACCATAGCCGTCCGTCTGAATACGGAAGGCTGTCTCCCACCCAGCAACTACAAAAAAGAAACCGGTGAGATACGGCATGATCGGCTGGTAGGAAGCGGTCATTGGCAGACGAGAACCGTCAACAAGGTACTCCGTTCCGAGGTTTATACCGGCGATCTTGTTCAGGGAAAAACGAAAAATATCGACCACAGACAAGTCATAGCTGACAGGGACAATTACATCACCGTACAGAACACACATGAAGCGATTATCAGTCATGAGCTGTTCGATGAGGTACAGGAAATCCTTGACCGCGTAGCGGAGGAAGCAAGAGAACGCAATGTCGTTCCCTACACGCCCAATCTGTTGAAAGGCAAGGTGTTCTGTGCCGAGTGCGGCAGACCGCTTCATCGCCAGCGGAATATGCGGAAGAAGCACCCCGATGTTTATCTGTTCCATTGCCTGACGCCGAGCCGCATCAATCCTGATGACTGTCCCGGCGTAACGATCCGGGAGGATGTTCTTCTTGACCTTCTCTGCGACCTACTGACCTGTGAGCTGGAAACGTCTTTGGGAAGCTGTCTGATGCAGACAGATAGCAACGATGAATATGAGCAGTCCCGCATCGAGCTGAAAAACAAAATCAGCAGCCGCAGACAGGAAATCGTCCGGCTTCGCGGTCTTGTCCGCAGCCTTTATGAGAACCTTGTCAACGGCAACATCACCAAAGACGAGTATTACGACTACAAGGCAAAATACGAAGGCAAAATCAATCTGATTGCACCTGAGATTGAAACGCTGGAGCAGGCGTTACAGCTCATCGAAAAGCAGGAAGAACAACAGTGCCGTTTGGCAAAGGACGCTGAAAGCATCCGGCAGGATCATGAGCTGACGGCGGCGCTCATTGACCGGCTCATCGAGCGCGTCGATGTTTCTTCTGACAAGCAGGTAAGCGTGACCTACCGCTTCAAGAGCGAATATGAAAACTGTAAGGAGGTGTTGCGGCAATGCAGAAATATGTGATAGCCCTTTATATCCGGCTGTCCATCGAGGATACCAAATACGATAGCCTGAGCATTGAAAATCAGCACCTTGTCCTGAATGAGTACGCTTCCTCCATGCCGGAAGCCATGAACGCCGAGATATTGGAGTTCATCGACAACGGTTATACGGGAACCAACTTTGAGCGTCCCAAGGTACAGGAGCTGATCGAGATGGTGCGGGAGAACAAAATCGACTGCATCATCGTAAAGGATTTTTCCCGTTTCGGGCGCAACAGCATTGAGACCGGCTATTTCATCGAGCGCGTCTTTCCGCTGTTCCACACACGCTTTATTTCCATCAGCGATGATTTCGACAGCAACCGCTACAAGGGCGATACCGGCGGCATGGACGTGGCTTTCAAATACCTCATCAACGAGTATTACAGCCGCGATATGTCAATCAAGACCAAGAGCGCCAAGTATGCCAAGATGCAGCGCGGCGAGTATCAAAGCAAAATATGTCCTTACGGATACCGCAAAAGTGCAGACGGCAGAATGGAGCCTGATCCCGAAACCGCGCCGGTGGTACGGCACATCTTTGAGCTTGCCGTGCAGGGCTTCGGCGCTACACAGATTGCCAAGAAGCTCTATCAGGAAGGCATCCCCACACCGGGAGAATACAAGAACGCTCACGGAAACCATACGCACGATGTTTCCCGCGCTCATGGGATATGGTCGGCATCAACCGTCCTCCGCACTCTGGACGACGAGCGATATATCGGCA
>JAUNMU010000094.1 GCA_030531745.1 Synergistes sp. | reverse complement strand
AGGATCCAGCGTCTTTAGAACGATAAATCAGCAATGCGCGAAAACATAACACACCACATCGCCCCCACAACACCTGACGACAGCCTCCGATTTACCCCTCTGCACGCCGCGCGTCCTCAAAGCCGCCGGGTTCTGTGCCTCCGCTTCGCTTGCGCGCGAAAACGACAAATATTCAGGTATTTATTGGATTATCAATACTTCGGAAATATGCAGACCCTTAAATTTTTATCTGCAAGCTGCAATATGCGTTTCATATTTTCTTCGCTTACCGCAATGCAGCCGGCTGTGTATGGATTCGGTCCGAAGCAATGAAAGAATATCCCGCTGCCCTTACCGACAACACATTCTTTGTTAAAGTCCAAGAAAAGGGAATAATTAAACTGCGGAGATGTTTCATACAAATGGGCACACCCTTCGTTACAGACGTGAGCGATTTCCTTTTTGCTTACGATTTTGTTGTATGTTTCATCATAATTGCCTGAGCAAAAGAGGTCGTTATCTGCCGTGCGGTATGGGATTGTTGTCTTTGGCTTTTTCTTTATGCCTATCGCCTCTATCACGCCAAAATCCCCTATCGGCGTTGTGCCGTCTCCCTCGTGTCTGTTATCCGAAATGCCGTTTTTGCCGACAACACCCTCACATTGCAGCATCAGCGTCCAAGCATCGGAATTATCCCTGTCCTTTTGATAAAGCAAAACCTGTGCGTTTGAACCCTCCGTGTGTTGTACGAATATAAGCGTCCGGACAGTTTCATCTGCACGGTATTTGCGCAGCAAGCTATTCCAAATCGGCTCAGCTCCAAAGGCAGCAGCAGCAAAAAGACTGCAAAAGACACAAACAGTTACGACTATGATTTTCCGTATTGATTTTGACATAATAACTCCTCCAAAGCGTTTCCTTAATACTGATCTCCTCAAAGAAGACGCGAAAATTATACATCAAGATATGTGAGCCTGTAAAATTGCCGAACGCACAAAACGCGCAAAAAAGCCGTGCGCTTAATATCACACACTATTGACTTTGATTATCAATGGATTTATAAATATCGGATGTGATGGTGTTTGTGCGCAGACGGGCAAATATACCTGTCGGCTTTATGGGATAAAATATAAAGAGGATAAGAGAAAGTTGAGGTAATTATTTTGAAAGAAAGATTTTTGTTGACACCGGGGCCGGTTGAAGTTCCCAAAAGCGTTTTGAACATACAGTCACACGAGATGATCAGCCACAGATGCCCTGCGTTTTCTCAACTCTTTACGGATATTGAGGAAAAATTACATAGACTGTTTGCAAGCGATTCCCCTGTTGTTGTGCTTCCGTCGTCGGGCACGGGCACATTGGAGTGCGCGGCCGTTAATTTTTTGGGCATGGGAGATAAATTTATATCGCTTTCATACGGTGTTTTCGGGCAAAGATTTCGTGACATTGCAATGCGTGTGGGAGCGCATGGGGTATTTGTTGATGCACCGCTCGGCTCTGTTCCGTCAGCAGATGAAATGCGTGCCGCTGTTTCGGAAAACCCCGATGCAAAAGCGATACTTATTACACATAATGAAACATCAACCGGTGTTGCCCTTCCTATTGCAGAGCTTCTTAAAGCACTTCCCGAAAAGCATCCGCTTGTTATGGTTGACGGAGTGAGTGCGGTCGGTGCTATGGAATGTATGCCCGAGCAGTGGGGCATTGATGTGGTGTGCACCGCGTCACAAAAGGGTCTTATAACTCCCCCCGGGCTTGGACTTGTGTGGCTCTCCGAACGTGCATTGGCTGCGTTGAACGACAGAGAATGTCCGAGTTATTACTTTGATCTTAAGCTTCATCTTAAACACATGAAGCAGGGGAATATGGCAAATCCATATACGTCACCCGTTTCGCTGTACCGCGCACTGAATGAAGCATTGAATATCATATTGAAAGATGGCAGGGAGGCATGGTTTGCAAAGCGCAGAAAATTTGCGGACGCATTTGCCGCAGGGCTTGAAGCGTGTGGGTTTGAACTTTTTGTGAAAGACAAAAGACTTCGTTCCGCAGGACTTACTTCATTTACTGCACGTGAGGGCGGAATCGCTTTGGCAGAGGTGAAAACGAAACTCTCGGAGTTAGGCATAACGCTTGCAGACGGGCAGGAAACATTGAAAGGTAAAATACTTCGTGCCGCTCATTACAGCGATTGGGGAAGAGAAGAACTTGCCGCGATAATAGAGCGTTTTGCCGCAGCAAACGGCGCAGACCGGGACAAAGCTGTGAGTGTTTCTTTAGACGAATATGATAAATGAGATTGGAGATATAGCGATGGAAAATAAATGGAAAGTTCTTGTGACGGAAAAAGTGGGGGAGACGGGGCTTGATATATTCAGAAATGCCCCTGATGTAGAGCTTGACATAAAGACCGATTTGACATCGGATGAGATAATTCGGATACTGCCCGAATATGATGCCATTTTAACGCGCAGCGGAACAACGATGGACGAAGCAAAGATAGAAGCGGGCAAAAAACTGAAAGTGATCGGACGTGCCGGAGTCGGTGTTGACAACATAGATCTGCCGGCCGCAAGCCGCAGGGGAATTATAGTTATAAATGCACCGAGCGGCAACACGCTTGCCGCAACGGAACTTACAATGGCAAATATGCTCTCTGTTGTGCGCCGTGTCCCACAGGCATGTACATCGCTGCGTTGCGCAAAATGGGAGCGTAATCGTTTCACCGGTATGCAGCTCAACGGCAAAACACTGCTGATAATCGGTCTCGGACGCATAGGCAGCGAAATTTCAAAACGCGCAAAGGCATTCGGAATGGACGTGATAGCGTACGACCCGTATATAACGAGCAAAAAGGCTGATAATTTAAGAGTGGAATTAAAGAATGATCTTGAGGACGCAATATCCGTTGCGGATGTTGTCACTATACACACGCCGCTCACAGAAGAAACGACAAATATGATAAATAAGGATATGTTGCGTGTATTCAAACACGGCGCGTACCTTATAAACTGTGCCCGCGGAGGTATAGTGGAAGAACAGGCTGTCGCGGACGCAGTGCGAGAAGGACGTCTTGCCGGATTTGCAACAGATGTCTATACATCGGAACCGCTTGCCGCAGATCACCCGTTCCTTGCCGAGGATATAGCCGACAGAGTCGTTATCACGCCTCATATCGGCGCAAATACAGTTGAGGCACAGTCAGAGGTATCGCGCATTGCTGCATCAAATATGTTATCCGCTCTGCGCGGAGAAGAATATTCACAGGCCGTAAATATTCCGTTTATGGAACAGACTCTTAACAGCACTCAGAGAAAATACCTTGCGCTTTCGCGCAAAATAGGTGTGTTGGGGGCAAAACTTGCCCAGGTTCGCGGAGCTGCGGCAAACAACTGTCACGTTACGCTGCGCGGTGAGCTTTTTACCGATGATGAAAAGAGAGCGGCAAATCAGCTGCGCCCATACACGATAGCGGTGCTGAAAGGTCTGCTTGAGGTCAGCATAGGTTCTTCGGTGACATATATGATAGCTCCGCTTATGGCAAAAGACCGCCATATATCCATAGACGAGAGCTGCGGCGATGCAAAGACATATAAAAATACGATTGAAGTTGAAATTGAAACTGACAAGGGCAGTGTCTCAATCCTTGCTACGATAACCGAAGAGGGGCGTCAGCGTGTTGTCCGTGTGAACGATTATTGGGTTGACTTTGTTCCCGACGGTAAGGTGCTTATATTCCAAAACCATGACCGCCCCGGCGTAATAGGAAAGATCGGAAGCGTTTTAGGTGCGGCAAATGTCAACATAGCAAACTTTGCGCTCGGCAGAAAAGAGGGGAGTGGGCTTGCTCTCGGCGCACTTGAGATAGACGGTGAAACAAACGACAAACTACGCGGCGAACTGATAAAATCCGGCGATATGGTTTGGGTCGCAACGGTTGACTTTACGAGGGCGTGCTGATATGAGATTTTTCGTAGTGCGTCACGGAGAGACTGCATGGAATGTTGAGGGACGCTTTCAGGGGCAGCAGGACACGGAACTGAACAGCAAGGGACTTTACCAGGCAGAACTGCTTGGTGAAAGGCTTGCCGGTCATAAATTTGAGGCGGCACTTACGAGTCCGCTCGCGCGTGCGGCGGTCACGGCGAAAAAAGCAATAGAAAAATGTGAATGTGACAGCTTTGTGACCGTAAATGCGCTTACCGAAATAAACCATGGAGAATGGGAAGGCAGGCTTGCCGATGAAGTTGCGCGCGAATGGGGAGAGCTTCTCCATAAATGGCATACAGCGCCGGAGACGGTAAAGATGCCGGGCAAGGGCGGAGAAAGTTTGGAAGATGTGCGAAACCGTGCTTTGCCGGCAGTAATGGAAGCTGCGAAAAAATACCACAAAGACGTGCTTCTTGCCTCACATGACGCGGTTATAAAGGTTCTGTTATGCTCGTGGCTCGGCGCACCTCTGTCATCTTTCTTTCGTTTTCAGATACCGAATTGCAGCATAACCGTAGTTGAAGTAACGGAAAATCAAATACCGAGGCTGCTTCTGATGGGAGATGCCGCTCATATAGGCGATCCCTTTAACAGACCTGAACAGAAGGGGCTATAAAATGTTCGGCGCACTGATTGGCGATATAGTCGGCTCTGTATTTGAACATTCGCCCGTTAAATCAAAAAAGTTCAGCCTTATATCGGAGAACAGCCGCTTCACAGATGACACTGTAATGTCAATAGCAGCGGCGGATGCTTTGCTGCACAGCAGGGATTACGCGCAGAGCTTCAAAGAATGGGCGCGTATGTATCCCGATGCCGGTTACGGAAGCGGATTTACACGTTGGTTTATGTCAGACAGCGCGGAGTGCGGCAACAGCTTCGGCAACGGTTCCGCTATGCGTGTCGCACCGGTGGGCTGGGCGTTTGAAACATTGGAGGAAACGCTCGCCGAAGCGGAGAACAGTGCTGTGCCAAGCCACGGGCACGAAGAGGGGATAAAGGGCGCAAAGGCTGTTGCAGCAGCTGTGTTTCTTGCGCGTACAGGCAAAACAAAAGAAGAGATAAAGGCGTACATTACAAAAGAATTTTCGTACGATCTTTCTCAGCCGTTAAGCAAAATACGCAGCAGATATAAATTTGACTGCACATGTCAAGGCAGCGTTCCACAGGCAATAACTGCATTTCTTGAATCCGAATCTACCGAGGATGCGATCTGCAATGCCATATCGTTGGGCGGTGACGCGGATACTCAGGCATGCATTGCCGGAGCGATCGCAGAAGCATATTTCGGGGAAATTCCCAAGAAATGGATAAATATGCTGAATATATTGCTTCCGGTATGTGCAATAAACATTATAGAAGAATTTGAAAAGAAATATATGAACAGCCGCTACAACCTATTCAGTTGTGCGCTTGAGGACGTATCGCCGAAAGTATCCGACTGGGAGATTCCGCGTGCGATCATACGCAGAGATCCGTCTCTCTGCCGCTGGTGGGTGCGCTCAATCGGAGAAGATGATGAGATCTGGGCATTCGCCGCATCGGAAAAGTCAAAAGGTGCTGCGCGAGTTTGCTTCTCAACATACAATGCGGTGATATTTGACTCTCTTCCGTTCCAATCGTTTGCCGATGCCTTTATATGGCTAAATCGCAA
>JAUNMU010000093.1 GCA_030531745.1 Synergistes sp. | reverse complement strand
GCCGCCAAAGATTATCACCTCTTCGCCTCCGGAAAGTCCGTCTGTTATCTGCACACGATCAACTGTCGCTGCGCCTGTCTTAACTTCACATATTTCTGCTTTGCCGTTTTTTACGATAAATACATACCGGCTTTTATCGCTGTCGTGAAGTGCGCCTGTTGGTACTGTTACAACATTCTTGTATTCTTTTTCAATGATTGACGCTTCTCCGAATATTCCAGGGCGCAGTATTCCTCCGGCCTCTTTTATGTTGTCTATTGCCGCCTCAACCTTGCTTGTGCGTGTTGACGGGTCAACGTACTGGTCAATCTGAGTTATCTTACCGTTAAATATCCTGTCGGGAAGTGCGTCAAATTTCATTTGAACCGGCATGCCGATCTTTACTGTGTATATTTTTGTGTCGGGTATTTTCAGCTTTGCGTTGAGGATTCCCATATCTGCTATTTCAACTATCGGAGATGATGGTGAAATCATTGCTCCTGCCGTCATTTCATAATCGTTCAAGACGATTCCGTCCATCGGTGACGTTATGATGTAGTCGTTTTTTGCAGAGGCAACACGCGCTGCCTCTGCGTCGTACTGACGTTCCTTTGCCTTTGCGGCATCGTACGCTGCCGCTGCGCTCGTGTATTCCGTCTGCATTGTTTCAAGCTGCTGTTTTGTGCTGAAGCCTTCTTCTTCAAGACGTTTGTAGCGTTCGTAATTTGTCGCCGCATTCTGCATAAGTGCTTTTGCTTTCTGTGTGTCGGCACGTGCGGATGATGCCTGCGCTGCTGTTGAGAGTATGAGCGCGTCCTGCTGTTCGTGTTCAAGCATCGCGATCTGCTGTCCTTTGCTCACTCTGTCACCGGTCTTAACGGACATTGATATAAGTCTGCCGGTGACGCGAGGCAGAAGTTTTACACGCTTTTCCGCTTCAAGAGAGACGTTCTGTACGATCTTATCTTCTATCGTGCTGTCGGTACGCACTATTTCGGTCTTTACTATCGCAGCTGCCGCCTCGGCTGAAGGTTTTTCATCTTTCTGAAATAATGTCTCTCTTCTGCTGTATATTCCTATTGCAGCGACGACCGCAATGAATACTATGGCTATTGCTGCGGTTTTTTTGTCAAATTTTTTCCCTTTCGTATTGTGTGCCATCTTATTTCACGTCTCCGTCCCATTCAAGTATAGTGCCTTCCGTCAGTTTTAGTTCAACGGCTGCCATTATGCAGGCATATTGTGCTGTGTTATAGCTGAGCTGTGCGTCTGTCAGTTTGGACTGCGCGTCAAGAAGGTCAAACTGCGGCGTAACACCTTCTCTGAATCCGGCTTCGGCAAGGCGCAGCGTCTCTTTTGCAAATGCGAGAGCTTCTCTCTGGGCATCCATAGCCTCTCTCGCACGTCTTATATTGCTCCATGCGTTTTCAACATCCGACTTTATGTCAAGCTCTTTCTGACGCAGCGAAAGTTTGTTCTGTGCCTGCACCGCTTCCGCATTTATGATCGCGCTTCTTGCTGCGTTTCTGTCAAATATCGGCATTGAAAATGCGATTTCAGCTCTCCATGTATCTTCAGTTCTGTCTTTCTGCTGATAAGGCGTTGTGGGACCGGTCGTAACTCCTGCCGTTACCTTTGGTAGCAGAGCGCTTCTTTCTATTTTGATTTGGTTGGTCTGATATTTTATCGTCTCCCTTAATTTTTCCGCATCGTCGCGCCGTGCCATCGCAAGCCGCGTTGAGTTTTGCGCATCACCCGATACCACGGGCTCGTAGAGATTTCCGTCCACGGCAATGGCGGCACTCGGCTCAAGCGACATATAGTTTTTGAGAGCTATGACAGACGTTTCATACAGAGCTTTTGCTACCGCGAGGTCTGACTTGTTTTGCGCGAGCTGTTGGCTTGCCCGTATCATTTCAAGCCTGTTTGCAAGTCCGAGTTCAATCATTTTTTTGACTTGTTTCACATGATGTTCCGATGTGGCGATTGCTGCCTCTTCCGCCTCTATTTGCTTTTTGCGTAATATTACGCTGTAAAAGTATCCGTACAGATCGCCTGCCGTCTGTTTTTCGCCGTACCGCAATTCAAGCTCCGCCATATTTTTTACCTGATCGGATTGTGCGATACCCGCCATAATTTTACCGCCTGAATAAAGCGTCTCTTCAAGCGTTACGGCTGCCGACTCGCTGTCGCTTCTGTCAGAGCCGTCGTTTGTCTGCGGAGTGCGCTGTTTGTTTGCATTTGCGTTTATCGTCACCTGAGGCAGCAACGCTCCATCGGCTCTGATTTTTACGCCGTATGCCTTTACGATCTCCTGTTTCAGTGAGAGAAGCGAAATATTGTCACGCAGCGTGATCTCAAGTGCTTTTTTTATGTCTATTGTCTCAGCTGCGCACACGCACGGACTTATACATAGTGCGAACGCTGCTGCAAGCGCAAGTCTTTTAATCATTACTATCCCTCGTTTGCTGTTTTTTTATGTATGCCTAATGCGGCAAAGATTTTGCCATGTCTTTTGCTCTCCGCGGAATTTATGCCCCTCATATCTTTATATCTGCTGTATGCACGGAAGCGGCGAACTTTCAGACGCAGTTTGTCTATTATATCGTCAAGTATGAGATATACGACGGGTATGACGAGAAGTGTCAGCAGCGTTGATGTAAAGAGCCCTCCTATGACTGCCACGGACATAGGCTGACGTGTCTCACCGCCCTGAGAGAGCGCAAGAGCAACCGGAAGCGATCCTATAAGAGTTGATGTCGTTGTCATAAGTATTGCACGCAGACGCAGAGGCCCTGCCTTTATAACGGCGGTAACTTTGTCGTCTCCTGCGTTCCGCAGCTGATTTATAAAGTCAACAAGCAGTATAGCGTTGTTTACAACGACTCCGACAAGCAGTATTATCCCCATGAAACTCATGACGGATATACGCAATCCGGTCAGAGCAAGCAGACCGAACGATCCTGCCGTCATAAGAGGCAGAGAGAACATAACCGTCAGAGGATGCACAAACGACTCAAACTGAATTGCCATTACAATATACACAAGGACTATCGCAAATATGAGCGCCGTCATCATATAGCCGAAGCTCTCTTTCATGCTCTCGGAGTCTCCTGTCGGCACCATGCTGTAGGTTCCGTCCTGCGGTGCGTATTTCTTGAAGACAGACTCCATTATGGCAATACCCTCTCCGGGTGATATTCCCTCAACATTCGCACCTATCTTAAGAGAGCGCTGACGGTCATAACGTGTTATTACATTCGGTGCCATCCCGATTGAAACTTTCACAAGGTCTTCGGCGGGTATAATTTCTCCCGTCTTTGTCCTGATAAGCGTTTTCATGACCTTGCCCGGCTCATTTCTTCCCTTTGTCTCGGAACGTACCGTTATGTCATATCTGTAGCCGCCTTCGTTAAATGATCCGGCGGTGTCTCCCGCAAACCATGTGAGCATCTCATCCGACAGATCTCGTATGCTTATATTGAGATCGTCTGCAAGCGCACGGTTCAGCGCAAGGTTTATGCGCGGCTTTTTCATCTGGAGATCTGTTGTTATGTCAACGAGACCGACCGCATGTTCCTCAAGATCCTTTTTAATCATATCGCCTATTTCGGCAAGAGCCTCACTTGTCGGCCCTTGAATTACAAGTGTTATATCAGAGCCGCCCCATGTGCCCATTTTTATATCTGCGTCACGGAATCGTGAGAGCTTTGCACGAAGCCGCTTCATAACGACTGCCGCTCGCGGACGCAGTTTGGAATCTATAAGTTCTATATTCAGCGTGGATTTATAAACCTCTTCTCCCGCGCCGCTTCCCACGACTCCGTAAGTATATGCCACAGCACTGTCCTGCTGAATCATATCAACCATCTCTTTTGTCACTCTGTTTGTAACCTCAAGAGATGTATCCGCAGGAAGTTCCACCTGAACACGCAGTCTGCCCTGGTCTTCGCTTGGGAAAAATTCAGTCCCGAGAGACGACGCAAACGCAATGCCTGCCGCAAACATAGCGACAGCACAGATCATTACGGTTTTTCTGTGGTACACGGCATAGCGAAGAGATGCGCTGTAGCGCTCCTCAAGCCATATAAACGGACTTTCAAGTCTCTTTTGGAAAGGTGTCTGCGGCGCGTTGCGTCCCAAAATGCGTGAGCAGAGAAAAGGTGTTAGAGTTATTGAAATGAGAAGCGACATTGAAATCGTCGTTGCGACTGTTATGCCGAATGCGTTAAAGAAACGTCCCATCATCCCGCCCATAAAGGCGACAGGTACAAACACCGCAAGAGTTGTAGCAGCACCTGCCACAACGGAGAATGCAACTTCAGCCGATCCGTCCTGTGCGGCATGCATTGCATTTTTTCCTCCCTCTTTGTGGCGCGTTATATTCTCCATAACAACGGTCGTTGCGTCAACGACCATACCTACGGCAAGAGAAAGCCCCATCATAGACATATTATTTATAGTAATTCCCATCCAGTAAAGCACGGAGAGACTTCCAAGCAAACAGACGGGGATCGTGATAACAGCTATGAACGTTGCGCGCAATGTACGGAGAAAGACAAACATAATAATTGAAGTAAGGCATACGGAGAGCACAATATCCCAAAATACTCCGTTCATTGATGCCACGATGAACCTTGCGTTGTCAGACACGACCATGAGGCTTGTGCCTGCGGGCGCGTTTTCGTTCAGCTCCGCAATGCGCTTACGGACAAGACGTGAAAGCTCAACTTCATTTGCTCCCTTCTGCTTGCGAACCATGACCATGATCGTAGGTTTACCTTCGTAAATTGAAGAGCTGCGTTTGTCCTCAAAGCCGTCTTCAATCCGTGCAACATCACGCAGACGTATTACAGCGCCATTTCTCACTGCAATGGGCAAATATTCAAGCTCGGCGGCGGAAGCATACTCACCCTCAATGCGTATGCCATATTCGCGTGTATCTGTCTCAACGCGGCCGGCCGGAAGCTCAACGTGTTTATTGTAAATGGCATTTTTAATATCCTTTGTCGTGAGACCGTACGACTCAAGCGAGTCTGGGCGTACCCACACGCGCATCTCACGATCACGGAATCCGGCAAGCTGAACACTGCCAACCCCTTTAACGGTTTGCAGACGCTCGGTAACTATCTTATCAACATAACGGGAAAGGTTTTTTGCATCGGTTCGGCCGTCATTTTTAACGGCAATATTCATGATAGGGCGATCCGAAGGGTCATACTTGTCAACCTGCGGATCATCGCAGTCATCAGGCAGTCTGTTAGTCGCCATACTCACCTTGCCACGCACATCGGCTGCGGCAAAATCTATATTGCGATCAAGCTCAAACTCAACAACAATAACTGAGCGTCCCTCATAGCTGCTTGAACTTATATTCTTAATGCCCTCAATGGTATTTATGCGTGCTTCAAGGACATCGGTGACATCGTTGTCCATAATGGCGGGGCTTGCACCGTCCATATTAGTGCGGACAACGACAATGGGAAACTCAACATTGGGCATTCTCTCAACGCCCATGTGCGTGTACGAATAGATTCCGAATACAACGACCGCTATTGTCAGAATAAGAACAGTAACCGGTCTGCGCAGAGATATATCAGTAATCTTCATTTGTTTCTATTTCTCACCATCTCAAAAAATTTCTTACAATACACCGCAAATACACCAACAACACTCGCCGATTATACACCGAAAATTTGTGATTTTTATGGATTTACGCAAAAAAATTATAGG
>JAUNMU010000092.1 GCA_030531745.1 Synergistes sp. | reverse complement strand
AAACGGTGAAGCAGTTTGTGAAATTTCAGCAAACACAGAAAATTGATTTCCGTGAGTCTTCGGCAAGTTGTGAAGTGCTGTTGAAGAATGTAGAATATAAGTAGGTAAATACATAGTTTGGGAAAGAAAGGTGGCAGCCGGAAGGCGTAAAAGATGAAGCTGAAAATTTTTGGAGGCGGCGGCGAAGTAACAGGTTCAAATTATATGTTGGATTTGGGTAGCAAAAAAATTCTCATTGACTGCGGATCGCATCAGGGAAGCAACAGCGCGAAACACGAAAATGAAATTTTTGAGTACGATGCTTCGGAAATATGCGCACTGCTTGTCACACATGCCCACATAGACCATAGCGGCAAAATCCCTCTGCTTGTGAAACGCGGCTTCAAAGGCAATATCTTCTGTACGTATGCTACGGCAGAGTTGCTTCCGATACTTTTGCATGACTCCGCGAAGATCATGGCAGAAGATGCTCAGTGGCAGACGCGCAAAAATGCAAGAAAAGGGCTGCCGGCCGTTGAGCCTCTCTACACGGAAAAGGACGTTGACAAGGCGCTTGAACACATTGTTCCCGTAGCGTATGATGAAGTAACGCAGATATGTGACGGTGTGAGTGCGCGTTTCCGTGAGGCCGGCCACATATTGGGCAGCGCAATAATAGAGACATGGCTTGCTAAAAACGACGGTACCGACGATAAGGTGAAAGTCGTATTTTCGGGAGACCTCGGACAAAAAGAGGGCGCAATAGAAAAACCGCCGACTGTCATTGAAGATGCGGATTTTGCTCTTATAGAATCAACATACGGAGACAGGAAGCATAAGTCTCTGGAGGAGACACGGTCGGAATTTCAGGCTGCGATGGAAGAAGCCATATCAAGCGGCGGCAAGGTGCTTGTGCCTACATTTGTCGTTGACAGGGCACAGCGGATGCTCTATGAATTCAAGCTGCTTGAGAAAAAATACGAAGGCCGCATAACAAAGATGCCGAAAATTTATCTTGACTCGCCTATGGGAGTAAAGACAACGGAGATATATTCAAAGTATGCGGGGCTGCTTGCAAAGCCGATAAGGGATATGCTGCTCGCCGGAGAGGATCCGTTTGAACCCGGTGATTTTAAGTTCGTGCGTACATCCGAAGAGTCGCGTGCGGTGAATGATGTTAAAGATGCGGTAGTGCTTGCGGGCGGTGGAATGTGCGCGGGAGGAAGGATCCTGCACCACATAAAAAACAACGCATACAAAAAAAGCACGCACATTTTCTTTGTCGGTTATCAGGCGTACGGTACGCTCGGACGCAGGATCGTTGATGGGGCAAAGACAGTTCGCATAGGCGGCGAGCCTATCTCAATAAAAGCAAAGCTTCACACGCTCAACGGTTTCTCCGCTCACGCAGACAGAGATGATCTGCTTGAATGGGCAGAGCATTTTCCAAAGGATACTCAGTTCATAGTAGTACACGGAGAACCGGCCGCATCACGGTCACTTGCGGGCGCGATCGCCGACAAAGGCTATTTTACGCGCGTTCCCGCAAACGGGGATACGATAGATCTGCTCGCACCGGCACCGGAGAATGCAAGAATGCCGATGGTTGCAAAACAGATCATTGATAATGTACAGTTCACAGGAAAGGATATAGAGGATGCACTGAACAAGATCTCCGCGCGTGCGCTGCAGATAGGCGAAAAACTGGCAGGCATACAGAAACTTGACAAAAACACTCTGCCGTTGCTCATATCCGCGGTTACACTGCTTGAAACCGTGAATTATCTCAACGCGGATAATGATGACACCGGTAAGTAGAGGCAAAAATCGTAAAATGTTAGGAAAGGTACGGGAAGTCGCATGATGAAGAAAATTGCTGTAATTGCGGCGGTGGTCGTGATAGCGGCACTTTCAGCCATTTTGTATTTCAAATCCGGCGGTTCGGATATGATGT
This sequence comes from Synergistes sp., assembly GCA_030531745.1. Taxonomy (GTDB): domain Bacteria; phylum Synergistota; class Synergistia; order Synergistales; family Synergistaceae; genus JAUNMU01. The sequence goes on along the minus strand of JAUNMU010000092.1, from coordinate 3,815 downwards.
CACTCCTTCCGAAGCCGAAAGAAAATGAAATGTATCTGCTTGTTGATACAAGAGATCGTGGCTGTCCGGACGAGCTTGCGGTGCTTGTAAGCGAAGGCTTTTCGTCTCTTCTTGAGGACGGAACGCCCTGCCATGCGATAGTATTCGCATCAACGGTTGCGGAAGAAACAGCCGTACTTGCTAAAAATATAAGACAGGACGGGGTCAATATATGTGCCGCGATGCGTTTTTCGTCTTCAGAGACGGATAAATTGAAAGAAGGCAAACTGCCTGAATGTCTTGCACCGCTTCTGATCAATGCAAGGATAAGAAAATGCGGCGGTGAAAATATATTTGCGGCAGAGGCGGACGGACTTTCTGTACCGGTCTATTACTTTGTGAGAGACGAAATCACGGGATTTGCGGCAGATCTTGACACGGCTCGTCTCATGATGCAGGCTGCTGAGGGCAAAACGGAGAGCCTAAAGGGCAAAAGCTGGGAAGTTGAGTCTTCATGGAATGCTCATGCCGAATACTGTGACGGAGGGGCAATAACAAAGAACGCAGAGTATAAATTTCCCATAACGGTACAGGCGGCATGGCGCAGCCTTGAAAAGAAAGCGGCATCTGACCCTGCGGGCGAAGTGATATGGAAACTTGTGGATCTTGACAGCGCGGTCGCCTCGGCACTCTCCGATACATTCAAGCCCGAAAAATGGGATACATCAAAATGCATCGTTCCGCAGCCGCTTCTTCTTTCTGCCGGCATAAACATACCTGAGAGCGACAGCAAGCCCGATGAATGGGTATTCCCGCTTTCTCTCGTTGCGGGAACTGCGACTCAAATGTCTCTTACGGACGAAGAGAAAAACAAGGCAATAAGCGGACGCACTGTCATATCGCTTGGCGGACAGAGCAAGATCCTTTGGTTCACACTCCCCGGATTTACAGTTGAACTCTCAGGCGAGCAGAATCTTATGAAATCGGTTGTTGAATCATTTTGGAAAGATGTGTTTGCCGGAGCCGATGTGAGACCAATCAATGGTTTTGACTGCGGAGGCACTGCGAATGTCCCGTTCTCTGTGGTAGGGGCTGCGAAAGACAATACTGCAATTATGGGACTTGCTTCACCTGAAACACTTGGCGAAGGACGAGTCCTTGATGCCTGTCTTGGCAAAGACAAAGAGGCGATAGGCTGGCTTTATGCCGATATGCCGAGAATAGGCAGCGCGCTTGCCGATATGACTAAGATGAGCAGTGTCCTTGACAATGATTTTATGGATAACGGCATTGATGACTACGGTCAGGACGAAGATGAGGACGAAGATGAAACAACCTTATCGGAATCCGGCTCTCCGCTTGACAGCGATGCGGCTGCCGAAACATTCGGAGAACTGGCGAAAAGAATGGGCAAGATCTTCATAGTGTGGGAAGAGCCTACGTCCGGAAAAGTCTGTTGGTACAGTACAGAAGATAAAAAGTAAGACGTATAGAACGGTTTGGGAGGAATAATTATGCACAAGAACGCACTGAAAATTTTGCAGGAGCGTGGATTTGTGGAGTGGAGCAGCCACAACGAAGAACTTGAGAAACATTTTATGGAAAATATGGTAACAGGGTACGTTGGATTTGACCCAAGTGCGGACAGCCTTCATGTCGGAAACCTCGTTGCCATAATGGGGCTTGCGTGGCTTCAGCGTTTGGGGCATCGTCCTGTTGCGCTTGCGGGCGGCGGTACCGGCAGAATAGGTGACCCATCGGGCAAGAGTGCGGAACGAAATCTCCTTGCGGAGGATCAAATATTGCACAACGTATCATGCATTGAAAAGCAGCTGCGTCATTTTCTTGACTTTGACTGCGGCGAAAACAGTGCGCTGCTCGTAAACAACAACGAATGGCTGAAAAAACTTAACTACATAGAATTTCTTCGCGATATAGGAAAATATTTCTCGGTCAGTTTCCTTGTCAACCGCGAATATGTGCGCAGCCGTGTACTTGATCCCGATAAATCAATAACATACACGGAGCTTTCATACATACTGCTCCAGGCCTACGACTTCAATCACCTCTACAATGAATACGGCTGCACACTGCAAATGGGCGGCAACGATCAGCAGGTGAATATCATAGCGGGAATGGATCTTGCGCATAAAAAATCAAACGGAGAGTGCTACGGGATGACCTTCCCACTTCTCTTGAACGCTCAAGGCATGAAATTCGGCAAATCCGAAAGCGGAGCCGTATATCTCTCACAGGAGCGCACAAGCGTCTACAAGTTCTATCAGTTCTGGATAAACGTTGATGACAGAGACCTGGAAAAACTCTACAAACTCTTCACATTCAGGGAACTTGACGAGATAAAAGCCCTTCTTGAAGAACACGAAAAGGCACCTCATCTGCGCAAAGCACAGAAAGATTTAGCATGGGAGATGACGTGCCGCGTCCACGGGGAAGATGCTGCGGCACGCGCGAAGGCGGCAAGTGCTGTGCTCTTTGGTGAGACAAAGATCAAAGATGCTTCCTCCGACGTACTTGAAACCCTTGCGGCAGAGATACCTTTCGCTGAGGCGGAACTTTCGGACGAAAAGACAGTCACTGATTTTCTTGTCGCATGCGGTGCGTGTGAATCAAAGGGCAACGCGAAGAAAAAAATAAAAGAGGGCGGCGCATACCTCAACGGTGAAAAACTCACCGATGCAGGACGCAAGATCACCGGAGATGACCTTCTTGCCGGACGCTTCATACAACTGAACGTAGGCAAAAAGGATTTCCGCCTTCTCAGATTCAAATAACGGCAATTTGAAGCAAGCGGGAGGGGCAAACGCAAAAGCGGTCTCCCCTCTCGTTTTTATTGTGAGGTAACCTCCCTTGGAACAAAAGATCAAAGACAAATCTGCAGAATTTAAGGCGGATCTTGTAATGTCGTTTGCAAAAACGATCCGTCCGGGATGGCGTGCTGATATTCTTGCAAAGCCGTGTATCGCGCTGATAAAAGCACTCGGGATAAGAAAAGATGTTGCAGTGAGCAATATAGCACGATGTCTGCCCGATACATCGGAAGAAGAACGCAGGAAAATACTGTCAGAGTCGTACGACAATATGATATGGACAGCCGTTGAAATGATGTGCTGGCAGAAAGATCCGTCGCTCATTGATACGATGACAAAAAAAATCGTCGGACGCGAATACTTTGACAACGCGCTTGCCGCAGGTCGCGGCGTGATAATCGTGTCTCCTCACATAGGCAGTTGGGAACACGGTGCAGCATGGTTTGGCAGGCACTCTAAATTTCACGGCATAGTGCGTCATTCGGACAGCCCTTTCCAAAGGGCGTTGATAGAAAAAATGCGTGTGACCTCAGGGCTTATGACAATGTCAAAAGATGCGCCGATGAAACGTGTGATAACCGCGCTGAAAAAAAACGAAGCCATAGGCATACTCTCCGACCAACACGGCGGTGGGGAAGGTATTCCGGCACCGTTCTTCGGTACAATGACAAGCACATCGGCAGGTCCCGCAGTATTCTCACTCCTCTCGGGCGCACCGATACTTCCGGTATATTCAAGACACATTGAACCATTTGCGATGGAACTGAAAATATTTCCGCCGCTTGCAATGCCGCCGAAAGATATGCCTCACAAAGAGGCGATCGCCGCTCTCACTGCGGACGTAAACAGATTATATGAAACGATGATAAGAGAAACTCCCGGCCAATGGCTATGGCAGCACAGACGATTTAAGTGACGCAGGCAATCTCCGATTGCCGTAGCGGAACTTATGCAGAGCTAAGTGACGCAGCAAATCTCCGATTTGCGTAGCGGAACTTATGCGATGCG
>JAUNMU010000091.1 GCA_030531745.1 Synergistes sp. | reverse complement strand
AGATAAAAGAAAAACGCTACACCGGAGCGCTGAAAGACTTCGGTGATGAAATACTCCTTGTCGGAATATCGTACAATAAAGAGAGCGAAGACAAAAAACACAGCTGCATAATAGAGAAGCACTGATTATATGCACCATCCGCGTCATAACAGCTTTTTGTTCATTATACTGCGCACCGCGCGCACCATTAAAGCTGCCGTGTTGTGCATCCGCTTCGCTTGCGCGCGAAAACGACAAATATTCAAGTATTTAACGGCAATTTACACCTCAACCGACTAATTATCTTGTCGGAAAATTTGTCTTTCGGACGGAGTTGATATATTATTGCGCATAATATCTTTTATATGTTATGAGTAAGGGCTTGATTTAAGGGGGTGTTTGCGGTAATGAGCTTAGCGGAGCTTTTTTGGTTTTTCTTCAGAATAAGTGCCGTAACATTCGGCGGCGGCATTGTAATTCTCGGAATGGTGCAGCTTGAGCAGGAAAGACGCGGGGGTATAAGTAAAGAGGTTTTTAACGATATGACAAGTATTGCCGCATCAATGCCGGGCCCCATTGCAGTTTCAATCGCGTGGCTTATGGGGCGTCATTACAGAGGGCTTGCCGGAAGCATAGCCGCCGTTATCGGTGCTGTGCTGCCGCCTTTTCTCATAATTCTGTTTTTTTCGCCGTTTATACTGCGATACTCACATCTGCCCGCCGTATCCGGTTTTTTCAAAGGTGTACTTGCGGGAACGTCTGCGATCATCGTGCCGGTTATCTTTGATAATGTCAAAAGTACGCTTACGGATAAAATATGGAATTGGGTACCGTACATTCTTGTGCTTTCAATGATCGGAGTGTTTGATATGCATCCATTCTCAGTTGTTGTGACAGTCATGGCACTGCAGATGGTGCGTGCGAGGTGTGAGGCGAAATGATAAAGATACTTCAGCTTGCCGCGGCGTTTGCGGAAATCGGGGTAACTGTATTCGGCGGAGGGCTTTCAAGTCTGCCGATAATTGAATACCAGCTTGTAACAAAATACGGTTGGATGAGTGCATCGGATTTCACTCAGCTTATAGCGGTCTCTCAGGTAACGCCCGGACCGATAGCGATAAACGCCGCCACGTTTGCAGGATACAGCGAAGCCGGAGTTGCGGGGGCGATAGCAGCTACACTTTCACTTGTCGCAGCTCCGGTTGCTGTGCTTTCCGTTGTATTATTTACGCTCCAAAAAATAAATGCGGAAAAGATTGGAAAGTTCAAGCAGATGCTCAGACCGATAGTGGCAGGGCTTATCACTCTGTCCATAACAGCCCCGTTTATGTCCACACTGCATAACGGAAGCATCGCCGTTGCCATGTTCGTATTTGGGGTCATTATTCTCAAATACTGTAAATTCGTGAAAAAATATCCTGTGATAATGCTTTTTGCTTTCGGATGTGTCGGGGCTCTTTTTCTGAGATAAAACTTCAAAAATAAATTTTTGTTGATTTTTAGTAAAATTTAATAAATTTTATGCTTTGAATACAATGCCGAAATGCAAACGGCAAATGTCCGAAAACTTGCGATCCTTACGCATATTATGCGAAAAATATGCGTCATCGCTTAATTTTACCGTTGTTGTCAATATAGTGTAAAATCTGTAAGTTTATGAGATTTAAGTTCATTTATGTTGAACTTTATATCAATTATTGCAAAATGTACCGTGCGAATATTTTCACAACATACAAAAAAACAGCGAAAAGTGTATTGACTAAAAAAAATTTTTGTTGTAGTATCGCAACATTGGTAGGAAATGCTTAACTTTGTTTCATGATACCGATGTGAGTTTTTTGACACAGGGGAATATTGAGATGAGTGACGTTTCCTAAGCCAAAATACAATTTTTTTACCGTGAAGGGAGAGCACCTCTATGAAGAAACTGGCACTGTTGTTCGCAGCATTCGTTATCTCGGCAGCCTTATCCGTACCGGCTCACGCGGCACCGCTTACATTTAAGTTTGCGGGACAGTCACCGCCCGACCACCAGGCTACGGTCACAATGAAGGCAATGGCCAAAGAGATTGAAAAGGGAACGAACGGCCGCGTTGTCCTTAAGGTATATCCTGCCGGTCAGCTCGGAAACTATTCGCTCATCATGGAAGAAATGGCACGCGGAACGGTTGATATGGCGTGCATGTCAGTTGCAACAGACCTTGACCCGCAGCTTGAAATGACATACGCAAACGGATTTGCTACAAGCTACGCGGCAGCAAAGAAGGCTCTGAACCCCGACGCATGGTTCACAAAGAAAATTGACAGCATCCTGAACAAGCTCGGAGTTAAACTCATCGGATCTTATGTTGAAGGATTTATCGGAATCGCATCAGTCAAAGAGCTCAAAGAGCCGCTTAATCCGAAAGTTGACAAAGGCGTCCTTACCCGCGTTCCGAACATGGCTTCATATCTCCTCGGAGCAAAGGCAATGGGCTTCCGTCCCATCACTATCCCCTATCCCGATGTTTATCAGTCACTGCAGACAGGCGTATGCGATGCAGCTGATGGCTACCCCACAGCAGCGGCCTACACGATTCTCGGCGACGTAATCAAATACTGGTATGCAACAAACTATTCAATTGAATACCTCGGATTCATGGTCAGCGATAAGTCATGGAAGAAGCTTTCCAAGGAAGATCAGAAAGTATTCATCAGTGTTGCGAAAAAGTACACGAACAAGTCAATTGAGAACGCAGAAAAAGAAGACAACAAGTACATGGAGCTCATGAAAAAGAAAGGCATCAAAGTCTTCAAGTACAGCGAAAAAGAACTTAAGCCTCTCCGCGATGCATGCGTCGGAACATGGGAGCCCCTCGGCAAATCAGGCACAGGCGTTGAACTCATGAAAGAGTTCAAAAAGAACCTCGGCAACCTGTAATATAGGGTAAAATTACCGATATTGCAGTAAAGATTTGTTTTTGCGGCTGAATATGTGCTAAAATAGTACCTGAGCGGTATAACAGCCGCTCGGGTATTTTATTTTTGTGGAAGGAGAACGGAACAAATGTCTGAAGAAATCAACCTTCAAGAGTTGGAACAATCAGAGGTTGAAGCCTTTGAAGCCAAAGTGCGCCCGCCAAAGTGTCTCTTTGACAAAATCACAATAAGCTTCTACTCTGTAACATGTTTCACAATGTCAATGCTCCTCACAGTGGTCATCAGTGCAGCGACGATAATGCGCTACATATTCCAGATGGACCTCTACGGCTACGAGGAGTGGATCAAGATCTTTGCTTTTTGGCTCTACTTTATGGGTGCTGCGTATGGTGCATTCGCAGGTACGCATGTCTGCGCCGACCTTGTTCAATCTTATCTCAAAGATGGCTTTGTCAGGAGATTTATGCTCTTCTTAAAGACCATTGTGACGCTTGGCGTGACAATGCTCTTCACATACTACGCATGGAACTATCTGATATTCGGTTTCTTGGGACCTCTCGGAACGGGCGTAGCGATCCCTATGACCGTTGCGTGGAGAATACCCCTTTGGACTGCATACCTCTCAATCTTTATAGGACTTGTTTCAATGTGCTATTACTTTGCGTGGGACTTCATCAGAGCCTCTCAGTCTCTTCTTTGCCTGTGCGGAGGTAAAAAATAATGATTTATATTGCGTTGATAATACTCATCATAACACTTGTAATAGGTGTTCCGGTACCTGTCAGCTTTATGGCATCATGCGCGTGGCTCATATTCTTCGGCGGAGCCGACGGTATGGGATATGACGCTTCACAGCTTTTGCCGTACGGCTTCCAGCAGATGAACTCCGTTTCGCTTATCGCTATTGCAATGTTCATACTTGCCGGCGGTATCATGGAGCGCGGACGCATTGCCGAAAAGCTCATTGACCTTGTTGACGTCTTTGTCGGACATATCAGAGGCGGTCTCGGCATAGTCGGTACCATCTCATGTGCGGTATTCGGATCAATATGCGGAGCTGCATGCGCCACGCTTTCATGTATCGGTGCGATCATGTTCCCGCGCTTCAAAAAAGGCGGTTACCCGATGGGTCACGCCTGTGCGCTTATGGCAAACGCATCGCTCCTCGGACTTCTCATTCCGCCTAATGCCACTCTTATCATCTTTGCATGGATAAGCGGAATTTCAGTCCTTGCGTGCTTCCTTTCAACGATAGGCCCCGGCATCGTGACCACGATACTTCTTTCGCTGCTCAACGTTTGGATGCTCCGTGACAACAAAGAAGTCTTTGTCACAACAAAGCGTACCGGAGCGGAACGCTGGAAGATGTTCACATCACGCGGACGCCTTGCCATACCGGCGCTCTTTATGCCCGTTATGGTCTTGGGCGGAATCTACGGCGGCGTAATGACAACGACCGAAGCATCTGCACTTGCGGTTCTTTATTGTATTCCTATCGGACTTTACGTCTACAAAGGACTTTCATGGAAGAGCCTCTACCTTATCATCATTGAGTGCGCGGTCACGACCGGCGTTATCATGGTCATGCTCTACTCCGTCTCAATGCTTTCAAGACTCTACATTCTTGAAGATCTCCCCGGAAGAGTTCTTAACCTCTTCTACTCAATTTCAAGAAATAAATGGGTCATTATGTTCATGATCAACGTATTCCTTGTTCTTATGGGAATGCTCATGGACGACATCAGCGTCGTTGTTCTTACAACGCCGATACTTCTTCCGATCATCACAGAGCTGGGCATCAACCCCGTACACTATGCGGCGATCGTCGGAGTCAACACGGCTCTCGGATGTATAACGCCTCCTGCCGCGCCTGTCTTGTATCTATCCGGACGTGTCGGCGGTGCTGCTATAAATGAGATCATGAAACCGGCATTGAAGTTTATGACTCTCTGCTGGATCCCTATCCTCATCGTTACAACATACATTCCGAAGCTCGTCCTCTTCCTGCCGCACATCATCCTTGATGTGCCGTGGTAATATTCTCGCAGCAAAAATTGTTGACAGCCGCAGGTCTGCACCTGCGGCTGTTTTTCAAAAACAGGAAATACAAAATAAAAAGCGTGAAAGAATGAAAGGAGCTTGAGAAATGTTTTACAGAGATCTCTTTGCTTCGCTCTGCTTCATATTTTTCGGTGCGGCACTTGCGACACACATGGCCGGATTTTTTTTCGGTGCTATGATGTGCGGAGGATTTGCGCTCACAGCAAAAAAAAGAATGTGGAAAAACCCGCCGTGGGCAGCCGGATTTTACACAAAAATTGAAAATTGGGTTGACGAACAAGTGGAAGGCCCCAAAACGACTTTTTCCGATGATGACGAAGAAATAAAACCCCTGCCTCCGCTTGACAACAAATAAAACGAAAAGACAAAAGACGCCGCAAAGCGTCTTTTTGTGTAATGTGACTAAACTGATTGGTGTATGTGCCGTTTATTTGCGCTCTTTGTCGGTTTGCAGAAAGAAGCTTACGGGACGGAAACCGTCGTTGCATGAGATCATTGCGGAATTTTTATCTTTCATCCAGCCGTCGTATATATCACTGCCGCCGTATGCGAGCGTCATAACGAACGGAAGTATTACGCTCCACGCACTTTCGCAAAATCCATCGGGCATCTTTGCCTCTTTGGAGATGAACGTCATGCCTTCCCTCATAAAGCACGCATGCTCAATCGGATTTTCATAGAGCGCGGACAAATCATCGTAGTGTGCCGTTCTCATAACGGTTATCTTAACTTTTTCTGACATTTATTTAACCTCGCAACACCGATTGCGGTTTTACAGCCGTCTTTCACCGCGCATTACAGCATGGCGACTTTCTGCCCTTCCGCAAACCACTTTCTTA
>JAUNMU010000008.1:27083-33992 GCA_030531745.1 Synergistes sp. | reverse complement strand
AACGCACTTATGCTCGGCAGCCTTTATGGTCTTATTGCCATAGGCTACACGATGGTTTATGGAATATTGCGTTTGATAAATTTCGCGCACGGCGATATTTTTATGATAAGCACATATTTTGTATTTGTTGCGATAACCGTTCTTAATATGCCATGGATTCCTGCTGTCATTGTATCCATAATAGCTACGGGACTTTTTGGCTTTATTATTGATAAAATCGCCTATCAGCCGCTTCGTAAGGCACCGCGTATATCTGCCCTTATCGCGGCTATCGGCGTTTCGTTTTTTATAGAGAATCTATGCCTTGTGATCTTTACGGGGGTACCGAAGCCAATGCCAAGTTACGATCCTCTTGTTACCGTAATAAATCTCGGCAATGTCAGAATCCTTCCTCTTGCAATTTTTGTTCCCATTATAACATTTGTGCTTGTTGCGGCACTTCTTTGGATGCTCTACCACACAAATCCCGGACTTGCGATGCGCGCCATATCCCGCGACATTGAGACTACGCGCCTTATGGGTGTTAAGGTAGACAGAATAATAAGCCTCACCTTTGCGATAGGCTCTGCCCTTGCTGCTGCGGCAGGCATCATGTGGGCACTGAGGTATCCGCAGGTCAATCCTTTTATGGGGGTCTTCCCGGGGCTTAAAGCATTTATCGCGGCTGTCCTCGGCGGTATCGGTTCTGTCCAGGGGGCTATGATAGGCGGTCTTATGCTTGGATTTATAGAGATCATGCTTGTCGCATTTTTCCCGTCACTTTCGGGATACAGAGATGCGTTTGCTTTTATCCTTCTTATACTGATCCTTTATTATAAGCCGACCGGACTTATGGGAGAAAAACTGGAGGACAAAATATAATGAAAAACTCAACCAAAATCCTTGCCAATGTTGTGTGCATAGTTATTCTTGCGCTATTTCTTCGGTTAGCTCAGAGTTCGCTTGACGGATATAAAATTCAGGTGCTTAATCTTGTCGCTATCAACATAATCCTTGCTGTCAGCCTCAATCTCATATACGGATTCACCGGTATGTTTTCTCTCGCTCATGCCGGATTTATGGCAATAGGTGCGTATGTAACTGCAATTCTTATACTTCCATCGGCACAAAAGGAAATGATGTTTATACTTGAGCCTATGATGTGGCCGTTTAATGTTATGCATGCTCCTTTCTTTGTCGCCGTAGTTGCAGGTGGGCTTGCGGCTGCGTTGGTCGGTCTTTTGATCGCTCTGCCGTGTCTGAAACTTGGCGGAGATTATCTTGGAATTGCCACGCTTGGTTTCGGAGAGATAATCCGTGTCATTTTCACAAATACCACGACAGTAACAAACGGAGCGCTTGGATTGAAAGGTATTCCACCGTACGCTAATTTGGGTTGGAATTATTTTTGGTGCATACTCACACTGTACATAATAATAAAGTTGCTTTCAAGCAACTTTGGCAACACGCTTCGTGCGGTTCGTGACGATGAAGTGGCTGCTAAGGCAATGGGAATAAATACATTCCGCACAAAGACTATTTCATTCGTAGTCGGAGCATTCTTTGCTGGAGTTGGCGGCTCTCTTATGGGAAGTCTCATTACCACGATAGATCCAAAAATGTTCAACTTCCAGCTTACATACAACATTCTTATGTATGTTGTGGTCGGCGGTCTCGGCTCAATAACAGGCTCTGTTGTAGGAACTACCATTATAACAGTCTTGCTTGAGTGGCTCCGCTTTGTTGAAGAAGATATGACTATCGGTTCATTTGAAATCGCAGGAATGCCCGGAATGAGAATGCTTATGTTCTCAGTGGTTCTGCTTTTCATTATCCTATACAGACGAGAGGGAATAATAGGCGGATATGAATTCAGTTGGGACAGCGCGGCACGTTTTGTAAAGAGACTTACGGGAAAGAAGGAGGCTGCCTCAAATGAATGATGTAATACTCAGGGCGGACAACATTGGAATAAAGTTCGGAGGACTGACTGCCGTAAGCGGACTTACGATAGAGCTGAAACATGGATCCATAACAAGCCTCATCGGGCCGAACGGCGCCGGAAAGACGACCGTATTCAATATGATAACGGGCTTTTATAGACCTACGTTCGGAAAGATAATATTTGAAGACCGTGATATTACCAATCTTCCGCCGCATCTTGTCTGTAAAGCGGGAATCGCAAGAACGTTCCAAAACATCCGTCTGTTTTCAGGCGGCACAGTTCTTCAGAATGTTATGACTGCCTGTTGGGTTCGTCAAAAGTCTCCGTGGTGGGCAGGGGCGCTTCCTATCCCATCATTCAGACGTGAGGAAAACGAGATGCGCGAGCGCTCAATGAACTTGCTTGCTGCGGTCGGACTTGATTCACTTGCCGATGAAGTTGCCACAGGGCTTCCGTACGGAGCGCAGAGACGTCTTGAAATATCAAGGGCTCTTGCAACGGAGCCGAAAGTCCTTTTGCTTGATGAGCCTGCAGCCGGAATGAATCCGCAGGAAAGCGGAGAACTGATGGAATTTATACGCGAGATAAGAGATAAATTTGATGTCACTATAATGCTTATTGAGCATGATATGAAAGTCGTTATGGGCGTATCGGAGTGGATCAGAGTTATAGATTACGGTCAGATGATAGCTGAAGGTACTCCGCAGGATATTCGCACAAACAAACGTGTAATAGAGGCCTATCTCGGCAAGGAGGCGGGAGACAATGCTTAAAGTTAAAAATTTAGGCGTGAAATACGGGGGAATACACGCACTTCGCGGAATCTCACTTGATGTCCCCGTCGGGAAAATAGTTACGCTGATAGGCGCAAACGGTGCAGGCAAAAGCAGTACACTGCGTGCCATTGCCGGTCTTGTAAAAGCATCTTCCGGAAGCGTAACATGGAAAGAAAAGCATCTTCTCGGTCTTATGCCCGAAACGATTCTTGACAGAGGCATAGCGCTTTGCCCCGAAGGAAGAAGAATCTTTCCCCATCTTACGGTACTTGAAAATCTGCGTCTCGGTGGTTACAACAAGAGAGATGACGAGGTAGACGCAGGGATAGAGCGTGCATTCAAGCTCTTCCCACGTCTGCGCGAGCGCGACTGGCAGAAGGGCGGTACACTTTCAGGCGGCGAACAGCAGATGCTTGCGGTGGGACGTGCCCTTATGAGCGATCCGGAACTTGTCATGTTTGATGAGCCGTCAATGGGACTTGCGCCCATCCTTGTTGAAGAGGTCTTTGATATAATAAGACATATAAATCATGAGGGGAAAACGGTCTTGCTTGTTGAGCAAAACGCATTTGCGGCACTGAGGATCGCCGACTATGCCTATGTTCTTGAGGTCGGAGAAATAACGATTCAAGGCAAAGGCAGTGATTTGCTGACCGATGAACGTGTAGTAAAGGCGTATCTTGGAGGATAACACAGTACAAAAACAAAAGGGCTGTTGCCATACTCGCCGCGGCAGCAGCTTTTTATTATTTTGGCGTAGGGTATTGCAGTAAAAATCATTAGGGACACACTGATTAATTCGTTTTTGACAGATAAACACGGTAGCGGCTTCCGCTGATTAGATGTGCCGGATGCTAAACAGGCAGTCCGCGACTGGGGCGGAGGCGTATATCAATACGTTGGAGCCACAGGCGCGGACTGCCTGTGACGCAGACGGTGCATATAATCAGTGGTTCCTTAGAATCACTATGCGGAAGGAGGTATAAAAATGAATTTGGCACAATACATTGACCACACAAATCTCAAAGCGGACGCATCCGAGAAAGATATTTGCAGACTTTGCGTAGAAGCCGCAAAACATGGCTTTGCATCTGTCTGCGTCAATTCCTCAAGGACTGAGATCGCAGCAACGTGTCTTGAATACACCGATGTCGCAGTATGCACCGTGGTGGGCTTTCCCCTCGGAGCAGCAAGCACTGCCGCAAAATGCGCGGAAGCGCAAAAAGCTGCGGAAGACGGCGCAAATGAGATTGATATGGTAATGAACATAGGCTTGCTGAAAGATGGCGCGTACAAGGCGGTTGCAGATGACATAAGGGCGGTAGTTAGATCCGTACCTCAATGTACTGTAAAGGTTATCATTGAAACTTGCATGCTTACGACAGAAGAAAAAATTTGTGCGTGTCAGTTGGCAGAGGCAGCCGGCGCACATTTTATAAAAACGTCAACCGGCTTTGCGGCATCAGGTGCATCGGAAGAAGATATACGTCTTATACGCAGTACAGTCGGAAACAGAATGAAAATAAAAGCCGCAGGCGGAATACATGACGCACGCACCGCACTTGCAATGATAGAAGCAGGCGCAGACAGAATAGGAGCATCAAGATCAATAGAAATATGCAGGGGATAAAATAGGGTATATACAAGGGAACTGCCGAACGGTGCATATAATCAGCGGTTCCCTTAGTCTTACTGCGGGACGCGAAGCGTCAGCCTGCCTGTGCCCCGTAGGGGTATGCCCCCTGTGGGTACGCAGGAACCAGTGGCTTTAGAACGATAAATCAGTGATGTGTGGCAGTGTAACGCACTACACTGCATCCACAACGCCTAACGACAGCTTTTGTTTTACCCTACTGTACGCCGAGCGTCCTTAAAGCCGCCGGATACTGCGTACCCTTTCAGGGCATACCACTACGGGGCACAGGCAGGCTGTCGGCTCCGCCGCCCGCAGTGAGATAAATATTCAAGTATTTATTGGATTATCAATAATCAGTGTCTAATCAGTGACTTTTTATATTCGTCTCTGCCGAAGCGTAATCCGATGAGGCGTAGATCGTGGAAAATTCCCTGTAGGTCACGTTTGCGATTCCGCCGCGTATAGGTGTAACATATTTTTTCATTGTAAAATCAACGCGCACATTTGTTTCTCCCTTTGCTTTGCTGTAAAACACGGCGAGCGAAGCGCAGAACTGTTTTAGCCGTTCAATCTCATTCTCCGAGGTCTGCTGCGAAATTCGCAGGATAATGTGTGCGCCCGGCACTCCTTGAACGTGAAACCATATATCATCTGGCAGTGCTGTTTTGAATGTTACATATCTGTTGCCTTTTGCGGAAAGCCCGACAAAGACGATCGCGTTGTCAAATTCAAAGCGGCGGTGCGGAGGCAGTATTTCTTTCTTTCGGTGTACATTCCTCTGCGGTCGTTTGGGGGCTGCTATTCCGAGTTCTTCTTCTACCATAGATAGGTCTTCAGCATCTGAAATTGATGAAAGAAGCGTCAGCTGTTCGCCAAGATCGTTCAGTTCACTTTCTATTTTGGGCAGCAGCTGCGCCGCACGGTCTGCTGCGGCAGTCAGCTTTTTGTATTTTGCAAAGTAATTTTCGGCATTTTTCTTTGGTGAAACAGACGAATCAAGAGGCACGTTCATCTCGTATTCGTTGCCGTCTGTGTCATATCCGGTCAGCCGTGCTTCCGATACGTTTTGATTCAATCTCCACAGATTGGCTACTATCAACTCTCCGTATTTTTTGAAGATCTCAGATTTGTTTTTATTGATAAGATCGTTTATGTCCTGCGTCTGTCTCTCCCGTCTTAGGATCTCTTTTTGAATGACGGCGGCCGCACGCTTTTTGCGTGCCTCAACCGACGCGACTCCGATAGATCTCAGCGTCAGATATTTGCCGGTTTCCTGTTCGTCCAGCGGTTTGGCTGACGGCAGCAAAAGGGGTGCCGCAGTCACATAGCTGCCGATACTTTGCGCGGTAAAATCGCTTTTATTCGTGTCGCAATAGTATGACGAAAGTATCGTGGCAGCATCTTCTGTAGGCATACCTGAGAGAGACGCGAGAAATTTTTTGCCAAATCCTGCAACTGAGGATAGCTTGGCAGCATCAGGTGCGGCAAGCCACTCTTCAAGCGAAATTCCGTTGTAGCGCGGAGGCAGATGATAGGGCAGACCGGGCAAAATAGTGCGGAATGTATTATCGTATGTATGAAAATGTTTTGCCGCTTCAATTATATTTTCATCTGCATCAACTAAAACGACGTTTGCATAGCGTTCCATAACCTCTGCTATTATGTGGCAGATGAATGGAAAACCGGCTCCTATGGATTTTTTGAATGAAAGCTTGAGAATCTTATCGCGAGCTATCTGTTGTACATCGGTCAACTCAGCACCGATTATGCGGCTTTTAAGAGCATTTGTTATAGGCGGTATGCTTTCAGACGATGAAAATAGGTTTTTGCGCTCTTTTTGCGAAATGACGCAGACACCACACCTTGCGGAAGCCCACGAAATAAATATTTCCGATGTACCGAAAGAGAGTGCAAGAGCGGAATTTGCTCCTTCTGCCCTCTGTACACGTCTGCCTGTAAATGAAGATAGGGCGCACTTCCACACCCATACAAGTTCAGGACCGAAAGCCATTGTCTCCATCCTTCCAACGCACATAACACAGTGTCCCACGTCACCTAAAATTTTAACATAACGGATAAATCAGGTCAAACGTATTGCAACTCTCTGCAGGCATCGTTTGCTGTTTCAATAAAAATTTTACGGAAATCACAAAAAAATGTGTGCAAAGCGCAGATTTGTGTTAGAATGTTACGGTTGAATGTAATGCAATGGATTTTTGAAAGGGGTTCTATAAATTGAAAACAGAGATCTTGAAGCAGGAAAAAAACGTAATGGAGCTTTCGGCTACATATACAGCCGAAGAGGTAGCCGCGGCTATAAGCGTTACCTACAGAAAAATTTCAAGTCAGGCTAATGTTCCCGGATTCCGCAAAGGAAAGATGCCGAGGAAAATGATGGAGCTTTATTTTCCAAAGCCAACGGTGCTTGCAGAGACGCTTGAAACGCTCGTTTCCGATGGTATTGACGAAATGATTGATGAGTATGAGCTTGATCTCATTGATACACCTGAGATCAAAGCGGAGAAGCTCAACGAGGGTGAGGCGTACTCATTTACTGTCAAGTTTGAAATGAG
>JAUNMU010000008.1:0-26983 GCA_030531745.1 Synergistes sp. | reverse complement strand
GAAGATGCCGAGAAAGATCACGCTCATAAGAGCCGTTACGAGATTGAGATCATGGGCATTATGAGAAAGAAATTGCCCGAACTTACAGACGAATTTGTGACAGGCCTTATGCACACGGGCAAGAAAACTGTTGAAGATTTCCGTGTGCTTGTCAAAAAGCAGCTTGAGAACGATGCGGCAAGAAGATCCAAAGAGGCATTTGAGAGTCTTGCCATTGAGAATATAACAGATAAGTCTGAGGTAGATGTTCCGGAACTTCTCATTAACCGCGAAACAGAGGCTCTGAAAAAAGACGAGGAAGAACGCTTCAAAAGAGAAGGCATATTCAAAGATATGGACGACTTCTTTGAAAAGAGTGGGACAACAAAAGAAGCATACGAAGCTGACTTAAAAAAGACAGCAGAGAGGATAGTCAAACGCTCACTTGTCATAGAGGCAATAGCTGAAGCAAACGATATAAATGCAAAGCCCGATGAAATTGTGCTTGAAATTAAAAAGGCAGCACTGATGTCCGGCGTTGAGCCCAAAAAGTTGATTCAGTATGTTAAAGGTGACAAAGAGAGGTTTTTAAGTTTTATGGAGCGTGTGCGCAGGAATAAAACTATAGCGTTCATAGCTGAGAACGTAAAGACGAAAGAACCGAAAGCGAAACCGGAGGCAGAGGCGTAACGTATGAGTTATTACATTCCCATGGTCGTTGAGCAATCGGGAAGAGGCGAACGCTCTTACGATATTTACAGCCGTCTGCTTAAGGATAGGATAGTTTTTCTCGGTACTGAGATTGACGATAGTGTGGCAAACCTTGTCGTGGCGCAGCTGCTATTTTTGGAGAGCGAAGACCCCGACAAGGACATATCGTTATACATCAACAGCCCGGGAGGTGTTGTGAGTGCCGGGCTTGCCATATACGATACCATGCAGTATATACGTCCGAATGTCTCAACAATTTGTCTCGGAATGGCTGCGAGTATGGCTGCTGTCCTTATGACCGCCGGAGAAAAAGGCAAGCGTATTGCTTTGCCGAATGCAAAGATTATGATACATCAACCCCTTGGAGGTATGCAGGGACAGGCCTCTGACATTGAGATACATGCTAAAGAAATTCTCAAAACACGTGAAAAGCTCAATGCTATTTTGGCAAAGCATACAGGTCAGGGGCTTGATAAGATTAAGTCAGATACCGACAGAGACTATTTTATGACCGCCGAAGAGGCGCTTGAGTACGGTCTTATTGACAAGATCATTGATAAGCGGTAGGAAAGATACTCGCAGATAAACGATTCATCACAAGGGGGTTTCTGTTGTGAAATCCCCTCGTTTAATACAGGGTGGTAAATTAAATGGCTGATACGACAAAGGACTCTGAAAAGAAAAAAGGGCATTGCTCGTTTTGCGGCAAAGGTCGCAACGAAGTTGCAAGGCTGTTTCGCAGTCAGCAGTCAAATGTGTTTATATGTTCGGACTGCGTGCAGCTTTGTCTTATGACAATGAGCGGCGACGACCTTGATTTGTTGTCCGACTATGCGGGTTTTCGCAAAGAAAGAGACAATATTGAATACGGAAGATCTGTGCTGTCGCTTGATAAACTGCCCAAACCGACTGAGATCAAAGAATTTCTTGATCAGTATGTTGTCGGACAGGATCTTGCAAAAAAAGTGATCTCCGTTGCTGTGTATAACCATTATAAGAGACTTATCAGCAATAAGGACAAAAGCAACGATGTGGAACTGCCAAAGTGCAACGTGCTGCTTGTTGGCCCCACCGGAAGCGGCAAGACTCTTCTTGCACAGACTCTTGCCAAAAAGCTCAGTGTCCCATTTGCAATGACGGACGCAACAACTCTCACGGAGGCCGGTTATGTGGGAGAGGACGTTGAAAATATTCTGCTTCGTCTGCTTCAGGCTGCCGATTATGATACGGAAGCCGCGGAGCGCGGAATTATATACATTGATGAAATTGACAAAATAGCACGAAAATCAGAGTCAACTTCAATTACACGCGATGTCTCCGGAGAAGGTGTTCAACAAGCTCTTCTGAAGATTATTGAAGGTACTGTGGCGAACATACCGCCCAAGGGAGGGCGCAAGCACCCCAACCAGGAGACGATACCGATGGATACGAGCAATATCCTGTTTATATGCGGCGGTGCTTTTGATGGACTTGATAAAATCATAGGGCAGCGTGTGAGCGACAAACAGCTTGGGTTCGGTGCAGGCGTGAAATCAAAATCAGAACGCGAAAGCGAAACAGAGCTGCTGAAAATGCTTGAGCCGGATGATTTATGCAAGTATGGCTTCATACCGGAATTTGTCGGCAGAGTGCCTGTCCTTGTGGCGTTGGATGCTCTTTCAATAGATGACTTGATCCATATACTTAAAGAACCTAAGAATGCGCCGCTGAAACAGTATAAAAAACTATTTTCGCTTGAAGATGTGGAACTCAATTTCACGGACGATTCGGTTGAGGCAATAGCAAGAAAAGCAGCTTCCCTTAACACCGGCGCAAGGGGATTGCGATCCATTCTTGAAAAAACGATGCTCAACATTCAATATGAAATACCGTCAATGTGCAGCAAGGCTGCGTCTATTACGATAACAAAGGGAGTAATAGACGGGACGGAAAAGCCGGCTATTTCTGCGGAGGTGTCAAATGGCGGCTAACAGAATGACTATATGTCCCGTGATTCCTATCAGGGATATAATAATTTTTCCAGGGGTCGTCTCCCCGATCCTTATCAATCGCCCCATTTCCATTCGCGCTGTGGAAGAGGCATGGGAAAATGCGAGGGTAGTGCTTATTGTGCCTGAAAGACAGCCTTTTTCGGATACTTTGAAAGAGGAAAACTTGTGCAGAATCGGCACATTGGCAAAACTCGGACAGAATATGCGTATGCCCGACGGAAGTATGAAAGTTATGGTTGAGGGGATGAACAGGGCAGAAGTTAATCGGTACGAAATAACTCCGTCCGTTCTGATCGCATCGTGTAAGATATTAAGGCAGAAAACGATTGAAAGAACACCGGAAATCAGTGCTAAAATGCGTCTGTTACTGCGCGAATTTGAAAAATATTGCCATCTGGATCCGATAATGCCGCCGGACATTTCGCTTTCTCTGGACGATATTGACGATCCTGAGATACTTTGTGACGTAGCCGCGTCGCACGCTCACATTAAATTTTCCGATAAGCAGAAGATTCTTGAGACAATAGATGCCGAAGCTCGCCTTAACGAACTCATTGCGATTATGATGAATGAGAATATAATGCTTGAGCTTGAAAATGAAATTGAGCAGAGAGTACATTCCGAAATTGACAAAGAACAGCATGATTATTACCTTCAGCAAAAACTGAAAGTCATAAACGAAGAATTGGGCGATGAAAGCCCCGAAAGTGAAGCAGATGAACTGCGTATTGCTGCGGAACGATCGGGAATGCCGGAAAATATTCTTGAGCGTACCAAAAAAGAAATTTCCAAGTTTGCAAAGCTTCAGCCACTCTCTCCCGAGGCAGCTGTTTCACGTTCGTATATTGAAACACTGACCGAAATGCCGTGGAATAAGTCAACGGAGGACTGTCTTGACATTAAAAATGCAAAAAAAGTATTGAATGAGGATCATTACGGTCTTGATGATGTAAAGAAGCGCATCGTGGAATATCTTGCGGTAAAGAAACTCGCAGGCAACAATATGCGCGCACAGGTCATCTGTTTTGTCGGTCCCCCCGGCGTAGGTAAGACATCGTTGGGGCGTTCCATAGCAAGAGCAATGGGGCGCAAATTCATAAACATATCACTCGGGGGTATGCGTGACGAGGCCGAGATTCGCGGACACAGACGAACATACGTCGGAGCGCTGCCCGGGCGCATTATACAGAAGATCAAACAGTGCGGTTCAAACAACCCGTTGATTCTTATGGACGAAATTGATAAATTGGGCTCTGATTTCAGGGGTGATCCGTCATCTGCGCTGCTTGAGGCACTTGACCCGGAGCAGAACAGTCACTTTGTGGATAATTTCCTTGAAGTGCCGTTTGATCTGAGCAATGTTATGTTTATAACGACCGCCAATTCAACCGATACCATTCCGCGTCCTCTGCTTGACCGCATGGAGGTGATTCATCTTTCGGGCTATGTAATGGAAGAAAAACTTAATATTGCGAGAAAACATCTTATCCCCAAGATAATTACCGAACACGGTTTGACAAAGGACAATTTCAAAATATCCGATTCCGTGCTGAAAGATATAATCTCCTCTTATACGATGGAATCGGGAGTTCGTTCACTTGACCGTCAGCTGTGCAAGATCGCGCGAAGAACAGCAACGGAACTGACTGAAAATGATTCTGCCGGAAAAAGTATATCAAAGGCTAAGGCAAAAGAGATATTAGGTGCGCCGAAACTGCATCTCACAAAACTTCCGAAAGACAGATCTGTCGGTATTTCAATAGGACTTGCATGGACAGAGTCCGGCGGAGATGTTCTTCTGATTGAGTCTGCCTTAATGGAAGGCAAGGGAGAGCTGTCATATACGGGCAATTTGGGAGATATAATGCAGGAGTCGGCAAAAAATGCTCTTGCCTATATTCGGTCAAACGCGGATGCTTTAGGGTTATCGGGTTTTGAGTGGACAAAGAAAGATATTCATATACACGTTCCGGCTGGAGCTGTACCAAAGGACGGACCGTCTGCGGGAATCACTCTTACGGTATCGCTTGTATCTTCTCTCACCGGACGCAGATTAAATGCGCAATACGCAATGACAGGCGAGATGTCGCTTCACGGAGAAGTGCTTCCTATTGGCGGTATAAGAGAAAAAATACTTGCTGCAAAGAGATATGGAATAAGTGAGATAATCCTGCCGGAAGCCAACAGATCCGATGCCGATGAACTCTCTGAATGGGTTCTCAGCGGTGTCAATCTTCATTTTGTTTCGGATGTAGATGAAGTGATGAAGTTAGTGCTTGCGGAGAGTGTTTTGTAATGGCTGTATGGAAATCACAGCTTTTTTGCACTGCATTCAATAACGGACAGCTTCCGCCTGCATCTGATGCCGAAATCGTGTTTGTCGGAAGATCAAATGTCGGTAAGTCAACGCTGATAAATTCACTGCTTGAACAAAAAATTGCAAAAGTAAGTTCAAAGCCCGGCAAGACACGCAGCATAAATTTTTATAACGTTGTCACGGCGAGATCAAAATTTTATCTTGTTGACCTGCCCGGCTATGGATATGCGGAACGCGGAAAAGACGAACGGCGACAGTGGTGGAGACTTATAGATGATTATTTCAGTCAGGACAGACAAATATCTTATGTTGTCCATCTTATTGATTTTCGTCACGGTCCGCTTGCAAATGATTTTGAGCTGACAGAATGGCTTGATAGAATGGATATGCCGAGGATCATTGTTTTCACGAAATGCGATAAAATATCCCGTGGTAAACGCAGGCAGCAGTACGATGCAATACTGCGCAAAGGTCTTGATTCTATGCTTCCGCCTTTTATGACATCAGGCATCAATAATGACGAGACACAAAAGCTGCGTGAAGGTATTGAAGACGCCTTGGCTGAAATGACAAGGCTTGACGAAATGGAAGAGAAGGGCAGCAGACTATAAGACTTCCGGAACGACCGGATCTAAGGAATAAAAAATAGAAACAATCTTGCCACCGAGCAAGCATCGGGAGGAAATGTTATGGATACAAATAAAACAACATTGGGAAAGAGCTATGATCCTGTACCTATTGAAGATAAGTGGTACAAGAAGTGGGTTGAAGAAGGTCTCTTTAAGGCTGACGAAACTTCCGCAAAGCCACAGTTTTCTATTGTAATACCGCCGCCGAACGTGACCGGTTCTCTCCACGTCGGACATGCGCTTGACAACACGCTGCAGGATATACTGAGCAGAACAAAGAGAATGCAGGGGTATGAAGTTTTGTGGCTGCCCGGCACGGATCATGCCGGCATAGCTACGCAGAATGTTGTTGAGCGCTCTCTTGCAAAAGATGGTATATCAAGACACGATTTAGGCAGAGAAGAGTTTGTAAAGCGTGTGTGGGAATGGAAAGAAAAGTACGGCAGTACGATCATAAATCAGCTTAAAAAATTAGGTGCTTCGTGTGATTGGGACAGAGAGCGTTTCACGATGGACGAAGGGCTTTCGCGTGCCGTTCGTAAGATCTTCGTTGAGCTTTACAACAAGGGACTTATATACAGAGGAAAATATCTCATCAACTGGTGCCCGAGATGTCAAACAGCTCTCTCCGACCTTGAAGTTGAACATGAGGAGAAGGACGGAAAGTTCTATGAGCTTTCATACAAATTTGCGGACGGAGAAGAGGGCGGCGTTATCGTAATGACAACACGTCCGGAGACGATTTTGGGAGATACTGCGATCGCAATTCACCCGCGCGACGAAAAGAACCGTCATCTTGTAGGCAAGAAAGTCATAGTTCCGCTCGTAGGAAGAGTTATTCCCGTTATAGAAGATAATATGGTTGATCCGGAGTTCGGAACAGGATGCGTCAAGATTACACCGGCTCATGACCCCAACGACTTCCTTGTCGGACAGCGTCATAACCTTGAACAGATTCAAGTTATAGACGGACGCGGGATCATGAATGAAAACGCCGGAAAGTATGAAGGCATGGATAGGGAAGAAGCACGTGAGGCAATAGTGAAAGATTTGGAGCAAGACGGGACACTTCTCTCAATCACAGATCTCAAACACTCTGTCGGTCACTGTTATCGCTGCCATACCGTCATAGAGCCGTATCTTTCAAAACAGTGGTTTGTGCGTACAAGACCGCTTGCCGATGCCGGTGTTGCCGCCGTTAAGGCAGGAAAAATAAAATTCATACCCGAGCAGTGGACGAATGTATATTTCCAGTGGATGGAGAATATCCGCGACTGGTGTATTTCACGTCAGTTGTGGTGGGGACACAGAATACCCGCGTGGTACTGCGATGATTGCGGCGAAGTTACCGTTGCGGAGGATACTCCGTGTAAATGTGCTAAGTGCGGCAGCAAAAATATCCATCAGGACGAGGATGTCCTTGACACGTGGTTCTCAAGCGGATTGTGGCCGTTCTCAACTATGGGTTGGCCGGATAATACGGATACACTCAAGAAATTCTATCCTACCTCTGTGCTTGTGACCGGATTTGACATTATATTCTTCTGGGTCGCGAGAATGATAATGTTCGGACTTGAGGGAATGAAGGGTGAAGTTCCGTTCCGTGATGTGTACATTCATGCACTTGTCAGAGACGAAAAAGGTCAAAAGATGAGCAAGTCGCGCGGAAACGTCATAGATCCGCTTATTATCGTAAAAGAATACGGTGCGGATGCGCTTCGCCTGACTATGGCATCTCTTACCGTGCAGGGGCGTGATATATTCCTCTCAAAAGAGAGAATTTCAACATACCGTCTCTTCATGAATAAATTGTGGAACGCAAGCAGATTTGCTCTGATGAACCTTGAAGATGCAGATGTAAACGCGGTAATTGAAGACAAATATATGAGGCTTCACGATAAATGGATAATGAATCGTGTTTCTGAAGTGTCGGCGGAGATAACACGTCTGCTTAACGGTTACTTCTTTGGTGAGGCCGCAAGGCTGATGTATGATTTTACGTGGGGAGAACTGTGCGACTGGTATCTTGAACTTTCAAAACCGGCACTGCGCGGCGATGAAGGCGAAGAGCGCAGAAAGACAACGCAGGCTGTACTCCTTGCGGTCTTTGAAGATGTTCTGAAACTTCTGCACCCGATCATACCATTCGTTACTGAGGAACTGTGGCACGCTTTCCCATTCGGCACAGACCTTATAGAACACACCTCATGGCCGAAAATGCGCGTTGATGCTGTTGACAGATCCGTGCTTGAAGATATGTCAACAGTGCAGGATACAATAAGAGCGATACGCAATCTTCGTGCCGAGGCTCACATAGCACCTCAGCAGATGGTGCCGGAAGCAGTGCTCTCAGTGCAGGATGATGCGAAAAAGCTGTTGCTCAAAGCGACAGAGGATCAGATCAAACTTCTCTCAAAGATAGAAAAACTCACGTTTGAGGAGGGAAGCGGAAAACCTGACAAATCATTGTCCTATATACTTGATAACGTTCAAGTATATCTGCCGGTAGGCGATCTTCTTGATGTACCCAAAGAAATTAAGCGCTTGGAAAATGAGCTTGCAAAGCTTGAGAAGGATATTGCAAAGAGCAAGAGCAAACTTGCCAACGAGCAATTTGTTGCAAGAGCGCCCAAGGAAGTCATAGAAAAAGAGAAAAACGCTCTGAGTGACAACGAGGCTAAATACGCACGCATAAAAGAAAACATAAAGAGTTTAGCGGATTAGACCTTGATGTATAAAACAAACTTCGGTGAGGTCCAAAGACGCATTGAAAAGCTGTCAAGCCCGACGATAACGGCCGGGCTTGGCCGCGTTGCGTCAATTCTTTATGCCTGCGGTATGCCGCAGGATAAATTTGCATCGGTACATATAGCCGGTACAAACGGCAAAGGCTCTGTTGCGGCAACGTTGTATTCCATATTAAGAAAGTCGGGATACAGATGCGTGCTGAACACAAGCCCACACCTTGTTGATTTCTCCGAAAGGCTTGAAATTGACGGAGATCGTGTCTCAGATAGAATTTGGCTCAATGCCGTTGACAAAATTTCGGATATTGTCAGCACATCAAATTATCTTTCGCGAAACAGACCAAACTTTTTTGAAATACTTACTGTTGCATCAATTATGATCACAGCAGATGAAAAACCCGACATAGCCATATTTGAGACCGGTATGGGCGGAAGATATGATGCTACCAACATATTGGGAAATGTTGTCCTCAGTATAATAACGTCCATAGGGATGGATCACACCGAATATTTAGGCGATACACTTGAAAAGATAGCAGCGGAAAAATTTGCCGTTATGCGTCCGGACGCTCCGGCTGTTTTTGCGGGCAACAAAATTATTAACGAACAATTCACTGAGGCTGCCGCGCTTCATTCAACAAAGCATCACATATTTTCCGAGGAGTGTAAGATCACGGCAGCAGAATATTCACTTCGCGGAACTAAATTCACGATCAAGACTCCACAGACCTCATATACTCTTAAAACTCCGCTTGTAGGAACATTTCAGACAGAAAATGTAGGGCTTGCGGTATTGGCATCGGAAATACTTTCCGAAAAATTTACAAAAATCACACGCGAGAGTATAAATACGGGAGTTGCGGCAACTTGTTGGCAGGGAAGAATGGAGATCATTTCGGAAGAACTTCCCATTATAGTTGACGGCGGTCACAATGAACACGCAATGGAAAGGATTACGGAGACTGTTGAAAGCATTTTCGGAAATAAAAAAATATCCATTGTCATAGCAATGATGAGAGATAAAGAGGTATTTAATTCCTTAAACATTCTGAAAAAACTCAATGCAAGGCTATACTGCACGGAAGTGCCGGATAATCCGCGGACACTGAAAGCAGATGAACTGCTTAAAATTGCGTCTGACGCAGGTCTTGACGCAGAGAGAAGTTACAAGTCGCCGATTGATGCACTGAATGCATCCGTATCAGATCGTACTCCTGTGCTTTGCTGCGGCAGTCTCTATCTTGTAGGGTGGATAAAGGAACATAAAGATGAACTTCAATGGCTTCAAGACTGACATTAACGGAAATTCCACGGTAATAGATCTGAAAATGCCGCCTGCGCTTGAAAGAATATTCTTTGCGAAATTCTACGGAAAGTCCATATACACCGAAGCTTCGTATGGCGAACCTGAAAATATATGGAGATCACTTTCTCCGCTGTACAATAATGCCGAACTCGTTGCACCGATTCAGGTACACGATGTAAAGATAATAAACGCATCGGAAGAAGCTCCGCTTCCGTCACGCAGCGAGGCAGACGGCATATTGATTGATAAATTATGCGGCAACTTGCTTTCAAGTCTGCGCTTTGCGGATTGCACCCCCATTGTAATTGCCTCATCCGGGGAGTCTCCGTGGATGTTGCTGTTACATTCCGGATTTAGCGGTACTTTGAAAAATATAGTCCGCAATGCGATGGACGTTGTTGACAAAAGATTTCACAACCCAATCAGAGATAAAATATGGGCGTGGATTCTGCCGTCTATAGGCGTAGAATGTTATTCGCGCAGAAGAGACGATCCTTCAACATTGTCTGCACTTAAAATTTTTGAACCGGATACAGTGATTGAGAGAGATGACTGCTGTTTTTTTGACATAAAAAAGCAGATACATCACCAGCTGCTTGACTGCGGTGTGTGTGAAAATAATATTTATGTGTATAATGTTTGTACCTGCTGCGACAAAGAGCATTTTTATTCATACAGAGCGGGTGATGCTAAGGATAGAAATTTTCTTTTGGCAGGTTTGGCAAATAATTGTATCTGAGTTGTGATAATACAACGGTGTAGGTATTTAGTCTGTACCCGAGGTGGTAATCTTGAATAAAATTAAAGTAGGTGTCGTAGGTGTGGGACACCTTGGCATACATCACGCAAGAATATACAGCGAACTGCCGGAAACGGAGTTGGTCGGCATTGTTGACATAGATACCGAACGTGCCAAAAAAGTTGCCGAGCCGTTAGATGTACCGTATTATGGCGATTTTGATACATTTGCGGAAAAACACAGCCTTGATGCTGTGAGTATTGTCGTGCCTACGGTAGGGCATTTTGAGATCGCAAAGAACGCAATAAAACGAGGTCTTAATGTACTCGTTGAAAAGCCCGTCACAACAACTGTTGAGCAAGCAGAGGAACTGCTTAAACTTTCCTCAGACCGAGGAACTGTTCTGCAGGTGGGACACATAGAGCGTTTTAACAGCGCAGTCGTAAACGCGAAAGAATTTATCACCGATCCGATTTTTATACAGACAAAACGCATCGGCCCGTTCACATCCAGAATAAGCGACGTCGGTGTTGTGCTTGATTTAATGATACATGACATTGATATTATACTCTCAATGGTAAATGCGGAACTCGTCTCCATGTCCGCGGTCGGTAGGCGTGTGCGTACCGATCATGAAGACATAGCATCGGTTCAGCTGCGTTTTGATAACGGAACGCTTGCTCATATTCTTGTAAGCAGGGTCTCGGAAAAACGTGAGAGAATTATGGAAGTAACCGAGGCTGAACGTTTTGTTACCGTGAATTTTGAAACGCAGGACATGACGATCAGACATTGTATTTCCGGCACAGACGGAAGGATGACGGAAGTATCGGAACACCCTATCTTCCCGAAGAAAGAGCCGCTTAAAATGGAGCTTCAACATTTTATTGACTGCATAAAGTACGGCAAGCAGCCAATGGTCGGAATAAAAGACGGCAAACGTGCACTTGAAGTCTGTGTTGAGGCACTGAAACAGATCAACGGTATGTGAGGCTGCGGAATGTGTGTATTTTGAAAACAAAACGTGACACATACACAATTTAGCGTTATTATTATGAGAGGGTGAGTATGCCCTCTCATTTTATTATCTGTTGTTTGGGGGAATGTTTTCGGAGAATTGTTTTTGCTGAAATGCTTTACGCGGATCGTTCGGAGATTAGCGGTTGTAAGCTTAACAATCGGATCAAACGGTAATATTTGCTGCGGTTGCAGCACGGGAAAATATAACAGGCAAGGAGAAATAATGCTATGGAAAAATTGCTGGAGAGAGCGTTCGGACAAGATGTCAGAGCGATAGGCAGACTTATAAGCCTCGTTGAAGCAGAGGCGCCTGCGTCTAAAGAGATAATGAAAGCCATATATCCGCACACGGGACATGCACATGTGATAGGCATAACCGGCAGCCCTGGGGCCGGCAAGAGTACATTTGTAAATCGTCTTATAGCTCAGTTCCGCTCTGAAGGCAAGAAGGTCGGAGTTATCGCCATTGACCCGTCAAGTCCGTTTACAGGCGGAGCGATTCTTGGTGACAGACTGCGTATGCAGGATCATGCCGTTGAAGATGGAGTCTTTATACGCAGCATGGGTTCACGAGGCAATTTGGGCGGAGTGAGCCGCGGTACTCACGAGGGAGCGCTTATACTTGATGCGTGCGGATTTGATGTTGTGATAATAGAGACGGTCGGTGTAGGGCAGTCGGAAGTTGATATCGTCAAGATCGCCGATACGGTTTGCCTTGTCCTTACTCCGGGTATGGGTGATGACGTTCAGATAATGAAGGCCGGTATTATGGAGATTGCCGACACGTTTGTTGTGAATAAAGCAGACAAAGAAGGCGCTGACAAAGTTGCCGCCGACGTTCAGGTCATGCTTAAAATGCTTGGGCAGCGCGAATGGATTCCGCCTGTTACACTTGTTTCTTCGTACAAAAATACCGGAGTTGAAGAAGTAAAGGATACGATAAATAAACATATCGCATATCTCAATGAAAGCTCCGAAGGCAAGCGTCGCCGCTATACGCAGCTTGAAATGGAAGTTGAGGCGATACTGCGCGGAGAAATTTCATCAATCGTTGAGAAATCATGGAATGAGAAGCGTACGGAAGAACTTCTTGAATCCCTTGCACTGAGAAAGTGCGATCCCTATACGCTTTCCGCGGAGATTTTGTCAAAATTTACGATATAGAGAACAGAAAAGGGGCATTGATATGAAGATAGCACTTGCATCCGACCATGCCGGGTATGAACTGAAAGAAAAGATCAAAGAATATATAACATCCAAAGGACACGATGTCGTAGATTATGGCACGCACTCCGGAGATACGAGGGTGGACTATCCCGATTTCGGTTTTGCCGCGGCGAGTGCTGTATCGTGTGAAAATGCTGAACGCGCCGTGCTTGTCTGCGGTACGGGAATCGGAATGTCTATTACGGCGAATAAAGTGCGCAATGTGCGTGCCGCTCTGTGTCATGACCATTTTACTGCGGTGATGAGCCGCCGCCACAACGATTCAAATGTCCTTGTAGTCGGAGCAAGAGTTATAGGTTACGATGTTGCTATAGATATTGTTGACGCATGGCTTAAGGAGAAATTTGAGGGAGGACGTCACTCAGGCCGCCTTGAGAAGATTCACTCATTTGAAAGAGAAAATTATTCCGGTGTTTAGATTTACCTAATCGTATAATTTGAATTTAAGGGGATAAGATTTGTTTTCGGTCTATTTGTTTACACTTTTTGCCTTTCTGTGGGGGCTTGTCGGGACGCCTGTGGCAATAGCACTGGCTCGCGAATTTCGTCTGCTTGACAAGCCGGGGGGAAGGAAAAAACATTCGGTCACAATGCCGCGCGGCGCAGGTATCGTCCTGTGGAGCGGTTATCTTGTGTGGGCGCTCTTTACAGGCAATTTGGGAGTTGAAGTACCATACATTGCCACCGGAGCAACTCTTATCTTCCTTGTCGGTTATATGGACGATATGCATTCTCTGCCGCCGCTTTTCAGAATGGTATTTCATATTGTTGCGGCAGTTTGGGTCATATATCCTTTGCCCGTACCGCTTTGGCAGAGGGTCTTGCTTATATTTTGGGTAACGGGGGCAACAAATGCGTATAATCTGATAGACGGAATGGACGGTTTGTGCCTTACGATAACGCTTCTTACGTCTCTCTGCGCCTTTTTTATGTTGGGGTCTCTGTCGTGGCAGCCTTTCTGCGGTCTTGTCTTTGGTGTGTTGCTGTGGAATTTTCCTTCTCCGCGCACGTTCCTCGGTGACGGAGGAAGCACTTTGCTCGGCTATATCTGTTCGGCAGAACTTGCATGGAGCATTTTCCCGAATTTATTTGATACCGGATTTATCCGTCTTTCGCTTATATTGTTGTTCCTTGGCGGAGTGCCTGTTATTGACACACTTGTCGCAATGACTCGCAGGGTACTTCATAAAAAGTCTCCTTTTCTTCCGGACAGAGGTCACGCGCATCATAAGCTTCAGGACGCAGGGTGTTCAAAGGCAGTTGTGCTTGTGATACTTGGAATTGCCCACATTGTGGTAATGGGTATCGGATATAGATTATTGGGTCTTGATATTCTTGAGATTTTACACTGAGAAAGTTCAGGGGGTATTATTTTGGAGAAGAAAAAAATAGTATGCGTAATGGGAACAAGACCGGAAGCAATAAAAATGGCTCCCGTGGCGATAGAATTGGCAAAAGAGGAAGCTTTTGACGTTCGTGTACTTGCAACGGGACAGCATTTGGAAATGCTTGACCAGGTGATTGATTTCTTTAAGCTCACACCTGATAAAAATCTGCGCGTAATGAAAGATCGTCAATCTTTGGATTATGTGACTTCGTCTGTCATTACGGGGGCGGGCGAGTATTTTGACGCGGTGAAGCCTGCTGCCGTACTTGTACACGGAGATACGACCACTACATTTGCGGCTGCTGTTGCCGCATTTTACCGTAATATACCGATCGGACACGTTGAAGCAGGCCTAAGAAGCTTTAATATGCGTCTTCCTTTTCCGGAAGAGATGAACAGAGTCCTTACCGACCGCATAATAACGTGGGGATTTGCCCCTACGCAGCTTGCGGCAGAAAATCTTATTGCCGAAGGTATAGATAAAGATCGCATAACTGTTACAGGCAATACGGTGATAGACGCGCTTTTTTATACGATAGGAAAGCATATTAAGCCCGAAAGCACCGAATTAAACGCACTTCCCAAGGACGCTCCCTTTGTGCTTGTCACCGCTCACAGACGCGAATCATGGGGCGCTCCGTTGGAAGAAATATGCAAAGCACTTACCGACCTGCTTGAAGCAAATCCAAGCTTGTGGATGCTTATTCCGATGCATAAAAATCCCGCGGTCAGAGAGACCATACATAAATATCTTGATTCCTATCATAGAGTAGTGTTGTGCGAACCGCTTGAGTATCCCGATTTTGTGTGGGCTATGAACGAGTCAAAGTTCATATTGAGCGATAGTGGGGGAGTGCAGGAAGAGGCATCTTCAATAAAGAAACCCGTTCTCGTTTTAAGAGAAGTAACAGAGAGACCGGAAGCGGTTGAACACGGCAGTTGTATTTTAGTCGGTGTGAACAGAGATAAGATATACAAAGAGGCAATGCGTCTTATAAACGACAAAGGCGCAATTCAAGCCATTGAGAAAAAATGCGAGTCTCAGCCGTTCGGTGACGGAACTGCATCACTTAAGATCGCGACTGTATTGAAAGAGAGTCTGTTTTAGACAATGGAAAACAAAGGAGAAAATAAACTTCCTGAGAAAATAATAATACGCGGCGGCAAAAAGCTCTCCGGTACAATAAATGTGCAGGGCGCGAAAAACGCGGCATTGCCGGTTATGGCTGCTGCTATCCTTCTGAAAAATGCAAGTCTTACGTTAAGCAACGTACCTGATTTGTATGACATACGGACAATGTGTGATCTGCTGCGCAATCTCGGTGCCTCGGTTGAGTTTGAGGGGCACAGCATGAGAATTTCCGTGCCTGAAAAATTGAACACCGAGACCCCGACCGATCTTGTCCGTAAAATGAGAGCATCATCGCTTGTCTTAGGTCCGCTTGTTGCACGATGGGGACATGCACTTCTCCCTCTTCCGGGGGGCTGTGTGCTTGGCAGCAGACCTTTGGATTTTCATCTGAAAGGACTTTCAAAAATGGGGGCGGATATAGAGCTTAAAAACGGAGCTGTATCCGCTTCTTCCGGAAGGCTGAACGGAGCATCCGTCACGTTGGACTATCCGTCGGTCGGTGCAACGGAAAATATAATGATGGCAGCAACGCTTGCGGCCGGTACAACTTGCATTGAAAACGCAGCGAAGGAACCTGAAATTGTAAACCTTGCGGATGTTTTGCGCCTTATGGGAGCGGACATAAAAGGTGACGGAACGGAAAGGATCGTTATAATCGGCAGAGAAGAGCTTTCTTCCGCAAGCGGTTACATAATCCCCGATAGAATTGAAGCCGCCACATATATGATGGCGGGTGTCATAACCGGTGGAGATGTTACGCTTAAAGGAATAGAAGAAAAGTGTATGGAAGCTATTCTGAATAAGATGAGAGATGCCGGAGCGGAATTTGCGGTAACCGGAGATTCTGTATCGGTAAGAGTGTCATCAAACGGACTAAAGGGTATTTCTGTAAAGACACTTCCTTTCCCGGGCTTTCCTACAGACACTCAGCCTCAGATAATGGCACTTCTTTCCGTTGCCGACGGGACGAGTATTGTGAATGAAAGCGTATTTGACTCGCGTCTTCTTCATATAAATGAATTTAAGAAATTCGGTGCAAGAATTGAGATGCAGGATAATGTCGCAATTATCACCGGCGTTAAAAAATTAAACGGAACAGTGGTACATTCATCTAACCTTCGCGCGGGCGCGGCTCTTATCATTATGGGGCTTGCTGCTGAGGGAGAAACAACTGTGTGCGATTTGCAGCATGTATGGCGCGGTTACGAAAGTCTTGGAGAAAAACTTCGTACGCTTGGTGCGGATATAGAGTTTGAAGATTAAAAGACAGAGCGTAAAACCATGGACAGGCGATCTGATTATCAAACTTCAGCATTCGTAGGCTCAGCAGGCACAGGGAAGAGCCAAAGAGCCCAGCTGGTGGCCTCGCTTGTTGATGCTGACCATATAATTGACGATGGGCTTGTTGTCCATAAGGGAAGCATCGTATGCGGCAAAAGCGCGAAGTCGGAAAGAAATCAAATAAGCGCGATACGCAGGGCATTGTTTGAATTTGACGACCATAGACAAGAGGTCGTAGACTACTTCAACAATATAGGTCCATGCGGGATAATGGTAATAGCAACGTCCGAAGGGATGGCAGCGAGGATATTAAGAAAGCTCGGTTTACCGCCTGCGTCTCAGGTTATACATATAGAAGATGTGGCAACACCGGAAGAGATCTTAAAGGCGCAGAGAGAAAGATACAGCAAAGGACAGCATGTAATACCCGTCTCTCACGTTTTGGTGAGAAAGAACTTTGCCGGAAAGCTTGTCGGTCAGTTGAGAGTATTTTGGAGATCAAAGGAAAAATCCGAAGGTGAAAAA
The DNA here is from genome assembly GCA_030531745.1 of Synergistes sp. Classification (GTDB taxonomy): domain Bacteria; phylum Synergistota; class Synergistia; order Synergistales; family Synergistaceae; genus JAUNMU01. Next base: position 9,992 of record JAUNMU010000008.1, on the reverse strand, counting down.
ACGATAGTCAGACCACCTTTCAGCTTTAAGGGAGATGTCCATATTGAAAAAGAGGCACTTGAAGAACTGGCATCGTTTATTGCAACGGGAACTCCGCAGGTCGCCTCAATTAAAAAAATTGAGATAAATACACATGACGAGGCCGCTTTGAGTGTTGATCTGGATATTGTAGCGACATTGGGAAACAAAAAGTTAGAAGAAGTGGCCAACTTGGTTCGTCAGCGCACCGCAGTCAGTATGAGATACTTTACCGGTCTTGACGTGAAAAGGATAAGCGTTAAAATCGCGGGGGTGGAAATATGAGTGAGGATACAAACAGAGTGCTGACTCTGTCAGCCTCCGAACGTGAAAATGTAAAAAAAACATTATGGGAGGCTGCTCGTCAGAAAGCACTCTCATGCAGACAGTGTCCGCTTTCGGAAACGCGCAGCAAGGTCGTATTCGGTGACGGTGACCCTGACAGTAAATTGATGTTTATCGGTGAAGGTCCCGGGGCTGACGAGGATGCCGAAGGTATGCCGTTTGTCGGCAGGGCGGGGAAACTTTTGACACAGATTCTGACAGCTGCCGGAATTTCGCGCCAAGATGTTTATATCACAAACATAGTTAAGTGCCGCCCGCCCGAAAACCGCGTTCCTTCGCCTCAGGAGACGGTTTTATGCAATAAGCATCTCCAAACTCAGATCATGCTTATCAATCCCGCATTGATCGTCCTTTTGGGCAACACACCGACACGCTGGATAATGCAGACTAATGAGGGCATAACAAAGCTGCGCGGCCGTTGGTATGACTGGCGCGGCATACGGGTGATGCCAATGTTTCATCCGAGCTACCTTCTGCGCAATGCAAGCTCCAAGGAGGGCAGCCCCAAACACCTCACATGGATTGATATTCAGGAAGTTAAACGTGCATGGGACGAAGTTCGCGGCAAATAGTAATTTTATTTCGGTGGTAGTCATGGAAAAGAAAAAAATTGAACATCTTGCGATAATTATGGATGGCAACGGACGATGGGCAAAATCAAAGCATCTTCCGCGCATTATGGGACATCACGCAGGTGTCCGTGCGGTTGAGCGCACAGTTCGCGCGGCAAGGGAGCTTGATATCCCTACCGTATCTTTATATGCATTCTCAACCGAAAACTGGAAACGTCCAAAGGGCGAAGTAATGGGGCTAATGGGGCTTTTCAGATACTACATGAAATCAAAGTTAGAAGACTTGTGTAAAGAAGAGACGCATGTTCGTTTTGCCGGAGACCTTGAGGCGTTGCCCGATGATATAGTTGAAATATTGGATGACACCGAAAAGGCAACAGCAAAATTTACTGAGCGTCAGCTTGTGGTATGCCTCAACTACGGGGGAAGAAAAGAGCTTCTTGATGCCGTCAACAAAATAGTTTCTGAAGGAATCAAACCCCCGATAACGGAAGAGATTCTGCGCAAACATTTTTATCTTCCGGATCTGCCGGACCCCGATTTAATAATACGCACAAGCGGTGAACTTCGTCTCAGCAACTTTTGGCTGTGGCAGAGTTCATACAGCGAGTATTATTTTACTGATAAATATTGGCCAGAGTTTGACAAAAACGCACTGCAAGAAGCAGTGAAAGACTACTATGAAAGGGAGCGTCGTTATGGAAATGCTTGACAAAATGTTTAACTCTCTGCCTGACTTTAAGATGAGAGCCGTAAGCAGTGTAGTTATCGTTGCAGTGATAATAGGAGGAATATTGCTTGGCGGGTATTATTGGAGCGCAGTAGTCATTGCCGCGGCAACGCTTTCATTGAGAGAATTTTACAAACTTCTGCCGGAGACCCTTCACGCATCTTATATTTTGGTAATGCTTTCAGGGGCATTGCTGCTGATTGGTGCATCTGTGGGAATTATGGACAGCACCGTAGTAATATGTTCCATTTCGGTAGTCTCGTTCATTGCTCTTTTTTTGGAGGTTATGAAACGACAGGTAACAGGAGAAAGCACAGCGCTTGTCTCCGTAGGCGCAACCGTTTCGGGGCTTGCGTATATTGTTTTGCCGTGGTCGTTTATGATTCTCATACGTTCACGCGAGAACGGAACAATGTTTTTGATAACTTTATTTATGTGTACATGGGCATGTGACGTTGCGGCATATTTCACAGGCAGCCGTTTCGGAAAACATCTGCTTTGCAGTCAGGTGAGCCCTCATAAAACATGGGAGGGATTTGCCGGTGGGGTAGTGGGCAGTTTCTTCACCGCCGGTCTTATGTCGCTTATATTCCTCTTTCCGCCTCTTCCCCTGCTGCTCTTGGGGCTTCTGTGCGGAATTGCCGGACAGCTGGGTGATCTCGGTGAATCCGTGCTGAAACGCGAGGCCGGTGTAAAAGATACCGGCAACATAATTCCGGGACACGGAGGACTTCTTGACCGTTTTGACAGCATACTCATAAACGCAACTCTTGCATTTGTGATCTTCGGTATAGCCGCCAATGTCTGATAAGATAAAAATTGCCGTAATAGGTGCTACAGGGAGTGTCGGTACCTCCGTACTTGATATATGCTCTCATTTTCCGCAAATATTTGACGTAAAAGCACTTGCGGCAAAATCAAACTCCAAAAAGCTGACAGAGCTCGGCAGAAAATTTTCAGCCGAAACACTTTGCCTAACAGCGCCGGACGAACATAACCCGAAATATGATAATTTCAGATACCTGTCCGGTGTAGCCGGACTTGAATATATCGTTTCAGAGTGTGACATTGACCATGTTGTCTTTGCATCTTCCGGTGTGGCAGCTATTCCTGCACTTCAAAAAGCGTTGTCGCGCGGTATAAATGTCTCTCTTGCAAACAAAGAGAGCATTGTTGTTGCAGGTCCTTGGGTAATGCCTCTGGTGAAGCATAAAAATCAGTTGCGTCCCGTTGACAGCGAACACAGTGCAGTATGGCAATGTCTGCGTGATGCTCCGAAGGAAGAAATATCGCGTATTTGGCTTACGGCGTCGGGCGGTCCCTTTCGCAGCTTTACGGCAGAACAGTTGAAAAATGTGAAGCCCGAAGATGCTTTGCACCATCCTGTATGGAAAATGGGTGCTAAAATCACAATAGACAGTGCAACCTTAATGAATAAGGGGATAGAGTGTATTGAAGCGATGCAGCTCTTCGGTATGCCCTCCGATAAGGTAGGCGCTCTCATTCACCCGACATCACAGATACATGGTATGGCAGAGTTCATAGACGGTACTGTTAAACTTCTTATGTCGCCTGCGGATATGCGTCTTGCATGTGCCGCCGCTATGGCGTGGCCGAAGCGTCTGCCTGTTGCCGACAAAGTATTGCCTCCGCTTGAAGTAAGCTCATGGGATCTGACATTCACCGAAATCAACGAAAAACTCTTTCCTTGCTACACTTTGGCGCGCGAAGCCGGCAAAAAAGGCGGAGCATATCCCTCTGTTCTTATAGGAGCAGATGAAAGCGCCGTAAGACACTTCTTGAACCATGAAATAACATTTACGGATATTGCAGACGTAATAAATGAAACTCTTGAGACATTCAGCGGATCTGCGCCGAAAACGCTTGATGATGCCATATCGCTTGTGGCGGCAGGCGAAAGGATCGCAGATGAATTATGCAAAAAGCGGAGGCATAAATAGTTGCTCAGTATAATTTCCTTTATCATAGTAATTGCTATATGTGTCATTTCACACGAAGGCGGCCATTTTGTTACGGCGCGTCTCCGCAATGTTTTTGTCCATGAGTTTTCGTTTGGCATGGGGCCGCTTATATGGAAACATCAAAAGGGCGAAACGCAATATTCTCTGCGTGCTTTTCCTGTGGGGGGATTTGTCAAATTAGAGGGTGAGGACGCAGAGGACGAGGAAGATACGGAAAGAGTGCCCGTTGACCCCGCGCGCTCTCTTGAAAACAAAAAACCGTGGGAAAAATTGCTTATAATCAGTGCGGGGGCTCTTGTGAACATATTTCTTGCGTGGCTGCTCACGGCATTATTTCTTGTTGGACGCGGCGTATATGATATGGAACGCCCTAAAGTCGGGGCTGTTATGCCGAATACTCCGGCAGCGGAATGTGGACTGCGCAGCGGAGATTTAATAAAAAGCATAGACGGTGTTTCGCTTAAAGACTGGGCTGACATAAGAAAAAAAATAAATGCAGAAAACAAAAAAGGCGATCTTTATGTTATAGAGACAGAAAGAGATGGTACGATACTGAAATTTACAGTAAAAATACCGGTCAACGAAGAAAGCAAGTCGCGTCTCTTGGGCGTTCAGCCTGCGAGAGTGACATACCCTCTGCACACAGCACTCGGAAGGTCGCTTAAATTTTCGTGGAATATGAGCGTTGAGATCCTGCGCAGTATGTATCGTATGCTCTCCGGACAGATGAAGGCAGATGTTACGGGGCCTGTCGGAATTGCGGTTATGGCAGGTGATGCGGTGCGCGATGGTTTTTGGACATTTATAAGTTTTCTCGGAATGATAAACCTTAACTTGGGACTTCTGAATTTACTGCCCTTCCCGGCACTTGACGGCGGCAGAATATTGTTTATAGCCGTTGAAATGGTGACACGGAAAAAAGTACCGCAAAAAATAGAGTCATCCGTACACTATTTCGGTCTGATAGTTCTTTTGGGACTCATAGCTCTGATCACCGGTTATGACATAATAAGATTTTTAAGGTAGGGGAGGAATATTCGTGGGAAGCATCAAAAAAGTATATATCGGCAGCCTTGCCATAGGAGGAAATGCTCCGGTAAGAGTTGAAAGTATGCTTAAAACAAGACTGAGCAGCGTGAAAGAAAGCATAGAAGAAACCATCGCGCTCGCAGAAGCCGGGTGCGAACTTGTAAGGGCGGCAATGCCGGATGAATGTCTTGCGCCGCAGCTTGCAGAAGTTGTAAAAAAAAGTCCTATACCTATAATGGCAGATATACACTTTAATCATAAATTTGCTCTTGCCGCATTGAAAGCCGGCGTCCGGGCAATAAGAATAAATCCGGGCAATATGACAGACAAGAATGGTCTTGCCGAAGTTGTTGCAGCGGCGCATGACTGCGGTGCGGTCATACGCATAGGCGCAAACGGCGGCTCAATCGGAAACGCACAGCTTGAGAAAACCCATGGCGACAGAGGAGCGGCACTTGTGATCGCCGTTGAGGAGCAGCTGCAAATGCTGCGAGATAACAATTTTGATGAAATAATCCTCTCTGCGAAATCATCGTGCATATCGGAGACGCTGCGTGCAAATGCAGTATTGTCATCGCGCTATCCATATCCTCTCCACATCGGCATAACGGAAGCGGGGTGCGGCAACTCAGGTATTGTAAAAGGAGCAGTCGGAATAGGCGCAATGCTCTCTCAGGGCATAGGCGATACAATACGTGTCAGCCTCACCTCAAACCCCGTTGAAGAAGTGAAGACAGGCTGGAATATTTTATCCGCATTGGAAATAAGAGACAGAGGTTGGAAACTTGTAAGCTGTCCCACATGCGGCAGACGGAGGATAGAGGTCGCAGACCTTGTAAAGAGATTGAAAAAAATAATCCCGCAGAACACACACAAAGGAATGACGATAGCTGTGATGGGCTGCGAAGTAAACGGCCCCAAGGAGGCCTCAAACGCAGATTTCGGGATAGCCGGAAGCCCCGACGGATTTATAGTATTCAAAAAAGGCACATTCTGCCGCAATGGCAAAATGGAAGATTTTGAAGATATAATAAGAGATGAGCTTTTGGCGTAAGGGTAATGGATGCAAGAGAGACAAATAAAAATTTTGTTGGGAGGAAACAACATGAAGAGGTTTAGTATAATAGCAATAGTTGCAATGCTCTTGACGGCGTGTGCAGTGTCGGGAGCAACGGCTGCTGACAAAGATAACTGGAAGATAGGCGGTAAATGGAATTACAAGAGCGAATTACCGTATCAACAAATCAAAATTCCCGGTATTTCCGATGATATTTTTGTAGAGCTAAAAGAAACAGGTGTCATTGATGTGCAGACTGAAGAAGTTCCGGAAGGCGAAAAGACAGTGGAATATATGACATGCTTAAAGCTGAGTTCCGTCAAGGCAACACTCAAGTATGTCATTGGCGGCAATACGACAACATACACAAAAGAGATCCAGGCTGTTGATGTGCCGATTGAAAGGATGCTCTATGATCCGAATAAACCGATAAGTTTTGATTATTCACTTGATATTCCGGTTAAGGGAATGCCACCGCTTGTGCTCACAGAAAAAGCTTCATTCGCGCAGACGAGAGAAGGCAAATGTGAAGGCAGCGCGGCGATATACCTGAACGATACCAAGCTTGGCGAAGATGCCATTCTTACAGCCACAAGACCTTCGGAAAGCAGCAGCGGCTGCAGCGTTGGATTTGGTGCGCTTGCTCTGCTTTGCACAGCACCGATATTATTCAGAAAGAGACACTGACGATACTTGCCACAATACCCCTGCGGTCTGTACCTCCGCAGGGGTTTAACTTTACAGCCCGTCCGCAAGTATATCATTGATGTATGTTAGACGCATTACAACAGCACATTGCCAAGCAGGAAGTCCATCAGGTTGCAATGGAAGAAGCCGTTATCATCATAGTAATTATGCGGAATATCCATGCGCACAACGATCTTCTTGAAATAATCGCCGGTAAGAAGTAACGGTTTGAGTTCTGTGTTTTCCTTTTGCTCTGTCTCCATCTGCCATGCGGATTGAATATAGATTCTGCGGTCACCGTCATTTACCACGAAATCAATCTCACGGGAGATCTTTTCATTGCCCTTTCTCTCCGTTATATGACCGACATCCACTGAGTATCCGCGTTTCACGAGTTCATTGTAAATAATATTCTCCATGATATGACCGGGGTCGTATTGCCTGTAATTCAGTCTGGCATTACGAAGACCAATGTCCGTATAGTAGTACTTGTTCGGATAATTGAAATAAGTTTTTCCTTTCACATCATACCGTCTTGCTATATCAATCAAAAAAGCATCCATTGCGTGTGTCAGATAATCGGAGATCATTTTAGCATTTACGTTCTCATGCCGCATGGACGCAAGCGCATTTGCAATGTTCGTCGGATTGGTAAGCGACCCTACCTGTGAAGCGACAAAATCAAGAATGTCGTTAAGAATATCCTCACGCTTTAAACTATTTCTCTCTACAATATCTTTTATGTACAGTTCATCGTAAAGATCCGTCAAATACCTTTTCTTATCCTTTTCATCGGACAAAAGGGCGATTCTCGGCATTCCTCCGTAAAGCATATATAGGTTGATTGCCTCTTTTTTTTCTCCGCCGATATATGAATAATATTCTTCAAATGACAGCGGGTAGACACGAATCTGCGTTGCACGCCCGCGAAACTCTGTCGCTATATCCTTGGAAAGCATCCGTGAATTACTTCCCGTTACATATACATCAAGGTTTTTATAACTCTTCAACTCGTTCAACATATCATAGATCGTCACGGCAATTCCGCCGTTCTCTTTGTCAACGACAGTATGTGTAAACTGTACTTCGTCCACCAGCAAAAAGAACTGTTCGTCCTTGTGATCTTTGATCTTTTTATCTACATATTCGCAAAGAGTTATCGGATTGCGGAATTTATAATACTTTCGCTGATCAAGTTCTATTCTGATGATATGATCCTCCGGCGTATTCTGCGCAAGAAGATATTCATAAAAGAGATCAAAGAGCAAAACTGATTTTCCGCAGCGTCTGATACCTGTGATAACTTTAATTTCACCGTTCCACATATTGTGAATCAAGCGGTCAAGGTAAAAATCACGTTTGATCATATTTATCCACCTCAAACTTCTTACGTTTTCGTCCTAAGTACGTTGTGAGTATAGCACGGAAATGTGAACTAATCAAGGCATAGCCTGCGTTGGAAAGACATTTGGTGAACTGTAATCCTAACTGCAACTTCCGGCGCGAGAAGTTGCAGTTAGGATTACAGTTCACCATATTTTTATTTTTCGTTTTTCCTGCTTGACTAAATTGTCGGTGGTCGTTAATATTCTCCTATGTTTTCAAAATGCGGTTGTATTTGGGATGAAAATCTGAATAACCGTTTTGTATTTGGAATTGACTTAAAGGGGTTTTAGTAATATGCCGGTAAATCTTCGCAATCGCAGCTTATTGACATTGAAGCATCACACACCTGAGGAAATTTCTTACCTCATAGATCTTGCCGCTTCTCTTAAGGCAAAAAAACGTGCCGGTATCAAAGGTACACTTCTTGAGAGAAAGAATGTCGCTTTGATTTTTGAAAAGCCGTCAACCAGAACACGCTGCTCATTCACCGTGGCGGCAGTTGATGAGGGAGGGCATCCGGAATATCTCGGAAAGGATGATATTCACTTTGGACACAAAGAGACTCTTGCCGATACAGCGAGAGTCTTGGGCAGAATTTTTGACGGCATTGAGTTCCGCGGCTTTAGTCAGAAAACTGTAGAGGGACTTGCAAAATATTCGGGAGTGCCGGTATGGAATGGTCTTACCGATGAATATCATCCGACGCAGGTGCTTTCCGATTTTCTTACCATACGCGAAAACTTCGGACACCTTAAAGGAATAAAGTTTGTTTACGTCGGAGACGGACGTAATAATATGTCAAATTCACTTATGATAGGCGCCGCAAAGATGGGGATGGATTTTTATATTGCATCTCCAAAGGAACTTTTCCCGGATCCTGACCTTGTGGCTGAGTGTAGACAGATCGCAAGCGAGTGTGAATCCGGCGCTGCAATAACGATAACCGATGATGCAAAAGCGGCTGTTAAAGATGCGGATGTCATTTATACCGATGTATGGGCATCAATGGGCGAGGAGGATAAGATTGAGGCGCGCAAGGCTCTGCTTTATCCGTATCAAGTAAATATGGATCTCATTAAGGCAACGGGGAATGAAAATGTTATTTTCCTCCATTGTCTGCCCGCGGTGAGGGGAAATGAGGTAACGGAAGAAGTTTTTGAATCTAAATACGGAAGACAGTTTGACGAGGCCGAAAATCGTATGCACACGATAAAGGCGGTAATGGTTGCAAGTATAGGAAATTTATAGAATATTAGGGAACCACTGATTATATGCACCGTCTGGTGAACAAACCGGCTTCGTTCACGGAAATCAAAGATTTCCTATCTCAGCCGTGCGTCACAGGCAGTCCGCGCCTGTGGCTCCAACGTATGGATATACGCCTGATGAACAAACTAAGTTCCGCTACGGCAATCGGAGATTGCCTGCGTCACTTATCCGCCCCAGTCGTGGACTGCCTGTTTAGCATCCGGCACATCTGATGAACATACTAAGCGACTCACACGATTTGCAAAACCGACAAATCGGTTCGCTGCTTATAATCAGCGGAAGCAACTACCGTGTTTATCTGTCAAAATTGCATTAATCAGCGTTTCCTCAACACAGCGGGCGGTTTTTGCCGACAATGGCAGAAGCCGCCCATTATTTATTTATGTTATTGCAATTATACGACATTATTTTCCGCCGCAAAATAAATCAGATTTTGAGCCGTACAAAATCACCGCTTAAGTTCCAGCTTTTTTCAATGACGTTATCTGTTTTTCCCTGTTGTTTCCAAGGAAGCATATTTGTATTTCCGTATGCGTCAACTATTGCGATAAATCTCTGCCCGATATCATCTATATAAAGATAGACACCCTCCGGCTGCTGCTTAGCCATGGGAATACCTCCTAAAAAACATCTGCACTTAGGGAACCACTGATTATATGCACCATCCGGTGAACAAACTAAGCGAGTCACACGATTTGCAAAATCGGCAAATCGGTTCCCTGCTTATGGTGAACAAACCGGCTTCGCTCACGGAAATCAAAGATTTCCTATCTCAGCCGCGCGTCACAGTCAGGCCGCGCCTGTGGCTCCAACGTATGGATATACGCCTGATGAACAAACTAAGTTCCGCTACGCAAATCAGAGATTTGCTGCGTCACTTATGGCCAGAGAGCCGGATTTGTGCCGGCGCATTTCCG
>JAUNMU010000090.1 GCA_030531745.1 Synergistes sp. | reverse complement strand
TGTCAACGGGAAGTTTTTCTCCTCCGAGAATCTCTATTATGTCGTCTTTCAGACCGTCATAGTTCAGCATTATGAGGTCGTTTATTGTTTCAAATGATGACGTGTTCCGCCAGTAGGATTCTATATACCCTTCGTCCATTGCTCTTGCAACGGAGTTCGGGTTGTACATGTGTCTTCCGTCTATGAGGTAGCCGTTGTACCATGCCTTTATTGTTTCAAAGTCCATGTCGTATTTCTCACACAGAGTTTCAACTTCGTCTTCCGTGAAGCCGAAGTATTTTGTGAGCTTCTTTGAGCTTATCATTGTGTATTCGCGGAAGTTGTTTAATGCGGATTCGTTTTTTATTTTCTTTATCGGCAGTATTCCCGTTATGTAGCCCAACGCAAGGAAACTTCGTGATTCTTCACTCTTAAAGAGTGAATGAAGAAATTGCAGATATTCGTGTACCATATCAGGCTTGTCGGGGTAGTTGCGCACGACACAGTCCCATTCGTCTATGATTATGACGAATGGTGCGCCGGTGAGTCTGTATATATCGTCTACTATTCGCTCAATCGGTTTGGTGCGATCCAATTTATCCCCAAATTCCGATTCGGTTAAGTCTCCTATCAGTATCCTGAGCAGTTTGCCCATGACATCGCCGCCGCACAGATCACACATCTGAGCCATGTCCAAATGTATTACGTTGTATTTGTTCAAGTGTTTTTCAAAATCGGGTGATTTTGCTATTTCAAAGCGCGAAAACAGTTCCCGCGAGTCGCTGCCTTTGCTGTAGTATGCGTCTATCATGCGTGCTGCCTGCGATTTGCCAAAGCGGCGTGCGTGGCTGACGGCTATGCAGTTTGACGATGAATTTATGATGTTGTTCATCTCAATCAGCAAACCCGTCTTGTCCACATAGATTTTGCTCTCTGCGTCTTTTCTGTATGCCACGTTATCCGGATTAAAGCATCCCATTATCTTCTCCTGCCTTTCGTTTTTTCAACTGTCTTCATTATAAGCGAATGCCGTGTGTCATGACAATATTATGAGCCGATAAAAACAAAACCGCAGGACAAAAGCAAACGCAGTCCGTCTGAAAGGAGTAAACTCGGACTGCGTCTTATACAGATTTGAGATACGGGGATTATCTCAATTACTGTCTTGGTTTGTTTGCCGCTTTCGCAGATGCGTGTGCCTTACGGCACGCGCATCTGCTGTGTTATAAGTCGGTCCTTTTTTGTTGTGTTGGCGTTACTTCTTTCTGCGTGTCGGTACAAATGCAAGACCGAGGAGCGCAAGTGCCGCAAAGCCCGCGTTGCAGCCTACGCTGCTGCCGCCGGATGCCGGATCTTCGCTCGTGTTTGTGAACAGCGGGTCTACGATCGCGCCGTCTTCGTCGCCGTCAAGGTCAAAATCGCCCTTGTCTTTGATGGAAATCGTCACAAGATACTTACCCATGGGGGTTATCTTTGTTGGGACATCGCCTGATACATTGTCATTCTGGATTGTGAATTTCTTATCCACTACATCTGACAGTGAGCCAACGTATGTAACGCGCTCGGCTTTTGCAGTGCCCAACAGTTTGTAGAGTTTCACGGCAGATGGCTTATCGTTTATGAGTTTGTCTCCCGATGCCGTCACTGCTCCGAGCTGATATCCCCATACAGGGAAGCTCACCAAGATTGTACTGCCTGCTTTTACGTCCGGATGTTTCTCTGTGTAGATTACGGAGAAGGGGACAATTTTGTCAGGGCTGTTCACGCCGATTGCTTTTGCCGCAACAGCGGGTTTTACGAAGACAGTTCCGTCTTCGGTAGTGTCAAGGTCAGAAGCCTTGAAATCACCTTTCTTCATTGCTTTTACGGCGCTGTCAGCGCTCTGGAAGACATTTGCAGTAACCGGCACAACGCCCTTTTTGCTAAGTTCCTTTCGTGTTTCCTCATCAACCTTGGGGTCTACCGGCTTCGGTGTGTCATCCTGCGGTGTCAGCGCTTTGACAATGTACCAACCCTCATCCATAGCTTCCAGCGTGACGCCAACAGCAAGGTATTTGGCGATAAACTCATCTTTTTTGGCGTCATCGTTGAAGTAGAATTCCGTACCCTCGGAGATCTTTACCTCTCCATCTCCGGACACATAGTCGCCGCTCGTGCAGTAGTATTTGCCGCCAACAAGATTAAGAGTGCCCGATACGTTAAATATCACACTGCCGTCCTTGCTGACGGTGCCGCCATATACGGTAAGCTCCGTGCTTGCCGGAACTGTTATCTTTCCGCTGACTGTCAATTCCTGGCTGTTCAGATCCAGGTCTTTTGTGTTACCTGCTACAACAGTATCTCCGAGTGGTGCGCTCTTATCATAGCTGTCTGAGAGGGTGACCTCTGTATAATACCCATTTTCAAGCACCGTCTTAAGCTCTGTAGCGTTACCGACTTCCTGCTTCGGATTTACTGTCTCAACTGTGTACCAGTTGTTCTTCCCTTCACCAAACTTCTGGTGGGACACGGCGAGATAATCAGTTACAAACTTATCGGCATCTGCCGAATTTTCAAAGTAGAACTTCGCGCCGTCATTAATCGTGATGCCGCCCTTGTCGCCGCTTGCGAAGTAGTCGCCGCTTTTCACCTTAATAGAGACATCTCCGCTGATAGTCAACTTGCCGTCGCTATAATTATGAATTGCATCAGCTGAGCGTACATCCATTGATCCGTTTGTAATCTTAAGTGTACCAGCATCGTTGCTGATGACAACAGCGTGTCCCTCAAACCTCGGCGTATCTCCCGACATGATAAGTGTCTTGCCACCCAGGTCAAGAGTGATGTTTTTGTCTTCCGATATGTCAAGGCTTGCATCATTGGATGCCACGAAAGTAGTAGCATCATCTGACAGAGCAATCGTTACCTCTCCTGATGCTGCCTTAGCACCTGACACAACGTCCAAAAGGCTTTTCCAGGTGTCCACTTTATACTTCTCAGTATCTCCCACCTTGACAGCTCCCGCGTAAGAGAATGCTCCGAGGCACAGCACTGCGGCTGCAAGTGTCAGCCATGTGAATATTCTTTTCTTACTCATTGCTACATCTCCTTAAAATATTTTTTGCAAAACACGGCGTTTGCTCGCCGCTTTCCGTTTTGAATCCCTTTGATTTTTCGCATTTCACCGCGAAAACCTTCCCTGCGCAGCAACGCCGCGCACACTCCGTGATAAGACCGACTACAGGAAACACCGACCGATAGATTATAGGAATCACTGATTATTGCACCGCCAATGACATCGTGAACATCTCCCCTTGCCTCGCTGCGTCAACCTGCAGTGAGACAAATATTCAGGTATTCATTGGATCATCAATAATCAGTGTCTCCTATGAAAAGAATCGGTACTTCCTACATGCGTAAAAAGCTATCCGTCACGTCCCCGTCATGGCGGACACCTCCCACGCAAAAAACAGCAGAGAGGCACGTGCATTTCCGCACGACCTATCTGCCGTTTTTTGTAATTTCCATGTGTATTTTGCAAAGCACCGCCTGTCGCGGCACTTTTGCTTACGTTACTATTTGACCATGAAGAGATGCCAATAAGATGCGAACTGCGAACTGCGAACATTATGGCACCTCCTCTTTCGTCTGTCAAGCCCTTTGCTGACATTTCATCATATTTTTATAAATTTTGTGCGATTGACCAAAAACTGCCCGACAACCGCCGCGTCACAACGCACTGTAAGAATTATATACCAACACGCAAATCGCCGTCAAGATGTTTTGCACATTTTGCACGATCTCCGTTTTTCGCTTTGGTATCCCATCTACACGGCGAATGACGCAGATTCTATCCGAAGCTCACACATACGCCAACGCCGCCGTGTATATCGTAGTACATATTCTACACATACATTCGCGCAGATGTCAATAGGCAATTTTTATTTGTTATCGGTGCGTAAAAAAGCCGGAGGGTCTGCCCTCCGGCTTGGAAAATCAGAAATATTATTTGTCTGTAAATTTTTTCCTTGCTTCAACGTAGGCAAGTATCGTTTCAACTGCTCCCGCAACGCCTATTTGATCCGTATTGATGCAAATGTCATATCCATCCATGCATCCCCATTCTTTGTCTGTATAGAAAGAATGGTAACGCGCACGTTTGTTGTCAACTTCTTCAACTCTCTCGCGTATTTCGTCTCTTGTTATTTTAAGCCCGTCCGGAATCATTGAGAACTTCCTGTCAACGCGGCGTTCAAGGCTGCCATAGACAAATACGTTCACAGGATTCATTTTCCGCAAGATATAATCCGCACAGCGACCGACTACAACACACGAGCTGTGTTCTGCAAGTGTCCTGATGAGTTTGGCCTGCCCTTTATAGATCAAGTCAGACGGAAGTGACTGATAAAAGATAGGCATGGCAAAGCCTGGGACAGCCGGATATATGGGTGTGGAACAGACCTCTTCATTTTCCGCAATGAAAGCCGCATCATACTTTCCGTCCTTTGCCAGCATATCAACAAGCTCTTTGTCGTAAAATCTTATACCGAGACGCTCCGCAAGGATACGGCCAACCTCATGACCACCGCTCCCGAACTGTCTGCTTATTGTTACGATTAAATTTTCCATTTGTGTACCCCTCTCTGTCGTTTAATTACGGCAGCTGTTTTGTTGCCGTTATATTTTCTTCGGTTATTGTTTATTTGACTTTTCCTTCATTTTTTCAATTCTCTCAAAGTTGGGGTGCTTTTGTCCCAAACTCGGAGTTATTACGGATATTTCAATACTCACGTCTGTTCCTGTCTCGTAGTAGTGCGCAAAATCAGCAACGGTACGCGATTCAAGGTAACGCGCGATCGCCATAGAAAGCTCGTCCATCATTCCCGCTATGAAGCATTTTTCCTTAAAGCATCCGTCAAGCGGACATCCACGCGACTCAAAGGGACCGCCAAGCAACGCGAAAATCGGATAAAGCGGAGTCTCTTCCGGCACACAATTCAGTTTATATCCGCCGCCCGGGCCTCTAACCGATTTAATTATGCCGCTTTTTCCAAGGCGCTGCAACACCTTAGATAGATACGGCGCCGTTGTGCCGATACGCTCGGCAATTTCCTGTGTTGTAAGACACTTGCCGGAATCATAAGCCAACTCGCCTATCGCATGAAGCCCCAAAAGCAATGGCTCAGGCAAATCTGCAATCGGATTCAGAACAATCCCCCCCAAAGTTTATTAACTCAGGGTCTATTTTAATGTACAATTTTCCTCTGTCAAGTTAAAACCGTCCACGTCCCAGGGTACAAAACCGTCCACGTCCCAGGGCCACAGCATTTACTTTTTTGACAAAACAATATATCTATGAGGATTTTGGGATTGAGCGCGGTCTTAAACATCATCTTTTTTTTACTATATCGCCCATATTTTGCTTTTTCCACAAGAGGCAATGTTGTCTTGCGCAGGACATTCAGGTTCAGCGGTGAATTGTCTTTTCTTGCTCGTGACGCATCTTCCCTGAATATTACATCCAAGTTCCAATGAAGTTGATTTTCAATTGACCAATGTTTTCGCACTGCGTCCGAAAATTCGTTGATGTCCGTGAGTGTGGTGCGCAACTACCCAGACAAGCCCGATATGGTACACGAATATCTGCAATTTCTGCACTCACTGTTTAAGAGTGAAGAATCACGAAGCTTCCTTGCGTTGGGTTACATAACGGGAATACTGCCCATAAAGAAAATAAAAAACGAATCTGCATTAAACAACTTCCGCGAATACACAATGATAAGCTCAAAGAAGCTTACAAAATACTTTGGCTTCACGGAAGACGAAGTTAAAGCCCTGTGTGAAAAATATA
>JAUNMU010000089.1 GCA_030531745.1 Synergistes sp. | reverse complement strand
GCCTGCATAGGTTCCTCCGGCTATATGTGTCGTGTTCGCTATTGCCGCGTATTCTTTGGGGTTAAATGCGTCGTGGGCAAAGCTTTGTTCTTTAAGCTGATCATATGCTTTTCCGGTACTCGCCTCTTGTTTGTCTAAGCCTGTCAGTGTCTCACGAATATCGGAACTCACCCACTTGTTGTCATTACTACCACGAGGGTTGAACTTATCCGCGTAGAGCCCTTGGTCGGAGAGGAGGAGGACACCTGTTGAACCGTCACCGGGATCTGTATTGTTCGCAAGCACTCGCCACAGGATGCCCTCTTTTTTCCAATGAGCCGCGTCAAAATCTTCGGGGTCACCCCATGTTCCTGTCGGATTATAATCCTCTGCCGGATTCTGCCAGTAGTTGCCGAAGTAGATTGTCCTGTCGGGAGATTTTGCAGTCATATCACCGCTTGACGCGCCGCCTCTGCCCTGTATCTCCGTTATCTTCATAAGTCCGGCTGCCATTGCAGGGGATGCCGCGCATGCAACGAACATCGCAAAGACAAACAGTGCCGCTGCTTTGCGCACTACGTCTTTAACGCGCGACATGTATGTTTCGTGTTGGTTCGGCACTCTCAGTATGTTGAGCATTGCTTGAGTAGAATGTTTCATTGTTTCTACTCCCTTTCATATAACTTTTTGGTCGCTTTTTATTGTCATTTTTCGCGCTTCCGGCAAATAATGACGGTGTTTTTATTAAAGTCTGTTGTTGGGGTACAACCGAAGCATTTGGTAAATGCCGCACCTGAGTACCCGATTTATTGTTTTATTGCTCCCCCGACAAAACCGTGAATATTCCCCTGTCTCCCTGCGGGACGCGCAGCGTCAGCCTGCCTGTGCCCCGTAGGGAGACAAGTGAATATTCACGATTTTGTCGGAGGAGCAATAACTACGCAATTCCAAACTCCACAAAGAATCTATCCCTTGCGGCCTCATCCTCCGATGCTGACAGTGCATCATCAGGGCGACCGGCTTTTAGCAGACAACTGATCAAACGAGCAAGTTTTGACGCACCTTCCGCTATGCCTTCCACTCTACCTTCCGCTCTGCCTCTTGCTTCGCCTTCCGTCCTGCCTTCCGCTCTTGCATTTGCAAACATTCTTTTCAATACTTTATTCATGGGAATTCCCCCTTTGCGTTTTTCTTCTTCTGTGAATATGCTCACGGCATCGTGATACTTTATGCCGGATAATTGCGAAAATACTTGTATCAGCTCATCAAAGTGTTCCGTTGTTTCGTCCGATGGGTCAAAGTCTTTGTCTTGTCTCGCCGCCGATAGGTATTCCACAAGAAATCTCATGTCTCCGTGAAAATGACTTATCTCTTCGTCATTAAGCCACGCAAGATCTATGACATTTATCCTGTAGTCGCTGACAAACGGACGCAAATCTTTCGGTATTTTCAGCCTGTTAATGAGATTTTTGTTTTTCCATCTCTGTTTTGTGCTGAAGTTGAGAACGATGGTCACAGCAGGGTATCTGTATTCGCCGCGTTTGAGGTGTCCTTTGTCCGATAGTTGCGCCCTGTACGCAGCTGCGTCGTAACAAAGGACACGCATCGGCATATCGGGGTCATAAGAGGTTTGATTTTCAATCCCTATCAGCGCGATTCTTATCTGCCCGTTTTGCCAGTATTTGGCAACGTCTCTTTCCTGTCCGTGTATTGTATCGCCGAATCTATGTATGCTTGACGGAACGGCATCTGTCAAGTCGTCCGGATCTATAAGTTTCCTGCCGTGCGATATGACTGCGTTGCATATATTGCAAAACACGTCATTGTAGGAAAACAGACTTTTCTCAACAGCATCTTTTGCTCCCAACAGATACCACTCCTTTCGCCGATCTCTAACATTGGATATTATAATCGTTTTTCGCGCAGAAAGGCAAGTTGGGGGCAGAAAAAGGCGAAAAATATTGTAGCGTTACAATTTTCCATGAATGTTAGAGACAAAATCATTGACAAACAGCTTGTTTTGTGTTAATTAAATTACACATTAAAGCAGGCGAGAGGGAGGCGCGGCAATATGACATGATCCGTTTTTGAAAACATGCACGGGCTGCATTTTTCTGCCGCTGTCTCGGTCTGTTTCGGTGCGTTTCTCCTTTCATACGAAACTGTCCGTCCATTCTGATTCGGCTTGGCATCAAACCCTGCATATCGCTTCTTTGGCTGCGCATGGCTTTGTGGCTTTGCGTATGGTTGTTGTTGATGACAAAATTATGAATAGGAGAGTTTTATTTATGAAAAAGCTTATTTTTGCACTTGCATTATGTTTGTTCGCGGCATCGGTTGCTGCCGCGGCTCCGCTTGATACCTTTAAGGGACAGAAAGGCAAAATTGATATTGCCGGCGGCACTGCGCATATTCCGGTTATGAAAGAGGCTGCAAAGCGCATTATGGCGGCAAATCACGATATTCGCATCACAGTTGCCGGCGGCGGGTCCGGAGTTGGAGTGAAGCAGGCAGGCGAGGGGCTCGTTGAGATAGGCAACACAGGCCGCCCGCTCAAAAAGGACGAAATTTCAAAGTACGGTCTCGTTTCGTTCCCGTTTGCGATTGACGGCGTTGCGGTCGTTGTTAATCCGTCAAACAAGATAGGTGAACTTTCATTTGCTCAGCTTGCCGATATTTACGCGGGAAAGATAACGAATTGGAAGCAGGTAGGCGGAGATGACGCCGAGATCAATGTTTACGGACGCGAGGACGGCAGCGGAACGCGCGAGGTATTCACAGACAAGGCAATAAAAAAGGGTGAAGTGACGGCAAAGACGAATGTCGTAAATTCAAACGGAGCAATGAAAACAGCTGTTGCAAAGGATCCGCGTGCAATAGGGTATGTCGGCATCGGCCACATTGATAAGTCGGTGAAGGCACCTAAACTTGAAGGTATGACGGCAACACAGGAGAACGCAGCAAACGGCAAATACTCTGTTGTCCGTGACCTTTATATGAACACAAAAGGCAAACCGACAGGGCTTACCGCGCTGTTCATTGACTATATTTTCACACCCGAAGGCGCAGAGATAATAAAAGATAGCGGCTATATTCCGCTTAAGAAGAAATAAATGATGAGTGAGGTGCGACTGACGCGGCGCGTCTTTTCGCACCTCCTTTTTCAGGTACTCAATGTCAAAGGATAAGATCACAAGGACTCCGCTGTGGCTCTTGGCATCTGCTTTGTGTGCCGCAGCACTCCTTTCGTCCGTGTTCGTATTTATAACCGTGTGTGCCGCCGACGGAATTATCATGGGAGGCTCGGGGCTTTTTACGTCTCTCTGGGCACCGGAAGCAAAATCATTCGGCATAATGCCCATGATCGCGGCTACCGCCGCTCTTTCGCTCTCTTCGCTTGCATTGGGTTGGCTTGTATCGCTTGGCTGTATATGTTTTATTCACGGTTTCGGAGGCAAGCACATATCAGCCTTTCTATCCCTGCTGCTGCGCGTTATGACCGCCGTTCCGACTGTCGTCTACGGTTTTGCGTCTGTTTTTCTTCTCGTACCTGTAATACGGGATGCGCTCGGCGGGTCGGGCTTTTCGTGGTTCACCGCAACGCTCGTTCTTGCGCTGCTTATAACGCCCACTATGACGCTTGCAATGCAGGGCGCCGTTTCTCAGATCAATGATAGGTATGCGCTCACATCGGCATCTCTCGGTCTCTCACGCGGCGAAAATCTCATTTATGTAGTTCTTCCTGCTGCAAGGGATTCTCTGCGCGGCGCGGCACTGCTCGGTTTTGGCAGAGCAGCCGGAGACACTATGATACCGACAATGCTTGCCGGAAACGCCGTCCGGTACCCTGCATCTCCGCTTGACGCCATACGGACTCTTACTGCACATATCGGTCTTGTGCTATCATCGGATGTGGGCGGCACTGCGTACTATTCGCTCTTTGCCGCAGGAGGTATGCTGCTTGTCATGAGCCTTGCCGCTAATCTGCTTTTCAGATTTGCGTGCCGCGGTATATCGGGGAGATCGGAATGAAAAGCAGAACGATTATTTTTCGCATATTGTCATACATCGGTGCGGCTTACGTTATTTTTTCGTGCTGCGCACTTGCTGCGTTTATAATTTCAAACGGCCTTCCGACGCTCAAAAGCGAACTTTTTTTCGCAGATACGCCGCCGCTTGACGCAATATTCGGGCTTCGTCCGGTGTGGGATGGGATATGGCCGGCAATGGCAGGGACATTATGCCTTGTTGTCTTAACAATGCTCATGGCAACCGTTCCGGCTATAGGCTGCGGAATATACCTTGCACGCTTTGCGCACGGCAGAATAAAGAGTATGCTGTCACTTGCCATTGATATGATAGCAGGTGTTCCGTCAATAGTGATGGGGCTGTTTGGATTCGTTCTTATACTGCTTTTGCGCCGCACTGTTGCACCGGATGCAACGACATGTATAGCCGTAGCCGCACTATGTCTTGCAATCCTTGTGCTTCCTGCAATCACGGTCACTACACGCTCGTCAATAGAGAGCCTGCCTGAGGTACTTGAACTTACAGGCGCATCGCTCGGATTTTCCGAGAATCAGATCCTGCGTCATCTGCTTCTTCCAGCCGCCGCACGGGGAATATTCGGAGGCATAATTCTCGGAGCGGGACGCGCCGCGGAGGATACAGCCGTAATTATGCTTACCGGAGTAGTAGTGAACTCCGGTCTGCCTGCCGGTCTTGCGGGCAAGTTTGAAGCGCTTCCATTCCTCATATATTACACTGCGGCACAGTACATGGACGAAAGCGAACTTATGCGCGGCTTCGGCGCATCGCTCGTTCTGCTTATACTCTCGGCTCTGCTTGCCGGTGCAGCCGGAATATGCCGAAAGAGTATGGAACGCCGCTGGAAAGGTCTGAAATAATATGGAATACTGCGTAAAGGCAGAAAATTTGTCGGTCTCGTTTGGCGGCAAAACCGTTCTTCACAACATAACTACAGAGGTCGCACACCACGGAATAACAGTATTTTTAGGGCGCTCCGGCTCCGGAAAGACAACATTTCTGCGTTGTATAAACCGTCTCAACGACTGTTTTCAAAACTGCACAGTGACAGGGACTCTATTTGTCTGTATGCAGGGAAAACTCACAGATGTGTGCGCAAGTACGTCTGAAATCTCAAAAATTCGCAGGACATCGGGCATGGTCTTTCAGACACCCAATCCGTTGCCAATGACGGTCAGGAGAAACATAACGCTGCCGCTTGAACTTACAGCGGGTATCAAGGGAGCCACAGCCGAAGAAAAGATGGAAGCGGCTCTGCGCGAGGTCGGTATGTGGGAAGAAGCCAAGGACAGACTTAACGAAGACGCACTGCACTTCTCGGGAGGGCAGCAACAGAGAATATGTCTTGCGCGGACGCTGGCGCTCTCTCCGGAAATTCTCCTGCTTGACGAACCGACAGCATCACTTGACAAAAAATCATCGGAGCTGATTGAAAATCTGCTTGAGCGTCTGAAAGAAAGAGTCCCGATAATAATGGTCTCCCACAGCCTTGCACAGGCACGGAAACTCGGAACTCACTTCAAAATATTATCCGAAGGCAAACTTACAAAAGAGTTTGAACGAGATGATATACCCAAGGACAAAGGAGAAAAATTTTTAGAAGATCTGTTGTAAAATCTGCGCACAGTGCAAAGCTATTCTTTACACTGCACAAAAGACAAACAAAACAACAGATACAGGATGTACAGAGTATTACTCTTGTCATTACATCGGCAAAACAGAGCCGACGGAAAATAAAACATCTCCACTATCTGTTTATCCTAAATGCACAATTAAAAAACTTTGCAAAAAAATCTCAGGCAGTTGTTAAATCTGCCTGAGATCGTA
>JAUNMU010000007.1 GCA_030531745.1 Synergistes sp. | reverse complement strand
CCTAATTTCAGAAAAAGCTCGTTCCTTAACAGCTGTGAGCTTATTGTTGCCTGTTGGAACAGGGGACACACATGGAACTTTACAACGCAGGGAGATATGCACAATTTCATAGAAAGCCCTATATGTATGGGGAAAGAAAGAATCAGAGACGAACAAGGCAAAAATCTGCACCCTACGCAAAAGCCGCTTTCAGTACTGAAAAAGATAATCAGTATTGCCTCCAATCCAAACGATATAGTGCTTGACTGTTTCAACGGAGTAGGCAGCACCGGCGAAGCCGCACTGTCGCTTGGAAGAAAGTATATAGGCGTTGAAATAGAGCCTGAGTATTACCGCGCCACACAAAAAAGGCTTAGCAGATTCACCAAAGCCGTGCACTCCTTATCCGTTTCAACAGATTTGTCGCACACAGACCGCCGAGAAATGCTGCCGCTGTCTGCAACAAATTGATGATGACGTATGCACCGTCGTTTTGAATTATGTCCATGTAAAATATGTCGGGCTGAAATTTTCCTCCAAATTTGAAATAGACAAGCTCAATAAGGAAGAAAAAGAAAAAATGCAGTCCGTATATCCACAGTGTTTTTCTGCCGAAAATACACAGAAGCTTTATTGCTCTGCCGCCGCGCATATCATCAATCAGCTTCATCAGCATAAGCAGAACTATTGCTCCGCAGATTCCTCCGATATTACTGATAAAGAGGCTCGCAGCTCCGTGATCACCGTAATTGCTGATGATAATAGAAGCTCCGTTTGAATGTGTGACTATGGTTAAAATATACGCCGCAGTAAACAGAATAAAAGAGAGCGTATGTTTTTTAATATCAAGAGCCTCCTGCCCTGCAAAACGGCGGAAGCAGAAACCGGAAAGCATCGCCGCCGCTCCGTAAAAGCCGCGCCCCAAGCCCCATGGCAGCTGGTGAAGAGCATCAAACTTTATCTCAACAGACGAAAGGCAGAGCAGGGCAATAACAGTAACGATAAATTTCGGCACTGAAAACTCTTTTTTGAATTTCGGTGCAAGCAGAGCAAAAACTATGCTTGCAGAGAACATTGCCGGCAGAAACCAAAGATGGCAGATAGACGGCGATATAAAGGTGGTAGAATCGTTAATAGTGTTGTGTGGCACATTTTTCATGATCTCAGTTATAAACGGAATGTGCGGCAGGGAAAAAGAGCCGTAAAGCATGCCCGATATTGTGCCTTTCAGGTCAAGGGGAAAGCCTATCTCAAATATCCCGAAACGTATCCGGTCAAGTATCCTGTAAAAAATCATAAGCAGCCAGTACGGTACTATCAGCAGCTTGAAGCGCACTGCCGCAAATTCACGGAAGCTCCTTTTGTCAGGGTCGTAGTTCCATCCGGTTATAAAGAAGAAAAACGGCATACAGAACGCAACGTAGTTGTTAAGTGATGAATGCCCCGTATGTACCATAAAAACGTAAAAGAGGCAGAAACATTTTCCGTAGTCAATGTAGTTCAAATATCGTGTGTTAGCGTCCATTTGTTTCACTCCCGTAAATTTTATTGATCAGCATTTTTGCGGCAGGTGTTTTGAATTATTTTTATGTTTCTCCCATGCACAGGCAACAAAGATACAGAAAACAACAGTGCAGATCACCTGCACTGCGTGCGGCAGAAATGTAGTCATATTGTATGGATAAAGATTGCAGTTATAGTTGAATGGTTCGGGCTGAATGCCGCATGCAAAAAAGAGCATATCAAAGAAGAAAAAGACCGGTACATGCAGAATATAGATCCACATTGTCTTTCTGCCCGATAATGCTATGAGCTGAAAGAGCTTTGTCTTGCCGTATTTTTCTTCTAAGCGTTTCAAAATGATAAGCAGCGCACATGAAAGAGCCGTGCCGCCGACACCTAAGATAAGCACGCTGTAATACCCGGCCTCAGACATATAGTTGGTGCATACCATATCTCCGGTAGTGCCGGTAAGAATAGACGCGGATATTGAGACAACGGATGCTGCATAGATCAAGAGTTGATCTCTTTTGCTCGTATTCTCAAATATGCCCTTTTTGCGGACAAAAGAGCCGATCAGCATAATCCCGGCCGCAAGAAAAGCACGTCCCAATCCCCACGGAAGCTGGAATGTGTATGTGAACTGTGTTTCAATGCCTGCAAGATAGAACAGACAAAAAAGCACCGCTGAGAGATTCAATAAAGAACATTTTTTCTCAAGAAGCCTTGCAAGAGGGTAAAAAAGCAGAGATGCCGTAAACATCACCGGAAGAAACCACGTTGGAGTGTTCAAAAGAGAACATGAGATGCTTGACTGAGTTTCTCCGAACTGCGGCAGAGAAAACGCCCCGAAAAAGCTGAACGGCGGAAAAACGCCGCTTCCGTAAAGAGAAAAAAGAAAATATGATTTGGCAAAATCGGCAGCCGATACGCCGAGCGCAAAAATATTTGAGCGAAACAGATCAAGCACGAAACAAAAAGGCTGAACAAGAAAAAAAGGTATGAGAATCTGTTTGAAACGTGCCGCCGCAAATTTGCCGAAAGTGTATTTTTCGGGTTTGCAGAAAAAACCGAAAATAAAAAAGAAAAACGGCATCAACAGAATGCCTATGCCTAAATCGTCAGGCAGCCTTGTGCCTGAGTGGACTATGCAGACCCACAATATGCATACTAATCGTCCGCAATCTATGAAATTAAAGCGTTTCTGTTCCACAATCAATTCCTCCGATGTCGTAACGCAAAACAACACAAGCGCTCTCGTGTTTGTTTAGTATAACCTCACGGAAATAAAAATCCGCTTTCACACGGCAACTCGCGTACATCGCATATTCTATCACAAGTTCTGCGTTATCGCTAAACATCAGTCATTTGCACTTTTAGAGGGATAGTGTTTTTTATCTCTCCTTTTTCATCGTTGATGCAAAAATACGACGATGAGGGAGACTTGGATGAGGCAAGCTAAAAAACAGCACCGTCTGCGGCGGAGCCGCAGACGGTGCATATAATCAGTTCAGTGGTTACTTAGGTTTCTTGTTTGTTACTGTTCGGTATCCGTCAGCGTCTGGACCCTCAATGTATTGCCTTTGAGCTTCATTGTTGACAGCGCCGATGCTGCTTGTGGCGGACTCATTCTCATGCTCCCAAAGGAAGTCCTCTTCAAATGCATGTGCGGCACTGCGATCGTTGTCAAACCACAGCTTTGCGCCGTTCTCAAACATTACCGCATCATAATCATCGCCGGCAAGTGCTATATAGTTGAACGTTTCTGTTGCTCTAAGCCTCACATCGCCTGCGACTGTAAGGATGGCATCATCTTTCAAGGCGAACATTGGTTCATTACCGGAAGCTATCGCTATCTCACCGTTTTGAACTTCAAAGATCGCATCGTTGCTAAGCACGAAAGCAGCATTGTTAAGTGCAAGCGGGTAATTCGTCTTGCCGCCAAGATTAAGGATCTTGTATCCTCTTACGATAAGATTCTCCGATACAACTATCTCATCTCCGCTGATAACAACTGTCTTAATATCGTGCCTTGCAAGAGCCGTTCTGAGCTGCTCTGCATTTTCAACTGCAGCGACAGCGTTCTTTACGACCCAAAGATCATTGCTTCTTACTGCTATCTGATCATCGCCGAGGAAAGCATTGATCTGTTGGTCTGAGAACTGTGCGCCGTTATTGGCTTTCAGATTTTTAATTTCAACATTGTCAAGGCTCGCATACACAAGAGCGTCACCGCTTACGAAAAATGTGTAGCCTTGGCCGGCACCTTCCTGAACAAGCTGTGGTGCCGCGACCTTTGCGGTTACGAAATTAACTTTAACATCGTAGCTTGCGTTGCCCATGAACATCGGCTTGATGCCATCTTTGTTCTCGTAGAATACTTTGGAAAGGGTTATATTTGCCTTAAGCACTTTATCGGAACTGTTTTCGCCATAGAGCGGTTTGCCCATGACAATAGCTCCGTTCTGATCCGATAGGTTTTCGCTTGAACAATCCGTGACAGTCATATCCGCCATGCTTACGGGCTTAAGCAGAGGCACGTCCGATGACATGCCGTCATCAATTACGATATCCGTACCGTTAAGGTCAAGCGATACCGGCTTCGTGTAGTTGTCCTTCACCGCGTTAAGTATGGAGTAATCTGTGCTGTCTGCGGAAATTTTTATATCGTCACTCAGCCGGAACATTGTATGATTAGCACTGCCTGCAACGAGATCTCCGGTGTTACCGATAACTGTCGGCTCAGTTGCTGCTGTAAAGATTACGCCTAACATTACTGCTGTTGCTATTACAAAGAGTGATAGAAGTATTTTTACGTTCTTTGTCATTTTTTCTGTCTCTCCCTTCAAATTTTTGTCCACAGCGACCAATCGTATATGGAAACGCAACATTGTTTTTCTGCCGACATCATCTCATGCCTTTCTGCACTTGGCAGAACAGACAAATCGCTACATACGTCATTGTACAATATCTCCAATAAATTTCAATACAAGCGTTACAAACTCACTACAAAAAACGCTGCTGCAAACCTTTGTTGAAGTAAAAATATTGCCGAAATATATATTGCAAACTGATATATCTGTGGTACAATTTATCTGTTGAGAAAGAACGAAGGGGAGCAGATGGTTTTGTTGGAGCAGGATTTTTCGTTAAAGTCACTTAGGGAGCAGGTCTACAGTTATCTGCGCGATCAGATGGATGACGGAAAGCTGCGTCCGGGGGTATTTTTGAACCTTAATGAGATAAGCCGTGAACTTGGTATAAGCCGTACGCCGCTGCGCGATGCGCTTTTTCAGCTTGAGGCAGAGGGGTTTGTGACGATCTTTCCGCGCCGCGGTGTGATCGTAAATGAGTTGACACTTGAAAAGATTCGCAATATATATGAGATCCTCGGTGCTCTTGAGGCTGCTACGCTTGTTTTGGTTTCTGTGCGTTTGAGAGACAGCGATGCCGATGCAATGGAACGATATAACGAACAGATGAGAAAGGCATTGGAGCAGAATAATTTCTCCCTTTTCTATGACGCAAATCTGCGTTTTCACAATGTCTATCTTGATCTTTCAAACAACACGGAGATGGCTCGTGCGATAAAGATTCGTAAAGAGCGTCTTTATGATTTTCCGAGGAATAAAGCTTTTGTCAAAGAGTGGGAGTTACACTCTCTGAGTGAACACGAAGAGATGATCTCTCTTCTGAGGAAGAAAGATTTCAACGGTATGGCTGATTATATCAGAGACGTGCATTGGTCTTTTTCCGTCCAGGAACGCTTTATCAGAAAATATTATTTTGCAAACTATACAGAGCTTGATATATCACAAGAAGGAGATGCAGCAGTTGAATAAGAAAGGCATTATATTTGACATTAAAAAATATTCAATCCATGACGGTCCCGGAATACGCACAACGGTGCATTTGAAGGGTTGTCCGCTTTCTTGTTGGTGGTGCCACAATCCGGAAAGTCAGTCGGGGATTCCTGCGGTACTCTTTCGTTCGGAGAGGTGCATTGCGTGCGGTTCATGTATTAAGGTGTGTCCAAACAATGCCGTTTCGGTGAAAGACGGCGCTCTCGTAACAGATTTGGGACTTTGCGATGGGTGCGGCAAGTGCTGTGACATTTGTCCTCCCGAAGCAAGGGAACTCTGCGGAAAGCCGTACACCGTACCGGAACTTATGCTGGAAATTGAAAAAGATGAAGCATTTTTCCGCGATGGGGGAGGCGTTACATTTTCGGGCGGCGAGCCGCTTATGCAGCCGGATTTTCTTATGGAAGCACTTGCCGCGTGCCGTGCTGCAGGTTACCACAGAGCACTTGACACAAGCGGGTTTGCGGCAAAGAGTATCATTCTTGACACCGTTAAACTGACCGACCTTTACCTTTATGATATAAAACACATGGATCCGGAAGAGCATAAAAAATACATGGGTGTTGACAATGCCGTAATCCTTGAAAATCTTGCGGCGATCTCCGAGGCCGGTGCAAATATAAACGTAAGGCTTCCATTTATGCCGCAGATCAACTCAGATGACGATAATATGCACGCAGTCGGCAAATTTGTCAGCAGATTGAAAGGGATAGTCGGCGTGAACATACTGCCTTACCATACAGTCGCAAAGGGTAAACACGACAGATGGAAGATGGAATATAAACTTAACGATCTTCTTCCGCCGACGGACAATCAGACGCACCATGCCGCAGGAATACTTGAAAGCTATGGGTTGAAAGTGCACATAGGCGGTTAAGGTACTGTGCGGCACGGTGGAATTGTGCTTTTTATTGTGAATTAAGCGTAATTGCTTAATATATGAATTCGTTATGTTATTGTTACAAAAATATCTGTAGGAGGTAATATCATGAACGAGAGAATCAAACGTCTTCGCGATGCAAGCTTTGACGCGCATCCGACAATCAGCATTGAACGCGCAATATTGGAGACAGAGTTCTACAAGAAGTACGAAGGCAAATTGCCTATGCCGGTTCTTCGTGCGGCAAACTTCAAGTATATCTGTGAAAATAAGACGCTCTACATTGGCGACGAGGAACTCATCGTAGGCGAGCGCGGGCCTAAACCGAAGGCCGTTTCAACATTCCCCGAACTGACATGCCACACACGTCAGGACTTTGAGATCCTTACGACACGTGCGCAGCAGAACTACACGGTTGACCCCAAGGATATGGATGTATACGAAAAAGAGGTTGAGCCGTACTGGCGCGGACGCTGCATGAGAGACCGTCTCTTTGAGCGTATGCCCGAAGATTGGACAAAACTCTATGAGGCGGGCACATTTACGGAATTTGGCGAACAGCGCGCCCTCGGTCACACGTCACTTGACGGACTCATTTATCGCAAAGGAGCTCTTGACTTTAAGAAAGAGATAGCCGAAGCACGTGCTAAACTTGACTTCATCAACGACCACGAAGCAACGGCGAAAGATGAACAGCTCCAGGGCATGTCAATTTCCTGCGATGCAGTCATCATATTTGCGGAACGTCACGCAAAACTTGCGGAGGAAATGGCGGCAAAAGAGACCGATCCTCAGCGCAAAGCCGAACTTCTTAAAATAGCCGACGTCTGCCATTGGGTACCGGCACACGCACCGCGCGATTTCTGGGAAGCGGTACAAATGTACTGGTTCGTACACCTTGGAACGATCACGGAACTTAACGGTTGGGATGCAATGTCACCCGGACATCTTGATCAGCACCTTGCACCATTCTACGAAAAAGGAATCGCTGACGGCACTCTGACGCGCGAAAAAGCAAAAGAACTTGTCTCCTGCCTCTTCATTAAAGTGAACAACACGCCGGCACCGCCGAAGGTCGGAGTAACGGCTAAAGAGAGCGGAACATACAACGACTTTACGAACATCAACTACGCCGGTCTGAAACGCGATGGCTCTGACGGTTCAAGCGAAGTTACATATATATGTCTTGAGATATATGACGAGCTTCGCCTTCTCCAGCCGCAGGGCAATATTCAGGTCAGCGAGCGCACACCGGACAATGTTATTCGTGCGGCGGCGCGTGTATTCCGCAACGGAATGGGCTACCCGTCGGTATTTAACTGCGATATGGTAATTCAGGAACAGATGCGCGTAGGCAAGACACTTGAGGACGCACGCGAAGGCGGAAACAGCGGATGCATTGAAACAGGCTGCAGCGGCAAAGAAGCATATCTACTCCACGGTTATCTCAATGTCCCGAAGCTTCTTGAATACGCACTGTCAAATGGTGTTGACCTCCTCACAGGCAAACAGGTCAGTATTCAGACAGGCGAACTCTCTGAGTTCAAAACATTTGATGACCTCTATGCGGCATTTGAAAAACAGATGGCTTATGCGGTTGAGACAAAGGTTCGCGTTGACAACTATCTCCGTTACCAGTACGCCACAAATATGGCAGCGACATTCCTTTCATGCGTCATTCAGGACTGCATTAAAAACGGAAAAGACTACTACAACGGCGGCCCGCGCTACAACAGCGACTATATTCAGTGCTGCGGTATCGGTACAATAACGGACAGCTTATCGGCCATTAAAAAGCATGTATTTGACGAAAAGAAATACACCCTTGCCGAACTCTACGAAGCAATGAAGAGCAACTGGGAAGGTCACGAAGATATGCGTCTTACGCTGTGGAACAAGACACCGTTCTTCGGCAACGATGATGACTATGCCGATGACATAATGAAGAGAGTTTACGACAGTCTCTTCAAGACAATAGACGGCAAAAACAGCATACTCGGTCCGACATATCACCTCAATATGCTTTCAACGACCTGCCACAACTACTTCGGTCAGAAACTTGCGGCCACACCGAACGGACGTTTCAGCGGCACACCGGAGAGCGACGGCACGAGCCCGAGCCACGGCGCTGACAGACACGGACCTACGGCAGTCGTTAAGTCACTTGCCAAGATGGATCAGGTCAAGAGCGGCGGTACACTGCTGAACCAGCGCTTCCTCCCGTCAGTGCTTGCCGGTGAAGAAGGCATTGAAGCTGTGAAAAACCTTATCCGTACATACTTCAAGCTCGGCGGACACCATATCCAGTTCAACGTTGTGGACAACGATACACTGCGCGACGCACAGGCGCATCCGGACAACTATCGCGGCCTGCTTGTCCGCGTTGCCGGTTACAGCGACTACTTCGTTGACCTTGACAACTATCAGCAGAACGAGATCATACAGAGAAACGCACAGGAAGGTTTTTAACTTATCGTAACGATCTGTTCGTGAGTAACAAAAGCGCGGCACCGAAAAGTGCCGCGCTTTTTCATTGCATCAATAATAGTGTTGCTTGTTGGCTGAGTTTGGGCATTGTGTGTTTTTTTTGTGCTGCTGCAATAAATACAATGCCTGTAATCGTCATTATGTTCATGTGCATGATTTGCGTAGGGACTGTGGGGGCAATCCTTTCCGTATGCCTGTGACCCACAGAAGATGCATCTCCCATTTTGCAAGCGCCTGTGCTGTCTCAAAAAATAAACGCTACACTCAACGTACACAACATTGCTGTAAACAGCTTAAACCAATTCCTCATAATCGTAACCTCCGTCAACGTTTTTATGCAAAGCCACAAGCATTGCATTTGCCGACATTTTACAACAGAGGTGCGTCAACTTAGACGTTGTAAAAAAAATTTGTTTTATTTTTTCCCCTTTCCCGTATTCACCGCGCAGACGCCGGAGATAATAAGCACCGTTCCGACGGCAAGCCATATTGTAAAACGTTCTCCCACCATAAAGTATCCTGCGAATATTCCAACGAGTGGCTGAATAAACTGAAATACCATGATTTCCGCTACAGTCAGCTTTTGAATAGTCATCAGCCATAGTGCGTAGCATACAAAGGTGGAAATAAACGCAAGGTAAAGTATTGCAAGCCACGCGGAAGCCGATAAGGTCACAAGATGTGTCAGGTCTTGATTTAAGACGAGCATTGTCGGAAGACAGAGGAAAGAGGCGAATACCAGTTCCCAAAAGAGGGAAAATACGGGGGTGAATTTGTTATCTTTCAGAAAATAACGAGATATGACATTATATGCCGCCCAATTAAATATTGATATTGTCATAAGAAAATCGCCAAAGGTATAGGAAGATATTCCCTGTGCGCCTTTTGTTCCGAAAAGTAAAGTTACGACAAGGCCAATGGAGGAAATTACTATGCCTATAATTGATTTTGCGGTAATCTTTTCTTTCAGAAAAATTACGGCCAATACCGTTGCTGCCGCCGGAGATGCTGCTATCTGAAGATTTGAGGTTGCACTGCCGGCTGTTTTGAGTGCTATTGTCTGTATCCCCATGTGAAAATAAAAGGCCATAAACCCGATCAGAGCAAGCACCATTGCCTCTTTTTTTGTCGGCATCCGGACCTCGCCGCGCATTTTGCCGTAAATGCCGATGAAGATAGCACCCAAAACAAATCTGAACGTCATTACCATGAGCGGTGTCGTTTCGCGTACGGCAATTTTTATAGCTGCAAAAGTTATGCCCCACAATATAACCGTTATCAATGGCACGGCGTAAAGTTTTAATCTATCGTTCATAGCTTAATTGCCTCTGAATATGAAAAACACGGCTCCGACCATACAGAGGGAAGCCCACATATAATTCATTGTAAGCTTTTCTTTCATTACAAAGTATGAGAAGCCTGCAAAAATGGTCATTGTTATAACTTCTTGAATTATTTTCAGTTGAGGCAGAGTGTAGATCGTGTGCCCGATTCTGTTGGCCGGAACCTGAAAACAATATTCAAAGAAAGCAACGCCCCAACTTATGAGTATTGCGATAATCACAGGTTTTGATGCTACAAATTTCAGATGACCGTACCACGCATACGTCATAAAAATATTTGATATAAAAAGCATCGCTATGGGAATTGCATATTTTATGTACATTGATATGCCTCTTTTCATTTTGTCGGCAGCACCGATCTGTCGGCTGAGTCATACGGCGTATAATTGCACCGCACTGCACAAGAGGATATATCCATTAAAAGAAATGGTCAAGGTATGAAATTTATCGGTAAATTATATGCCGTTTACACATTTCTCACACACTTGTATTGTATAATATTCTCTGAGGGGTGATGTGTATGAAATACATTAAAACTTTTACGGCTCTCTTTGCAGCGCTTGTCCTCTTATCGGCAGAGATCGTTTTTGCAATGCCGCCAAGCAATGTTGCGGCATCGTACGATTCCGCAAACGGAATGGTGACGATAACAGCGTCTCACAATGTAAATGATGGCAAAAAACATTTTGTGATGTCAATGGCTGTGAGCGAAGGCGGAAATCAGATCCTGTCAAAAAAATATACGGAGCAGAAGTCAAACGAAGTCTTTACAGACAGCGTAAAACTCCCGGGAGTCAAACAGGGGAGCAAAATCACGGTTTTGCTTACATGCAACATAATGGGGGCCGTGAAAGATACGATAACTGTGAAATAGAGTGTGTTGAATTGGAGGCAAAAACATGACAATAGTACCTATATGGAGAAGATGTCCAAAGTGCCATAGAAGGTATAGTTGGAACCCCGATGTAGGACATTTTAACTGCCCTTTTTGCTACGGGATGGAAAACTTGGACGAAGGACTCGTTACACGTATATTTGGAAAAAAATTCGGCCTCACCGACGATGAACTCGGAGAGACAAAAGATTCGCTCGGTGAAAAATAGCCTCAATCAAACAATGATGAGTTCAGCAAAAAATCCCCTGTCGGAAAGGACGGGGGATTTTTTGTGAGATGATATATGATTGGATATGGAAAGCAATGATCTCTGTTACTTGCTTTTATTGTCCATCTTATCCAAAAACTTAAGGATTTTTTTATAGCTTTGGATGTGGTTTGATACCGGCGAATGAGGATTTGAATCGTCCGGTATAACTTCTTCGCGCTCTCCGATAAATCTTTTCAACTTGAGTGCGGCAGACTGAATGTTGCATGCCGTATCCGACATAACCTTTTCGTAAAGATCAAAGGCTATGTGCAGCGCCGCTTTTTCAAATATGTCAAAATTAAGATTTAAAACAAAGTGTCCCGGATTAGTGCATTTATATGCACGGTGTTTGAAATCATATTCTATATTGACATTGAATTCTTCTTTCAAGTACGAAATATCGCGTTGAAGCATCCTTACGGAAACTATGTTGACCATATCCATAAGATCATTTCGCGGAATGTATTGATAAGCGAGAAACACGGTCATAAGTTTATTAAGTCGTGCCAATCTTACCGACCCTAAATCCATTGACATACACAGCACCCCTATTTCGTATTAAAAACTATTTCCGCGCATTTTACACTATATGCACGACAACTTAGCGGTAATGTATAAGCAAATGTAAAAATCTATTGCCGATTTTTATAAATTTTATTTGTCATAAATTTTGAATTACACTTGCACAAAATCCACTCAAATTTTCTTTAACAAATTTACGATAATTTTTAACCCCTAACGTCTAAGTTGTCGCACTTGTTTTGTATAATTCGCGCGTGAATGGAATATGTCGGACGCAAAAGTGGCGGGAGGGATGGAATAGAATTGTGTGTTTTCGGCGTATCCTAAATTTCGCAGATATTAAAAAGAGGAGGGAGTGCCCTGATAAAGAAGGCAGGGCAACTGAGCAGATGATGAAAAGAAGAAATCTTGGAGTTTTACTTACGGCAGTATTGACAGTGTTTGTTTTTGCAACGATAGCGATAGGTATGATTGATATTACGGGCGGCGGAAGAAAGAGCGCGGTTGTGATCAATACATGGATCGCACAGTCGCGCGGCGCGGGCAATGCCGACAGAGGAGCATTGGTTGCTCAGAAGACAAAGATAGCAAAACTTAGCAAAGCAAAACAGACAGCAAAGCAGCCGGCAAAGAAAGCATCAAAGGAGACCATGGATCCTCAGAAAGCGCTTGCATCTCTTGCGAATATTGACAAGGAGAAGATGAATCACTACAAGACCATTAACGGTGTTCTCAGCGAACAGAAGGCACTTTACGAGGCACAGGCCAAAGAGAAAAACGACACGGCTTCCGCAGAGCAAAATTTCGGCAAGTCAATTGAAAATGCCAAAGCATCGCTTAAGGAACTCAGACGCTTGACAGATGAACAGATCAAGATCTACAAGGCCACCACAAATGATGCTCAGGCCATTAAAACAGCCGAAGCAACATATAGCACATGGGCGAGCGCAGTTTCCGCTTTGAGTGTAAAGCCACTTGAGGATTCAAAACTCAGCGATCTTGACAAAAAAGTCCACGAAAATGCAAACAGTGCCGTTGTAACTGCCGAAGAAGAGATGAAAACAGTCTCTCCCGCCGATGTCTCTGCCGAAGATAAAGCTATCCTGAAAGATGAAGTTATTGCGGACGGCGGCAGTATTCAGAACGATATGCAGTCAGGTATGCAGGAACTTGCGACTGTCTTTAATGAGATTATTAAAGTCATACAGTCCGCTACATCAGGCAAGAGCGGCGGCGCGCTCGGAGGTTTGGGCGGTGCGCTGGGACTTGGCGGCGGCTCTGCGCCTTCGGTGCCGTTTGACGCTAATGTACTCAATGTTCTCCAGACGTTCTTTAATCTTATAGCACAGCAGATGGTGGCATTCAACGATTCATTCGGCGGATTTATGCAGTCAGCCGGAACTCTTGCCGGAGTCTCTGTGGAAAAAGCACCGGCGCTTACAATGCCTACATTCAACGTAAATCTCTAAGAGGTGTGCGGTTATGGCAATAACACGTTGCCCTAACGGACATTTTTACGACCCGAGCAGAAATCAGACGTGTCCATGGTGTTCGGTCGCATCTGACGCATCCGAAAGCACACAACGCTTTAATTCGGCCGCAACGCAGATGGCGTCTTCGGACGGAGCTACGATGAGAATATCGCCCCCATCTCAAAAGGCAAGTGAAAAGTCTGTGGATGAGGGGCACACGATAGCCGTTGTCAAGAAAAAATCCGGCATAGACCCTGTGGTTGGCTGGCTAGTCTGTGTTGATGGTCCGGACAGGGGGCGCGACTTCAGAATACGTTCGGAGAAAAATTCTGTGGGACGTTCTGATGCAATGGACATAAGCATTTCAGGTGACGAAAGTATTTCGCGCAATGACCATGCATTCATAGTCTACGATCCCAAACGGAACATATTCCGGATTCAAGCGGGGCTTAGCAGGGGTCTTGTCTATTTGAATGATGAAGAAGTTATAGCGTCTGAGAATTTAAATCCTTATGACACTATTGAACTTGGAGCGAGTAAATTTAAGTTCGTTCCGTTTTGTGGGGAGGAATATCAGTGGGAAAAGCAGAAAAAAGAAGGATAACCGTAAGCTTTTTTGCGGTGATGCTCAGCTGTTTTCTTTTGCTCTCTCCGACAGACACTGCAGAGGCCGGTTCTTATACTTTGAAATTGCGTCAGTTTTTAGCAGACTTCCCATCTGCGACAGCGTATTTTGAAGTAAAGGACGCAAACGGAAATATTGTGACCCCATCCGGAAATGTTGTACTGAATATTTCCGACAAGTCAATGCAGCCGGAGAATGTAAGGCCGTTTTCACGTAAAGACGAGGGAATTGCGATCGTATTCTTGGTTGATGTTTCTTCGTCTGTGAGTCAAAGACGTTTTGCCGAGCTTAAAAATGCAATGTGTGTGGTCATTAAGCAGCTGAAACCCAAAGATAAGGTCGCCGTGGTCTCCGTGGGAGAGCAGGTCAATGTTTGTCAAGATTACACAAGCGAGACAAAGACACTGCTTTACACCGTGCAGCAGTTAAAGGCAAGGGATTCTCAGACCTCTTTGAATTCGGGAGTTATATCTGCGCTTAAACTTGCCGGAATTAAAAACACATCGCTTCCCAAGAGGCGCATGGTAATACTCGCAAGCGATGGAATGGATGATTCCGCGTCAAGCGCGACCGCAGCCGAGGTCAGAGATGCGATTGACGAAACACACGTTCCGATTTACACATTGTTCTACGATGATGCTAAGAAGAAATCTTCACTGAGAGACAAGGAAGCTCATTCGGTAGGGGAGTACGCAAGACGATCCGGCGGTACGTTCTATGATTTGAAAGCAGCGTCTTTTGCCGATGTATTTAAGCGGATATTCAGTGAAGAGGAAAAAATATCGGTCGCTGAATTTAATGTGTCGGATGCGGTAGCCGATGGTCGGAAAGTAAGAGCAAGCCTTGTCTATTCGGATGGGACGGTTGACCTTTCGGAAGGTATAGATGTTCGTTTGTTGAAACCGATAAAGACAGAGACCTATACAGTAAGCGAAGACAGTGCTTCGTCCGATAAGGCAGAAAGCGAAAAAGGTCACGGAGAGGGCGCAGAAGAAGGCGGCGTTTCCGGCATCGTTAAGGATAAACGTGTGCTGTTCGGAATAATTGCCGTTATAGCTGTGATCATAGCCGGAGCCGCGGTGCTGATTTTCAAAAACGGTAAGGCCAAAAAACACAGAGCAAAGAAAGGCGAAGATCGTGAAGCTCAGAGTGATGATGAGGCTTCGGTCACGCAAAGTTTCACAGCCGCAGCAGACCACGGATCCACAATGAAAATATATAACGATCCGGCAACCGTAAACATTCGCGGAAATATGGCTGCGGAGCCTGTTAAAACCGGTCCCGCCATTGACGTTGAGCTTTCTGTTACAGGCAGCAGAGGCTCCGCGGATACTTATCGCATCTCTGTCTGCGATCGTCTCGTCCTCGGCAGAAAGGGCGGTAAGGGCGCTGACTTTGGCATTCCCGGAGATGCAACGATTTCTGCAAGACACTGCGAATTGATATTCGCAAACGGCAAACTGTCAGTTTCGGATCTTAACTCCACGAACGGAACTTATGTGAACGGAGTGCCTATAAGAGGTGTATATACTCTCAACGACGGTGATCGTTTGACGTTGGGCAAGACAGAGTTCAAGATAAAGATTATCGGTGTGAGATAGTTTGGCGATGCATTGGCGCATTCGCTTCAAGTGAAAATGCGCCAACGCATTCATTATTGTGAAACTGCGATGATACAGAATTTGAGTTGGATTGGAGAAGATGATTTATGGCAAGCAATACTGAACTCATGAGATATTTTCCGAATGTCAGCGGAGAAGAAATTGTGTTAATCGGCAACCTTGTTAAGGATTTTAGTGAAGAAGAGATAGCCGATTTTTCAATAGCGTATAACGCAAACAGAAAAACGCCGATGGTGACATTGTTGTTGGACTTATTTCTCGGTGGATTTGGGGTACACAGATTTTACCTCGGACAGGTAGGTCTGGGTGTCCTGTATTTATTCACATTGGGTTTTTTGGGAATAGGTTCGCTTATAGATTTATTCAGATTCGGAACTATTACAAATCAGGCAAATATGAAAATTGCAAATGAGATCGCATTTAGGGTAAATACATCAAAAAGCGGAGGTGTCAGCGTAACGCCGCGGGAAAATGCGGTACCGGTTACTCCGGCTGCTGAACCTCCCATTGCTCTTCCGGCATCGGAGACAATAGCATTTACTTCGGCACCGCAAGCTTTTGCGCAGCGTGAAATGCAGATCTGCGGCATGAGCGGAACGTATGCGGGGCAGAATATATCTGTCGGGGCGGAACCTGTTGTCATCGGACGCGATCCGAACTGCTGCAGCATCGTTATACAGGACAGCGGCATTTCACGCAGACATGCCCATGTTTATGCAGACGGCAACGACGGTGTGATCGTTGAAGACCTCGGCTCAACCAACGGCACATTTGTTGAGATGAATGGTGCATGGACGCGGATTTCCTCTCCGACAAGAATGACTGTATTTATGCACTTCCGTTTGGGCGAATCCGAAAATGAATTTGAAGTGCGATAAGGTGTCACGGACATCGCGATAAGGTTGTCCGATATAACGAATTGCGTTAAAAAGTCATACGTCTTTATGAGGTTTTGAAATGTCCACTGTCGGAATGAGAACAAAAATATATATTTTTATATTATCTGTGGTATGTATATTTAATGTATGTACCGTTGCGTTTGCCGCACCCATAGAGAGAATGAAAAAATCCGTTATTCGTGTGATATGCGCTCAAAGAGGAGTGGGAGGCTCTTCGGGGACGGCTTTTGCAGTCGGTGACGGTGGCTATTTTGTGACCAATCTGCATGTGGTGGAAGATTTTTATCTCGGTTGGGATGTCTATTTGTTGGATGGACGCAGAAATGAAATTCCGTGTGAAGTAATTTGCTCAGACCTTGAACTTGACATTGCAGTTTTGAAACCTATAACGGGTTTCAGACTGCCGCCTGTCCGGATAGCGGAGATAAATGAAATATCACAGGGGGAAGATGTATATGCAATGGGTTACCCCGGGGCTGCCGACAATGACGATAATGCAATGAGCGGTGCAGACGCAATAACGGTAACTAAGGGCGTTGTGAGCAAAACAATTTCAAACGGAGGCGTGCATTATATTCAGACAGACGCAGCAATAAATCATGGAAATTCCGGCGGCCCTCTGTATAACGACAGCGGTAAGGTGATAGGGGTTAATTCACTCACTATTGTAAGCGATGGCAATGGTGAAGCCGTTCAGGGCGTGGGATATGCCGTCAGGATAGACCATGTCGTTGATATACTTTCAAGCCAAGGAATAATATCTTCCGCCGCTCCGGAAGAAGATGATGATGATAAATACCCACCGAAAGAAAATGACGATCGTGGGAAAAAAGACGATGACAAAAGTGAAAGCAGGGAAGAGATTCCGCAGAAGATGCCCGAACAAAAAGTTACACCTCAAGAGGGCGTAAATAATAATTCCGATTCATCAGATACGGGCTCCATGTTGCCGATAATATTGATCGGCGCCTGTTTTATCGGCGGTATTGCGGCGTTGTTCTGTCATTTTTACGTTAGCGGCGAAAGGAAAAAGAGGCTCAGAACGGATTATTGTTCTTTGGAATGTGTGCGCGGAATATATCAGGGACACAGATTCAAAATCAGCGGCAATATTTCTATAGGAAGAGCTGCGAACTGCTCAATAAAATATCCGGATAATTATCCGCTTGTAAGCCGTGCCCACTGTCAGATCAATTATGACAGGAACATCAAAAAATATGTGATTACCGACACATCAAGCGTTGGAACGTCCGTAAACGGAAGAGCATTGCCCAAAATGTCACCATACGTTTTGAATGTCGGAGATAATATAAGCTTTGCTCACGATAGAGAAATTTATGTTTTCAGAGGTCACGCAAGGTAAATTGCGGTGAGCCGAACGCTGTAAAGGAGCGAAACGGAAAAAATGGCTGAACAGAACGGAAATGTAAGTCAAAACGATTTTTGCCATGCATGTTTTGCGCAAATATCAGGCAGAAATCCTTGCCCGGTGTGCGGTTATGATGCCGAAAAACCGCAGGGAGAAGATTTTAACAAATTAAGCATAGGCACAATTCTTAACGGGCGTTATTTAATAGGCAGAACTCTCGGTCAGGGTGGTTTTGGAATAACATACCTTGCGCTTGATATGAAACTTGGCACAAAGACCGCAATAAAAGAATACTATCCTTCTGGTCTTGCCGTCAGAAACACGGGCGACAAAACAGTTATGGTCGCAAGCGAAGACAGTAAGCATGACTATATGGAGGGGCTTACAAAATTTCTTGACGAGGCGCGTATTCTCGGACGTTTTGACCAGAATCCCAATATTGTCTCCGTAAAAGATTTCTTTGAATATAACAGAACTGCCTATATGGTTATGAGTTATCTTGAAGGCGGTACTATGCTGCAATATCTTAAAGCGCACAATGGGAAAATATCATTTGAAGAGGCAACAAGGCTTCTTTTCCCCATAATGGATGCGCTTGACATCGTTCACGGTGCCAATCTGATACACAGAGATATAAGTCCGGATAACGTATTTATAACCAATGACGGTCAGGTTCGTTTGCTTGATTTTGGAGCGGCAAAGAACGCTCTTGCTCTTGCAAATCAGAAAAGTCACTCCGTAGTGCTGAAAAAAGGCTACAGCCCTGCCGAACAGTATCAGACAAGAGGTCAGCTCGGCCCGTGGAGCGATGTCTACAGCATGGGGGCTACATTATACAGAAGCATTACGGGTGAACTGCCGCCGGACGCGGTTGACAGGCTTGGCGATGAAGACCCGATAGAGTTACCCTCAGCCAAAGGTGCGGTGTTGCCCGATTACGCGGAAAGAGCCATTATGCGTGCGCTGTCGCTCTCCGCATCACAGCGTTTTCAGTCAATGGGCGATTTTAAGAATGCACTGTCGTCAGCGGACTTTAAGGCAGAGATGCCGCCAATCGCTAAGCCCGTAAATAAAAATCAGACAAATAGGAACGAAAAAAGCGTAAAAGAATCCGAACATCACGGAAATGGAGCAAAAAGCAAACAGCCTCCATACGCACTTATAGCGGCGGCAGTGTTTTTTATCGCATGTGTCGGTGGAGGTATATTTTATTTTACAAAATCATCGGGAAGCAATAGTACATACACAGCGTCTACCGGAGGAGCAAACCCCGAATTTGATAATCTTATGGCAAAAGCACAGGAGGGCGATAGACAGGCTCAATATTACATAGGGCAGAAATTTCAGCAGGGCAAGGGGGTGCCTCTGGATATGATCGCAGCCTCGGAATGGTTCAGAAAGTCTGCGGAACAGGGCTTCGCCCCCGCGCAGTGCGACCTTGGCGCATTGTATTTTCATGGAAACGGAGTACCGCAGGATTATGAAAAGGCTGCGGAATGGCTTGAAAAGGCGGCAGAACAAAAAATTCCGATAGCGATGAGTAATCTTGCCTATATGTATGAAAACGGTTACGGTGTTGCTCACGATTTGAATAAGGCGGTATCGCTTTATAAAGAAGCTGCGGATAAAGGCAATGCATCGGCGCAGACAAAAATGGGAAGTTTGTATGTTCAGGGGCATGGTGTAAAAGCGGATCCTTCAAAAGCTGTTGAATATTGGAAAAAAGCCGGCAAACAAGGTGTTGCGGAAGCACAATTCGGTGTTGGATATGCGTATCTTATGGGAAAAGGTGTGCCGTATAACAAAAACGAAGCGGTCAAATGGCTTCGTATGGCGGCAGAACAGGGGTATGAAGATGCACAAAATGCTTTGAATGGTATAAATGCTAATGCTACACAGCAGACAAAGCCCACAATACCGACGGTGAAACAGCCTCCGAAACCTGCGGCAAAGCCAAAAGTCAAGGCTCCTAAGGTCAAAGTTCCTGAGGTAAAAAAGCCGGCAGTGAAAAAAACGACACCGCCCAAAAAACCTGCGAATGTTCCGACGCAGCCGAAGAAACAAAATCTGCTGCCGCCGGGATTGTAAAAATAAATATACTATACAGGAGGAATTTTCATGAAGAAAATGTTATCAAAGGTCGTATTTGCATTTGTTGTTTGTCTTTGGGTTGCAGTGCCCGCATTTGCGGGAGAAGATGACTGGTGTACAGTTGATGCCTCATGCAAATTTGACAAATCGTCTGTGAAGTGGCAGGAAAACGGAAGTGAAATAACATTTACCTATATGGCTATTGCACAGACACCGGAAGAGGAAAAACAATTCGGTGAATATTATAAGGTGGGCAGAGCAAAGAGAGTTTTGTACGATGTGGCAATTCACAGAGATGTTGACAACTTCTTTGAAATTTGCAGAACTTGGCTGACCGATGATGCCGGAAATGTTGTCTACGAAAGTATGGCATCGCAGGGGAAAAAACTTGTCAGCAAAAGTCAAAGGATAAAAAGCTGCTACGATATGATCGTGAAAGACTATATAGGATTATCCGCTGAGGACGCTTATGAAATCGCGATGGATCTGGCTGACGATCAAATGAGCAATCTCAATAAATCATTGCCCTATCTGCGTGTTGTTGCCGAACGCGGGACAAGGGGGACAAAACTTGCCCATGCACAATATCTGCTTGGGGTCTGTTATTACAATGGAATAGGCACGACTGTGGATTACGACAATGCTATGTTATGGCTCAGAAAATCCGCCGAAATGGGAAATATACGAGCGGCATCCCTGTTGGGAGAAATGTATCTGAGGGGAACGGGTACAAGTCAAAACTATGATGTTGCCGTGAAGTATCTTAAAGAGGCGGCAGAAAGAGACGACATAATAGCGGTTAAAAATATGGCTTATTGTTATTCAAACGGTTATGGCGTCGG
The DNA here is from genome assembly GCA_030531745.1 of Synergistes sp. Taxonomy (GTDB): domain Bacteria; phylum Synergistota; class Synergistia; order Synergistales; family Synergistaceae; genus JAUNMU01. The sequence goes on along the minus strand of JAUNMU010000007.1, from coordinate 13,639 downwards.
TAAAAGCAATGAGAAAGCATACGCATATATGAAGAAAGCCTCCCAACTTGGAGATGAAGAGGCGCAGCAGTACGTGGCGCAGTATGAACAGCAGAAGCAGCGGCAGGATGCGCAGAATGCAGCCGCTTTTATCGGATTGATCGGCACGATACTGAAAAACAGATAAATTATTTGAAGGTGTGGGGGCAAGAACAATGTCACGCAGAAAACTGAAAAAAATATTTATGATGTACTACATATTCGTGCTTTTAGTGGGCGGAGTAGGTTATTTAACTATGTTTGGCGGATTGAATGTTGACGAGGCATCCGGAGCCGATGAAGAAGAGAGTGTCTTTCAGGTTGGCAATGCACCCGAAATTGATTTCAAAACGGCAAAGATGATAGAAGATTCGCTGAAAGAAAAGATGCGTTTGGAAATTGAAGAGGGCAAACAGCTAAGTGAAGTCTTGAATTATAAAGATGTTGTTGAAGATCCCAATTCATGGTTTAAGGGAATCCGAAATAAAATTTTTGGTAAGGAATTGATCTTGAATTATACAATGACATACGAATATGAAGTGGATTTAGAGAATGTCGGCGTTCAGAAGACAGGCGATAGGGGAATACAGATAGCAATTCCCAACTGCGAACTGACAATTCAGAAATCCAATCTTGAAAAAGTCGGCGAACAAACGGGATGGCTTAGGTCTGTATTGTCGGCGGAGGAGTTCCAACAGATTCAAAAAAGATGCGATGAACATTACAAAAACGAATTGTTCACAAAATGGCAGTCCGGTGAACAAAACAGAGCAAATGAATTAGCAAGAAACAAAGTTAAAGGTCTTGCCGAAAGTCTGTTGAACGCCGCGGGCAAAAGTAATATTGACGTAAGCGTCGTGGTGCGGTAGGTGTCTGCTATGTCAAGGAAAGAGAGTTTTCTTTTTGGTCGTTTGGATCAGGGGACAAAACAGATAATCGGACTATTCGCCGGAATTATTGCAAATGTGTGTTTGATGCTCTACAAAGTACCTAAACACGGTGCGTGGATGCCGCGGTGGAGTTATGGTGTTTTGAACTTCTTCTTCGGAACGGAGTTGGAAATTCAGAGTCCAGGCATACTGGGGGCGTTTCTCGCGATACTTATGTTCATATTTCTTTGCAGAAGGGGATTTGTTGACGCTGAATTTATTGACAACCCCATCTCAATTCTGTGTACGCTCGTGAATATCTGGGGTTTTGGAATGGTATTCAATATCATATTCGGAGATATGAAACATCTGCTTGACGGCGGAGCTACCGTGACAGCCGCCGTTGCAGCATACGCCGTTGCAACAATGGGAATGAAGAAATATGTTCCGCTTGCCTATTTGGTGCTTGCCGGTTTGTGTATGGTAAATATATTTTCAGCCGAAAGCGCTTTGTTATTGTCCGGAGCAGCGGGCGTTATATTGATGTTCATGTCGCTTATCCTTCAGTACAAGAGATTTGTCAAAACATTGCTGAGTATGGATTTTGGCTTTGGCGGGGATTAGAAGCGAAGCGCATTGAGAAAAGGGGCTTTCATGATAAAGAATAACTTGAAGAAGCAGAGAGAAACTGCCGAAGAAAAAATGAAGATTTCGGTAAGTGTCGGTAATTGTCAGAATATCGGCAGACGTTCGGAACAACAGGACTCGTTCGGTTTTTCGGATTTTGCCGATAAGGAACTTATAGATATTGTCGGTTACACCGGAATAGTCTGTGACGGAATGGGGGGACTTGTCGGCGGACGCGAAGCCTCCGGTACTGCTGTCCGCAGTTTTCTTGAAGCGCAAAAGACTATTTCCGCAGAAGAAGAGACGGCAGACAAAATTCTTCTGAAAAGCACGCACATCGCAAATAATGCGGTGTGGCATTTAGCCGAGAGCATCAATGAACCTGGGAACTGCGGTTCTACGCTCGTAGCAGTTGCGGTCAAATGCGATATGCTTTACTGGGTGTCTGTAGGTGACAGTCATATATATCGTTACAGAAACGGACGTTTGAAGCAGCTTAACAAAGAACATATATACGCGAACAAGTTGCAGAAAGCTGTGGAAAAAGGATTTTTGACGGAAGAAGATGCTCTGCACCACCCGCAAAGGGAGGCATTGACAAGCTTTATCGGGATAGAAAATCTTACTGAGATAGACGAAGGGAATTTGCAGCTGCGTTCCGAAGATACGATACTTCTTTGCTCAGATGGCTTATATAAGACTCTTTCTGAGGAAGAGATTGCCGAAAGCTACGAGGGAGATCCGCAAAAGTGGACGGAGAAACTGATAAGCATAACGCTTTCAAAGGAAAATTCTCACCAGGATAATGTGACGGCCATTGCGATAACAGTGAAAATAAACGGGCAGAATGAGCCGCGCACCGAAGAAATACCTCCAATGCCGGAAGAGAGCTTAAAAAACAGTGAGCGCAAGAGTCCAAAGATAATTGTGCGAAAACGCAAAATACCGACTATGATTATTGTTATGCTTTGTATATTTGCAGTACTTAGCGGTGTTATATCCTGCTGTATGACGTGGAATGTTCAAGAAAGCGAAAAAGAAAACACATACACAGAAGAGACATCGGCAGATAAGGATGTGAACGCAGTGCCGTATTCTCATGATATTTACGAACGATCTTCCGATAAATCCGGCGATATGCAAAGTATAGATGAAACTAAAATTATCAGCGGCGACGGTGAAGATGAAGAGACACTCATAGAAGAATACCACAGCAAACAAAAGTGATAAATTTTTCGGGAAATCTATCGGGCAAGCGGTAAATTTTCGTGCAGCTGTTTGTTATATGGCGGCTATGTTATTCTTTGTCGTTGAATGTTAAAAAGTATATTTCTTAAACTTGATCTATCTTGAGAGGAGTTTACATTACTATGAAAAAGTATTTTTATTCCGCAAGAATTGTAAAGATGATATTTATGGTCACATTCATGCTTTTGGTGGGACTTCAGACTCCGGCAATGGCATCTGATTTCGGCAGCAAAGAGATATTTATGTGTATATTCGGAGCGGCACTGATCATTCCGCTTCCGTTTATGTTCATATTGGGCAGACGGAAAGACAAAAATAACGAAGATGATGATTACGAAGATTACGATGACGAGTATGATGATGATGACGACGACAATGATGACGAATATGTCAGTCATGCCCGCAAAAAACAACAAAAAGCACTCCCTGTCCGCGGCAATGCGGGCTTGCAGTTTCCTGTCGCTGCGCCGTCAAGGTGTGCTGCGCTTGTCGGTGTGTATGGTTACTACAGCGGACAGGAAATACGATTGTCGTCAACACCGATTACATTGGGCAGAGACAGTTTGAAGTGTCAGATAATGTTTCCGGAAAGTTCTTGCGCGATCAGCAGAGTCCACTGTGTGATTGACGCAAATAACGATCGGTATATGATTTGCGATCTCTCAAGTAACGGTACATGGGTCAATGGACAGAAAATGTCAAGAGGCGCGTCTGTAATGCTTGCAAACGGCAGTGAAATATCTCTTGCCAACGGAGCGGAAGTATTTCGTTTCACTTGCTGACGGTTATTATGCCGCTGCTTGGTATATATAATCGGCAGCTCCATAAAATGACCTTCCGAGGTCAAACCGTCTGCCGACTGTGACAACTGTAGGCGTTATATCATGCCGTGAGGAAATCTCGGTAAGGGCTGTCTATTGTTATTCTTTGTCGGTTTTTTTGTCCCACACAGGCAGTAATATTCCGGCTGTCTTTGAATTGTATTTTGTGCCGTCATTGAGATCAAAGTGTCTTTTCGCGGTAAGGACATGAGTAAATCCCATATAAAGAAGCGGGATGTTGCAGTAAGCCATAATAATGTTTGCAAAATCGGATAGATTCCAAAGTGCGTCTAAATCCATTCCTGCAATGTTCGTCAGCACGCCGAAAGCTATGACGAAAAGACAGAGAAAACGGATAGAGGCAATGAACTTTTTGTTTATGGAAATTCGCTTTGCGCTTATCTCCGTGAAAGCGATAAATCCAAGCAGACATGTGAAAGCAAAGAGGCCGAAGCATAGCGAAACGATGAACGATACCAACGTGAATGGAGCTCCCTGCGGAGTAAGCGCCGCTGCCGATGCTACATAGCGCTGCAGTTTTCCCATTTCAAACCACGCGGCGGCGTCCGGTGTTGTCCACACATGCCCCATTACAACGATGAAACCTGTGAGTGTGCATATAACCATAGTGTCAAGAAATACACCCACAGATTGTATGCAGCCCTGTGCGCATGGGTGAGGCGCGTCGGCCGTAGCAGCCGGTATCGTTATCGTACCCTGTCCTGCTTCATTTGACATAAGCCCACGTTTTATACCCTGCATAAGAGCAACGCCGAACGCTCCGCCGAATACAGCTTCCGGGCTGAACGCTCCGGCAAATACGGAGGAGAAAAACCACGGAATACGCGAAATGTTTGTCATTACAAGGACAATAACAGTAAGAACATAGACAACCGCCATAATCGGCACAAGCACATCGGTCATCGCCGTGACCTTTCTTATCCCGCCGAAAGATGCAAACGCGGCAACAGCCATCAGTAGGGCGAACGAAATCAGATAAAGGGAAGAATTTGGCGAAATTGAAGCACCGGTCATAGTTTCTGCTATCTGACCGACTGCGGAGACTGTGTTAAAACCCTGCGCCGGAAGACAGAGCAGAGCATAGATAATGTAGAGCAGAGAAAACAGGACACCGACATACGCAGAATTTTTCATCAGTTTTCTGCCGTAAAATGCCATGCCGCCCATATATTCGTTTCCGTTCTCTTCCTTGAAGATCTGTGCAAGAGTGGATTCCGTAAATGCAGTTGCCATTCCGAAAAACGCCGATACCCACATCCAAAAGAGTGCGCCCGGACCGCCTGTTGATATAGCGCCGGTTACACCTAAAATATTTCCAGGTCCCACTCTCATTGCCGTTGAAAGAAAAAATGCCGCAGCAGGAGAAATTCCCATATCGGATGATTTATTCTTCTTCAACGCACATATTGCATATCCGAATCTGCGCACCTGAACGAAATCAAGCCTGAATGTGAAATAAATTCCGGAGCCTATCAGCAGTATTATTGCAAGCGGGAAATTACCAAGTATCGGAAGTTTTTGATACCACTCAAAATTTGTCGGAAAATCCCAAAACAAATCGGAAACAATCTGAATCTTTCCACACGCTGCATTTATAATGTCAAACAATGTCTGCATGTTCATCGCTCTCCATACGGCATTACCATGTGCCGATATATTTTACACCAGCCGTCGGTGATTCCATGACCCATTTTATATCCGGACGAATGGTGCAGCACGCGACAATTGTAATCTCAGCGCAGAAAATATGCAATGTATAATAAACAGCAAAGAACCAACGGTGCTGTGAACAGAGTATGTTCACAGCACCGTTGGTTTGTTCGTCACTCGCTATCACCACGCAGATCGTGTTGAAGAAATCACTGAATTATAACCGTCATCTCACGTTTTATGAATTTTTCTTTCAGTTCCTGCAAATCTTCATTGTGCAGACGAATACACCCTTCGGTCACATTTTTACCTATTGACTTCGGATCATGTGTGCCGTGGATGCCTATACCGCTCCAACCCGTTTTAAGCCTTATGAACCATGGACCGTATGCATTGGGAATTACGCCTTTCCCGTCCCTGAAATCATGAGACCAGCCTTTTGCCGATTGTATTGCCTGCACTGAAAATTTGCCTTCCGGTGTCCTACAGTCACCGCTTTTCTGTTTTTGACCGACATTTTTGCCGACAGAGACAGGGTATGATGTGATGATTTTATCTTTTCCTTCTACAACGTAAAGTCGGTGTTCTTTTTTAACGATCTTTATCCATGTACCACTATCCTCACCGGAAACAGCAGGGACTTCTTCTGTTTTTACAGACTTTACTGTGTCCGTGTCATTTGAATCACCTTCTGTGAGAGTTTCAAGTTCCGACAAATCACCGGAAACGTCTGCATCGGTATTACTCTGTCCATTGGATACGGTATTCCTTGCCTGTTCATGCTCCTGTGCGTTTTGTGTTCCGGTTGAGTTCAGCTTTATAAAAACTCCCGCCGCGAACGCAACGACAGCAAAACAGAGAAGCAGTAAAATATATCCGCTCTTCCTCTTTTTTTTACGATCAATATGTCTGTCTCCGTACATCTTTATTCCCTCATAGCTTTCACATTACAATAAAGTTGTTCACCTCTATTTTATAAATTGGCCGTAAACCCAACCTGTACAATTACCGTAAGTTATTCTGTACCAAGGATACTTATTCGGTTCTGCATTTGTTTTTTGATCTGCGTAAACAGTTTCATACCCCTTAAATTTATACACTACATTTGCATTTGTATCGGGATATTCTCTCATGTTCACATTTGTACCGTTGATCATGCATTTTATACCGTTTTCTGCAACTTGCGGCTGCGAGGAGTGATCTGTATAGTTGTCGTACATACTTGCAAGTTCAAATGTACGTTCTTTTGTACTCTCAAGTTTTGATTTGATAAAGGCTACATCTGCGTAACTTCCGCCTTCAAATTCATTTGCGGCAGCTTTTGCATTTTTATTTTTGGTGCTGACCCACTGCTCTTCTTCTTTCTTAAGCTGTTTTTGTCTGTCGGCAGGAAGAACACCCATAACCTTTTTGTAAACAATATTCAACTCCCTATCCCATGCGTCATACAGTTCCTTATATCCGTCAACCAATTCAAGAGTATTCATGGCTGTATCTACCAATTTAACTTCCCGGTCAAGCGCCTCTTCCATACGAGAACTTAACTCATACTGATAAGTTGTTCCATGTAGTAATTCTTCCGGATTTATTCCATCGTCACCTCCGCTGTTATCCTCCGTATAGCCGGAATTGTCATCTTGTGCCGATGTATTGTTGCCCGATGAATTATTTTTTTCGTACTCATAATATTGTGCATCTTGTTGTGATTGCGAATCGGGGACAGCCTTACTCATTGCCGAATATAATTCATAGCCTACGCATCCGCACCCCAATACAAAGAGGAGAACGGCACATACCGTTACGATTATTGCTGTATTTGATGAGTGCTGCGCATACACACCTATTTTACTTCCGCACGATGCGCAGAATGTCATATTCGTGTCGCAGAGAGAGGCACATTTTGTGCATTTTATCTTTTGCACTCCGTTGTTATCTGTTACATAGCATGACGCCTGTGCTTGAATGTCTCTCGGCATTAAGGCGTAACCCGCAAAACACAGTGTCATCGTAGCTGCCATAAACGGAATTGCCCAAAACTGAAAGGTGATTGACACGCAAACAATAGAAAATATGTACAGTACGCCGGCAGTAAATGCTCCCCATCTTGCTTTCATTCCCCATCCGACGAGAGTGAAAATCAAAGCCAAGACGGTGAAGAATATATGAGGTATAAGGAAAATGCCAAATATAACAGCCAAAACCGCAAACATGGCAATACTTCCGGAGACTGCCAAAACTAACAACACTAAATATAAAATGCCCATTACAAATGATACCAAAAGTAAGTCTTTATTTTTCATTTTTCTTCACTCTTCTTTTTTGTAAATGTTATCTGCAAAGCAGTGGTTTCTTAATTGGTGTTTCCTTATGTGTATTTATTCTATGAAACCGCTTATCAGATATTTTCCGATTTGATGAGTATTGCCAACACGATTACAAAAAATTTTGTTTTTACTATGTGCTCCGCTGTTATGATTTGTTTTTTCGTACATTCCTCCCATTTTAATTTTGATAATATTCCAATATGTTGGACGAAATCCTCCCTTCTCTTTGTTTAATGCGTGCCATATTCTCGTCCTAACGCGTGATTATACAAGATGTGTACGACAACTTAGATGTTATGTGTCTAAAAAATATTGACAACTTTCATATATTTTTACGTAAAACAGTATGCGATTGGAAGAGATAGAAGAGTAATGTAACTTTTTCGCCCGAGCGAGTACACAAAATGCTTTTTTAACGATGATTATCTGTTATAATACACAAGTTGTATATTACGAAATCCGGTGCAGATTTTGTTACCTGTAAATGGAGGTTTTTTTATGGCGAACGATTATAAGGATACACTCTTTCTTCCGAAGACCGATTTTCCTATGCGTGCAAATCTTTCGCAGAGAGAGCCGGGCTTCCTTAAGTTTTGGTATGATGTGGACGTGTATGGTGAGCTTAAGAAAAAAAATAAGGGCAAGCCATCGTTTATTCTTCACGACGGTCCTCCGTACGCAAACGCAAGTATTCATATAGGCACTGCCACAAATAAGATCCTGAAAGATTTTATCGTTAAATATAAATGGCAGAGAGGTTTTTTTGCGCCTTATGTTCCCGGATATGACACACACGGACTTCCGATAGAGCTGAAAGTTCTTAAAGAGCAGAACATCGGCAAGGATGAGATCTCGCCCATAGAGCTTCGCGAAAAATGCACTGCTTACGCGCGTTCATTTGCCGATGTTCAGACGGGGCAGTTTAAGCGGCTTGGAGTTATAGGTGACTGGGAACACCCCTATATGACGCTTGTCCCAGCTTATGAGGCCACGCAGCTTGAAGGCTTTGCCGAAATGGTTGACAAAGGGCTCGTATATAAGGGACGCAAAGCTATTTACTGGTGTACCGATTGCCAGACCGCGCTTGCTGCGGCAGAAATTGAATACAGCGATGAGACATCGCCGTCAATATTTGTAGCTTATAAATATGCCGATGCGTCAAAGGTATTCCCCGAACTTGAAGGCAAAGATGTTGATGTGATAATCTGGACGACAACGCCTTGGACACTGCCGGCATCAATGGCGGTTGCTGTTCATCCGCGTTATGATTACGGCTTCTATCAGGTGGGAGAAAAAATTTACCTCATAGCGTGCGGATTGAAGGCTGAGGTTGAGCATGCAACAGGGCTTGACTTCGGAGAGCCGATGTTCACCTGCAAGGGCGAAAAGCTTGAACTTACGAAGGCACTGCACCCGTTCTACGATCGCGTCACGCCTTTTGTGCTTGCCGATTATGTCACGCTTGATTCCGGCACCGGCTGTGTTCACACTGCCCCCGGACACGGTACGGAAGACTATGAGACTGGTGTACGCTACGGCATAGATATTTACAATCCTGTTGACGAGACAGGTCACTACTATAAGGATACTCCGATATTCGGTGGTATGAGCCTTGCGGAAGGTGAGAAGAAAGTATTTGAACTGCTTGGTGAGTCCGGACGGCTTCTTGGCAAGCTCAAAATAACGCACTCCTATCCTCATTGCTGGCGCTGCAAAAAGCCGGTCATCTTCCGTGCTACAGACCAGTGGTTTGTCTCCGTGGCGGACTTCCGTGATAAAGCCTTGAAGTGTATAGATGAAGTTAAATGGATTCCCGATTGGGGCAAAGATCGCATTACAAATATGGTAAAAGATCGTTCTGACTGGTGTATCAGCCGTCAGCGCGTTTGGGGTGTGCCTATCCCGGCGTTTTATTGTGAGGAGTGCGGCGAAGTTATCTTGACAGGTGACAGAGTGCGCCGTGTGGCACAAAAGGTGCGCGAAGATGGCAGTATATGCTGGTGGAAGCTGACTCCGGAAGAACTTATCGGAGATTTGGCAGTGTGCCCGAAGTGCGGCGGAAAACATCTGAGGAAAGATGCCGATATAATGGACGTTTGGTTTGACTCCGGCACAAGCCATTCCGCAGTCCTTGACAACTGGGAGGATTTGAGTTGGCCGGCTGATATGTATCTTGAGGGCAGTGACCAGCACCGCGGATGGTTCCAGACATCGCTGCTCAACAGCGTTGCAACTCGCGGAACCGCGCCTTACAAAACTGTTCTTACACATGGATTCATCATGGGACCCGATGGTCAGAAAATGTCAAAGTCATTGGGCAACACTATGAAGCCTGAAAATATCATAGACAGAAACGGTGCCGATATCCTGCGTCTGTGGGTCGCATCGTCCGATTACCGCGGAGATGTGCGTATCTCGGAAGAAATTTTCCGTAACCTGATTGAGTCATACAGACGTATCAGAAATACCGCCAGATTCCTTCTTGCAAACCTTGACGGATTTGATCCCTCAAAGGATATATTGCCGAACAGCGAGCTTGCGCCGATTGACAAGTATATTCTCCTTAAGCTTGAGCGTCTGCGTCAGCGTGTGACAGCCGGATTTGACGAATGTGAATTCCATCAGCCTATGACACTCATTCATCAATTCTGCGACAATGAAATGTCGTCGTTCTACATTGACGTGAGCAAGGACGAGTTATATGCAGATGCGCGTGACGCAAAGAGCCGCAGATCAATACGCACTGTAATGTGGCATGTGCTGAGAGCGATCACGCAGATGATGTCAAACGTCCTTTCGTTCACGGCAGAAGAAATATGGCAGGAAATGCGGAAGATGAGCCCCTCTTTGCCGCAGAGCGTGCTTCTCGGAGATTGGCCGGAGGCTCTTGCCGAGGGTATTGACCCCGAAATAGAAAATGAGTGGGATCTGGTAATGCTTGCGCGTCAGGGAGTTCTTCGCGCACTTGAATCGGCACGAGGCAAAAACTTTATAGGTCATGCCTTAGACGCTGATGTTCAGATAAAATTAAGCGAGCATTACGAGCCGCTTCGCGCCAAAATAGATGATGCAACATGGCAGAAGATACTTGTCGTTTCCTCATGCAGAGTGGTTGATGACCTCGGTGCGGCAGACGCGCTCTTTGACGATGAGAGCACAGGACTTAAGGTTGCAGTCTCAAAGTCAAAATCCGAAAAATGCCCGCGTTGCTGGAAGAGACAGCCGGAAGTTGCCGAAAACGGGATTTGCGATCGCTGCAAAAATGTTCTTGGAAAGTAGCGAACAGGGAAAAAACAGTACAGGACAAATAACGGAGGAAGGGAAGAATACCCTTCCTTCGTCTCTATCTGCAAATGCGCAGATATTCCGCATAGGTGAAGAACTTGACGGACACAGGCTTGATTACGCACTCTCGCGTCTGTTGGGGGTGAGCAGAGCTTTTTCGCAGAAGATTATTAAGGACGGCAGAACTTCCATAGAACCGCAGAGAAGAATAAAACCCGCGATAAAAGTCTGTGCGGAAGATCGTCTTTCTGTAGTTGTGCCGCCTCCTGAGACATTGGAGCTTGAGCCGGAAGATGTACCGTTTGAAGTGGTCTATGCCGACTGCGATATAATAATCGTAAACAAACCGGCAGGTCTTGTCGTTCACCCTGCACCCGGACATTGGAACGGAACTCTTGTGCATGGTCTGCTCTACAGATTCCCCGACATAGGCGAACTGAACGGCGTGCGCCGCCCCGGAATTGTTCACCGACTTGATGCTACAACGTCCGGTCTTATGGTGGTTGCAAGAAACGGTCTCGCACAGGAGGGGCTATTCCGCGACTTCAAAGCAAGACGAATAACAAAGGAATACATTGCGCTCTGTTACGGAAAACCTCCCAAAAGAGAAGGCAGTGTTAAATATCCGATAGACCGTGATCCGTACAACAGGCACAAAATGGCATGTGTGGAAGGCGGACGTGAGGCTTGGACCGATTATGAGACTTTGTGGAGCAGCGATGGCTTTTCACTGATGAAATGTACGCTTCACTCCGGCAGGACACACCAGATACGGGTACACATGCAGGCACTCCGCTGTCCGCTTGTCGGAGACAGATTATATGCTCCGTCACGTATTTCACCGTTCGGCGAAGAAAGAGTATTTCTTCATTCATGGCATTTGGGCTTTAAGCATCCGAGAACAGGCGAGAATATGGATTTTAAGGAGCCTCTCCCACAGGAACTTAGTGAATATCTTTCGGAAATAAGAAAAATATGAATCTGTCACGAGCAACTTGTAAATATGTGTAATACCGAGTAGGAGGTAATTATATGAATCTGAAACCGCTCTTGAAATATGCGCTCGGAAGAGAGAAATGCGATACGCTGTTTACAAATGCAACATTCGCAAATCTCTGCACAATGGAACTTGAAACTGCGGATATAGCGGTAAAAGACGGTGTGATCATCGGTATCGGAGAAGGTTACGAAGCTGGAGAAATTATAGACTGTACGGGAACGCTGCTTGTTCCCGGATTTATTGAAGGGCATACGCACATAGAAAGTACCTATATGACGCCGCGCAATGCCGCAGCGGCGATGGTGGCGTATGGGACAACGACCGCTATGCCCGACCCGCATGAAATAGCAAATACATGCGGCGTTGAAGGCGTGCGCTTCATGAAACGGGAAAGCGAAAATTTGCCCGTAGATTTTTATTACGGTGCGCCTTCATGTGTACCGGCATCGCCATTTGAAACGCCATTTCAGGAAATTAGGGCAGATGAAATCAAAAAATTATTTGAGGACGGAACGTGCAGTCACCTTGGCGAAATGATGAATTTCCCCGGTGTATGCTTTGGCGATGATGATACATGGGATAAACTGAATGTATCTCGTGATAAAGTTATTACAGGCCATTCACCGCGTGTTGTAGGAAAGGAACTTTGTGCTTATCTGCTTGGCGGAGTGACATCGGATCACGAACGTGAGACGAAAGAAGAAGCATTTGAAGCTATAAGGCGCGGAATGTTTTTAATGATTCGTCAGTGTGCAACGGGACGCAATCTTAAAACGCTTGCGCCTTTGCTTATAGAGCATCCGTGGATTGCCGCAAGATGTATAACGGTAAGTGACGATCTCTTCCCTGAGTTTATGCGCGAACGCGGCGAGCTTGACGGATGCCTGCGTGAGCTTATAGAAGTCGGAGTGTCTCCGTTTACTGCACTGCGCACGATAACTTTATCACCTGCCGAATATTTCCGCCTCTATGACAGAGGCATCATTGCTCCGTGCAAAATAGCCGATATCGTTATGCTTGATAATTTCAGAAACTGCAAGGTGCTTAAGGTATGGAAACGCGGAAAACTTGTCGCTGAAAATGGTGCGGCAGTTGAAAAGATAACGCGGTCTATATTTTCAGAACTACCGGGATTCATGGGAAAAGACGTTAAAACTCCTACATCGGAAGAACTTCGCATTGTGGCGCCGGATAAGTCTGCAAAAATAAACGTGATCGGTATGACGAACGGTCAGATCATAACAAAAACTCTCTGTGTTGAGCCGAATATAAAGGAAGGTCTTGTCTGTGCAGATGTTCGGCGTGACATAGCAAAGATGGTTGTTGTTGAAAAAAACAGAGGAACAGGAAAATTTTCAGTTGGTTTTATAAAAGGTTTTGGTCTGAAACGCGGCGCGTTTGCACTTTCGGTTGCGCATGACGCGCATAATTTTACATGCGTTGGGATTGATGATGAGTCTATGGCAGCTGCGCTTGCTGAACTCGCAAGAATGCACGGCGGCATAGTTGTTGCAGATGGCGAAAAAATTCTCGCATCACTTGAACTTCCCGTGGGAGGGCTTATGAGTCTGCTCCCCATTGATGAACTTTGCAAAAAATTCAGCGAACTGCGTGCCGCATACGGCTCTCTCGGCTGTGAAAACGGTTTTGCATTTATGCAGCTGAGTTTTATGTCTCTTTCCGTAATACCGGAGCTGAAGCTTACTGATAAGGGATATGTTGATATATCGGACGGCGGTATAAAACCATTGTTCGTGGCGCGGTAGATTTTTTACA
>JAUNMU010000006.1 GCA_030531745.1 Synergistes sp. | reverse complement strand
CCCGAGGAGCATAAAAAACACCGCTGTAAGATTGAGAGTATAAGGGGAATATAGCGGCCGATGGTGCTTCGCGAAATCTAAGGAGCGATCTGATGAAATTTTCATATAAAGCTAAGACCGCAGCCGGCAAAAGTGTAAGAGGAATTTATACGGCGGCACGCGAAACCGATGTCGTGGACTGGCTGCGCGCAAATGGTTGTTTTCCGATAATGATAACTGCAACCGGAGCGGAAGACAGACATTCGCTTTCATCTGTTTTTGCTTCGCGTGTAGGGCTTCGCGATAGACTTATATTCTTCCGTCAGCTTGCGGCAATGGTCTCTGCCGGAATTACGGTGGCGGATTCTTTATCGGCTCTCGCGGAACAGACTGAGAATAAAAGGCTGAAAACGCTTATACGCGGCATATATGAAAAAGTGACGTCCGGAAGGTCGCTTGGAGATGCTTTTTATGAAGAGCGGGATTCTTTGGGTGCGTTTGCGATTCCGTTGGTGCGTGCCGGTGAGGAGTCGGGGACACTTGACGAGAGCTTGTCCGGCATTGCCGATTTTTTAGAGAAAGAAGAACATTTGCGCCGGAAGATAATTTCCGCTGTGACATATCCTGTTTTTGTGATCGCGATCGCGCTTTTTGTTCTTGGTATGATGATCGCGGTCGTTATTCCGCAATTTGAGAGAGCCTTTTCAAACCTTAATATTGAATTGCCGACTTTGACTATGATGACCTTTTCGTTCGGACGGCTGCTTGCAGAGTTTTGGTGGACTTTTCCGGTTGGGCTTTTAGTATTCTTATTTGTTCTTTCTGTATTGAGGAGGTACGATTCTGTCAGGACTGCGGCAGATTCGTTTGTGCTTAAGCTTCCGATATTCGGCGATATAGTAATGAAAGCATCGCTTGCCCGTTCGTTTGGTACGCTGAGTTCTCTTCTGCGTACCGGAGTGCCTGTCTTGACTGCGCTTGAAATGTCGGCTGATGTATCCGGAAACGAAAAGATAAGACGGAGCTTCATGATCGTAAAGGATGGAGCTGCTCATGGCAGAGCGATAAGCGCCGTTATGCGTGACAGAAAATTATTTACACCTATGATAGGCTATATGACAGCAGTGGGAGAAGAGACGGGAAAGGTTGACAAGATGCTCGGCAAGGCGGCAGAGTGGTACGAGGAAGAGCTGACCGAAAAGATAAAGATGCTTACCTCTCTTCTTGAGCCTGTCATGGTCGTATTTGTGGGCTTCATTGTTGCGTTTATGGTCTTTGCGATCTTCCTGCCTATCATATCGTCAATAAATGCGTTTATGTGATGTTTGATGTCTTTTCACTATGTAAAAATTCTTTTTTATTCAAATTTGTGATATAACATATTGGAATAGCTGTGTAAGTTGGGACTGCTGATCTGTGAGGAGGATAAAAATTGCGCAAGATAATGAAGAAAAGGGTGCGCAGAGGGTTTACTCTCGTTGAATTGCTCATAGTAATTATCATAATCGGCGTACTTGCGGGAATGATGATGCTTTCAACCGGTTCTGCCACGGACAAGGCAGAGGCGACAAAGATCGTGTCCGATCTGCGGAGCATCAAATCCGCCTGTCTGCTCTACTACGCGGATAATGGCGCGTGGCCGAGTGCTGATGTGAATATTGATGTGGTGAAGGATTACATAGATCAGACGCCCGGTGACGGATACGGCATAAAGGTAGACGGATCAAAAATTTTTTCAACTTACACCGGTACGAAGCTGACCGAGGGTGTTGCAGCAAAGCTGAAAGATATGGCAAAGGACGCGGGGCTCAAAGAGGGGACTGCGTCAGATCAAGATTACAACGGCGGCGATACTGTCGGTATGGTCATCAGAAAGTAGCGGCTTATGGGTTTATTTGCAAGAAAAAGCATCATCCGCTCCGGTCTTGTATTTGAGAGAGATAGTTTTCGCTTTCTCTCTCTGCGGAATGAAAAAGGCACGTTTGACGTGACTGATGCGGTCTGCGAAGAATATCCCGAATACCTTAAGGGCAGAGATGTGTTTGCAGATTTTGCCGCGGATATAGGTGATTATTTCAGTTTTGCGGTTTCCCGTCTTGCCGTGAAGGATCTCTCTGTGAATTTATCGCTTCCGTTTCGCGATGTGATGATCCGTACCGTAAATTTCCCTAAAATGAGTACCGCGGAGGCGGCTCTTGCCTTTCGCTATGATTTCGGCAATTATTTCCCCTTCCCCATAGAAGAAGGTGTCTTTGACATGGCTGAAATAAAATATCCGTGTGAGAGCGGTCGGCGCTTTGTCGTTGCCGCGGCACGCAGAAAGCTCATTGAAAACATTGAGGATGCGGCTAAAGCATGCGGAATAAGAATTAAGGCACTTGAGCCCGCACAGATAGCGGCTGAACGCTCTGTAACGCAGCATGACCGCAGCGATGGGGGTGTGTACATATATGTCGGGGAAGAACAGTCGTTTATGATATTTTCGTGGAAGAAAAACGGGATATATTACAGGAGTATCCAATCTGACGCGGCTGATGTCCTTGCTTTTTCGGATGGAGAGAGCGATATATTTACGCAGACGGCAGAAAGATTTGCGGACGAAGTCCGCTTGGCGTTTACGTTTGGTCTGTCGCAGAATGCCGGTTTCAATGCGGAAAATATTTATCTCTTCGGCAGAGGCGCGTCAAAGCATCTGTGCAAATTTGTATCGGAGGCAATAGACGGATACTCTGTGAAAGTTACTTCCTGTGCCGATGTTCACAATATAAATATAGACGGCAGCGGTTGGGAGATCGCTGTCGGTCTTGCGATGAGGTAGCCTAATGACGGTAAAATTAAATCTCAGAAGCGGCAGAAAAAATAATGCGGCAAATGACAGCTCTCCGGAAAAACACGCAGTATGTCTGCTTGGAGCGCTCTTTGCCGCTGTATCCGTCATTTTTTTCATATACGGCGGCATAAAGCTTTATCTGTTGAGATCTGAATGTGCCGAAATAACATCCGAGCTTAACAGAGGAAACGATAACTTAGCCTCACTTGACCGTGAATATTCAACGATAAAAGAGAGAAATGCCGATATTGAATCAAGATATGATTTTGTACTATCGGGCATCCCGGCGATGGAATTTCTTTCCGAGCTTGTTGATGCCGTGCCGGACGGTGTGATCATAGAGACTGTCTCAATGAACAGTCTGCGTTGTTCTCTGAGCGGCATAGCGTTTGACGATGAAGAAATTCTTGAATTTACCGAAAAACTCGGAACGGAACCTGCCGTTGCTCACATAGCATTGCCTGTGATAACGACGGAGAATATAAACGGTGCTGTTCTGAAACGATATTCCGTTGAAATTACGACAAAATCGCTTGCGGAAGTTCTCTCCGACCCCGTAAAAAACTCGGATGACGATGCGGAAGAAGGAAAAACGGAATGAAATTCCCCAATCTGAAATTTATGTCACGCGAAAAAATACTTGCTTCCGCAGCAGCCGTGCTTGTCGTAATAGCGGCACAGATGTATATGATAAGAGAGATCCGAAATGCCGCGGCAGATCTGCAATCGGCAAGAGAAGGAGCGATGATAAGCAAACTTGCGGAAGCAAGCAGAAAACACGCAATATCGCAGTATAATTCGTCCTTGCTGCCAGAAAGCATACTTATGCCGTCGGAGTCGGAGACGAGCGGCAAATTCTATTCACAGCTTCTTTCAATGTTGTCAAATCAGGGGTTCAAAGACGCTGAGGTCTCAAAATCCGGCGAGGACGGCAGACTTGTCTCATTTAAGATCAAGGGTACGACCACATTCAGCGGCTTTATGCACCTTATGGCATCATTTAGACAGGGGGCGTACCTTATGCGTGTTTCGGAACTTGCGCTTGAGGGTATGGGCAACAATATGCTCAGATATACATTTACCGTCAGCGCAAGGATAGCGCATAAGGGAGGCGGTGCGGCAAAATGAAAGTTAAAATGGACGAAATAAAGATAATCGCAAAGATGACGGAGCTGAAAGAACAATTCCGCTCTCTTTCGCCGCAGAAAAAACGGGCGAAGCTCCTTGCTGTGGCAGCAGCTATCTGTTTAGCATTTGCGTTGTTATATACCGTTAATGGACTTGTGACCGTCTACCGTGCGGATAAATTTGATGTATCGCCCGATCGGAGCGGAACGTCCGGAAAAGAGGCTCAGGAAAATGCGAAGAGCCTCAGCTCAAAGGCAGCTGCGTTTAATAAAATGAGAAGCGAGGCACAAAGGCTTGCCGCCGAGGCTGACAATGTTGGCAGATCTCCGCTTGGCGTCTTGGGCGAGGGGCAGCACACAGATGATGAAAATGAGGAAGAATACGATGATGAAAATTCTTCTGCCGTATATGTCCCTGTACCTGCCGTGACGATAAAAGGAATAATAACATCGGGCGGCAGCAGTGCCTGCATCCTTGATATTGACGGAGAAGAGAGCGGCAGAACATATAAGGTGGGAGCCTCCTTCGGCAGAGGACGAGGAAAAATAATTTCCGTAGAGACGGACAGCGTCGTGTGGAGATGGGGAGATACGGAGTACCGTTCCGATTTACAATGAAAACTACCTTCTTGAGGTTTGAGAGATGAATAAAATAATAATTCCCGCACTCGGTACGCTGCTTGCAGAAAAAAATCTGCTTTCGGAGAATGAATTGCTCAGGGCGTGCCGTGAAGCGGAAAATACGAAAAAAAGCTTTGTTGAAATACTTACGGAGAATGGGTTTGCAGCGGAAGATAAAGTTGCGCACGAGCTGTGCGATGCGTATAAATTTCCCTTTGTCTCGTTTGTGGAGACAAGACCGCGCTGTGAAGTCTTGAAACTTCTGCCTGAAAACACAGCAAGACATTTTTGTGTTATCCCATTGGAAGTGACACAAAACGGCAAACTGTGTGTTGCAATGGCGGATCCGCTTGCCAAAGGTGCAGCGGACGAAATAGCGCTTCACACGGGGCGCGACACAGAAATAAAGGTTGCGCTTGTATCCGATATAAAAAAAGCGATCAACAGATATTATCCGATCAGTTCCGCAGTCGCTGCGGCACTTACAGAGACGGAAAAGGAAAAAACAAAAATCACACTGCGTGAAAATACCGAAAACAGCGGCTCCCCTGTGGCAAGGCTTGCCGATATGATCATAGAACAGGCAGCGCGGGAGAATGCGTCTGACATACACATTGAGCCTGACGAAGATAAAACGCGCATCCGTTTCCGCGTTGACGGACGACTTTGGAGCGTTACCGATATTCCGTGCGAACTTCATCAGCCGCTCACGGCACGCATAAAAATCCTCTCCGGTATGGATATTGCGGAGAAACGCAGACCACAGGACGGAAGAATACTCATCAAAAAAGACAATATGCACATTGACATACGTGTCTCAACAATGCCCTCCGTTTACGGCGAAAAGACCGTTCTGCGTCTGCTTGACCGATGCGGTGAAGCACGCGGCATTGACGCGCTGGGATTTAACAACAAACAGCAGTCGGCACTTCTTGCCGCAATAAACGCTTCAAACGGAATAGTGCTGGTCACGGGCCCTACGGGGTCGGGAAAATCAACGACTCTTTATTCACTGCTCAATATCCTCAATGAACCGTCAAAAAATATCATAACACTTGAAGACCCTGTTGAATTTACGATAAACGGACTTACACAGGTACAGGTAAATGAAAAGATCGGATTGACATTCAGCCACTCTCTTCGCTCCGTTCTCCGCCAGGATCCCGACATAATAATGGTCGGTGAGATAAGGGATGCGGAGACAGCGCAGCTTGCTGTACGCGCCGCACTCACGGGGCATTTGGTGCTGTCAACACTTCACACGAACGACGCGCCTACCGCCGTAAGCCGTCTCGTTGATATGGGTGTTCCGCGCTTTCTTATAGCATCCTCACTGCGTGCCGTTGTTGCACAGCGGCTTGTGAGGACACTGTGTCCAAAATGCAAAAGACCCGTTTCTCTTCCACCGTCACTTGCCAAAGAGCGCGGATTTCCGAAAGATTCTGCGATATTTGAGCCTGTCGGCTGTCCCGAATGCCGCTTCACAGGCTACAAGGGACGCACCGTAATAGCGGAGATAATGCCTGTGACCTCTGAAATGCGCACGATGATAAGCGAGGCCGCGGAAGAAGATGAAATACGCCGATGTGCCTGCGCCTGCGGAATGACCATGCTTTATGACGATGCAAAGATAAAGGTCTGTGAAGGTATCACCGGCATAGACGAAATGCTTTTTACGACAATGGCGGAGTAGATATATTAGGAAATGTGTCATAAGAAAAGAGATTGCAGTCGTATGAGGCGGCAGTATTACCACTCTCTTACGCTCGGACGGGGGTAACGTATAATGGCTGATATGTTGATTTCACAAATTTTGACCTGCGCTTCGGAAAGAGGTGCAAGCGACGTTCACTTGAGCGTGGGAACTGCACCCGTTCTGAGGATCAATGGCTTGCTGTGTCAGACAGATTCATTTGACGTGCTTTCTCAGTCGGATATGGAAGAGATAATATCTTGTCTTCTGCCTTATGACGATATTTGTCATGCGAAGGATCTGCGTGACCGTGATTTTGCATTCAGCACGGAAATCAACGGAAAAAAGCGGCGTTTTCGCATAAACCTCTATCGTGAAAGCGGAAACTTTGCCGTTGCCGTGCGCATCGTGGATTCAACGGTACGGACGATTGACGAACTTGGGCTGCCGAAATGGTTAAAGACAGCTGTAAAAATGCGAAACGGTCTCATTGTCGTCACCGGCCCCGCCGGTTCCGGTAAGTCAACAACGCTTGCCGCGATGATTGAAGAGATAAACGCAAGCCGCAAGGCTCATATCGTTACGATTGAAGACCCCGTTGAATATATATTTACACCGCGCCTGTCGCTGATACACAGACGCGAGATAGGACGTGACGCAGCGTCATTTGCGCAGGCCGTGCGCAGTGCAATGCGTCAGGATCCCGATGTTTTGATGATAGGTGAAATGAGGGATCTTGATACGGTATCAGCGGCGGTCACGGCAGCAGAGACGGGGCATCTTGTCCTTGCGACACTGCATACGAGCGGCGCGGCGCAGAGCATAGACCGTATTATAGGTATGTATCCTCCGCACAGGCAGGGCGAGGCGCGTGCGCGGCTTGCCTCTCTGCTTATAGGTGTACTCTCTCAGCAGCTTGTTCCGGCAGCAGCCGACGGACGCATTGCGGCAAGTGAACTCCTGATCGCTACTGCCGCAGTCAAAAACTATATCCGTGAGGGGAAAACACAGCAGATAGCAAACGCCGCGGCGACCGGCGGTGTATATGGAATGTACACGATGGCACAGAATATAGAGCGGCTTATCTCTGAAAATAAAATAAAGAGGGATGATGTTATGCTTTGTACTGTCGCACAGTGAGAGCGCGGCATCGGTATGAAAATGAAAAAACGCACAGGATTTCTAATTGCGGAAAGTGTCGTTGCGTCTGCCTGTGCTGCTGTGCTTATCGGTTCGGCGCTCGCGGCCGTGCGTATGGCATCCGCGCTCTGTGAAAAAGCGGATACTATGCTTGCGCGGGAAAGAAAGAGAGCCGAAATGATCGCAGTGCTTTCTTCCGGAAGCGACACCGCATCGCGATACATAAAAAAATCTGCTGCTTCACGCGGCGCGGTGAACTACATATCCTACTTGTCTTCGGACGGCAAAAACAAAGACATTGAGATAATCTGGACAGAGTAAAATGAAACGTGCATTTACGCTTGTTGAGACACTCGTTGCCTCATTTATACTTGTACTTACAATATCATTCTGTATGCTCCCGTTCAAAAACACGATGCAGATGCTGCGCCTGTACAAAGACAGGAGAATTGCGGAAAACAGAATACTGACCGTTGAGACGATCATCAAAAGTGCGTTTGAAAACTGCGGCGTGGGAATATCAAAGGATCCGCAGGAATACAAAGCAGGGTTCGGAAACAAAAACAGGGCTCCTTTTAACTGGAACGGCGCACTTTCAATAACAAATACCTCACAGGCAAATGTCGGCAAAAAACTGCGCGTAGCATATACCATGCCGACAGAGTGCCTCTCCGAAGAGAAAGTAACAATAGATTTAAGCGGTAAAACTATATTTCTGACTGAGAAAGCAAACAAAGACTATTTTGCGGTTGACATATATGACAAAGCCCAATCTGTAAAAAACTGGATAATATTTGAGGGAGCGCGTCAGACAAATACGCCGCTGCTCGTTACAGACCATTCCGCCGATATGATTTCTGTGCGCTCAAAGTCGCGTGAAGTTACGATACCTAAGGGCTCTCGCCTTATGCTCTTTCGTGCGTTGGAATGTTACTGCACCGGTGATAAATTTTACACGAACGATTTCAGATCGTCCGGCGAACAGCCGAGAGAAGATGGGATATGTGCCATTGACTTTGATTATGACGACATCCATAACCTTTTAACAGTCCGCATCATTGCGCGCGGAGACGATGAGAATATATCCGCAGGAAGAATAGAGGGTGCGGAAAAATGCACACCTGATATGCTCCTGCAATGGCAGAATAAATCACAATATGTGCTTTACTGCGAAAAATTTGTCCTTCACGCCGCAAACCTCACGAAGTAGCTGTTCCTTAAAAACATGCAGCGACCCTGGGGATAAGGATAAAAACAGCCCGGGTCAAAAAGTGCGGAGCACGGGTTTACATAAATTTATTGAAAATCGCTTTATCTTTGTTTATAATTCAACAACAGCGATACACGATGATTATGGTAAGTGTAAAAAAGGATGCAAAACATCAGCAATACTGCGCCCGCCCTGATTGCCAAAGGGCGCGTAACGCAAAGAATCATCGAGACTACCGCCGTCGCAAGACCATAGACAAAAGCGTAGGCGGAGAAAACTAAAAAGTGACACCTCCGATGACACAATCTTATCCGAAAGGAAATGAGCCGTGAACGAACTTGATAATACGTTTGCTGAAATAGCGAAGATAATAAGAAAAGCTCGCGACAACGCTTATCGTAAAGTGAACGAGGAATTGATTTTGATGTATCAGCGCGTTGGGCAGTTTCTTTCAGAACAATTGAAAGAAGCAAACTACGGCGACAGCTATATCGATTCCATTGCAGAGTATATCCAAAATCAGTTTCCCGGAATCAAAGGTTTTAACCGCCGTGGGCTTTATCGTATGAAGCAGTTTTACGAGACTTACGCCGAAGACGAAAAAGTGTCAGCACTGCTGACACAATTGAGTTGGACAAACCATCTGCTCATTATGTCCGGCAGCAAAAGTGATGAAGAGCGGGAATTTTATATGCGCCTCGCCATTAAGGAGCGATACAGTTCCCGTCAGCTTGAACGGCAGATGGACAGCGGCTATTATGAGCGGTATATGCTCTCCAAAAGCAAACTGCTGCCGGAACCGCTGCGCTTAGAGCAGAATCCGTTCCTTGATCAGTATGTGGTAGAATTTCTTGATTTACCTGATACTTTCCATGAGAATGATTTCCGCAGGGCGCTTGTCAAGGGAATGCGCGACTTTATACTTGAATTGGGCAAAGATTTTACCTTTATCGGCGAAGAATACCCGATTTTGGTTGGCAGCGAGGACTATCGTATTGACTTGTTGTTTTTCCACCGCAGTCTGCGCTGTCTTGTTCCGATAGAACTGAAAGTCGGAAAATTCAAGCCGGAATATGTTTCCAAGATGGATTTTTATCTTGAGGGACTGGATCGGCAGATAAAAAAGCCGGACGAGAATCCGAGCGTGGGACTGCTGCTTTGTGCAGCCAAAAATGACGAGGTAGTTGAGTATGCCATGAGCCGGACACTCTCGCCTATGATGGTAGCGCAGTATCAGTTACAACTGCCGGATAAGGAGATCCTGCGAAAGAAATTGCAGGAATTGTCCAACTTACCGGAAATAGAAGAAAACACAGGAGGTAGTGAGAATGCCTGTTGATAATCCAATAAATACTTGAAGATTTGTCTCACTGCGGGCGCCGAAGCCGTCAGCCTGCCTGTGCCCCATAGGGGTATGCCCTGAAAGGGTACGCAGGGTTCAATAGCTTTATAATGATAAATCGCAACGTATGAAAGGTGACCGCACTACACCGCGTTCACAGCACCTAACGACAGCCTCCGATTTTCTCCACACTCACCGCTGATGTAAATAAAAAATGCAGGCGGAGAATATTTTGACAGACCTGATCGTCATGTGTTATCATAGTACTGTGTATTGATACTTCGCATTCGTATCATCATACTGATGTTGCGAAATAATTTCAAAGGATCAAAAGAGCGTGGTGTTTTATGTATTACAGACCTGCAAAATTCAAATTTCTTACGGTGATTTTCGTTGTGTTTGTCTTTCTCGCGGTGATCGTGTCGGGCGGCTGCGGCGGCAGTTCATATGATACGGCGCAAGAGGTTCCTGCCGAATTACTTGCGGAAGCCGGATATTTCGGGAAATACCAACCCTGCGACAATGGGAAGGATAACTGTGAGATCTGTTTTAAGCTTACCGAAGGGACGTCGCTTAACTGGAGTGAGTACGAAAGTCAGCTTGAAAAGTTGTTTGGGATGGAGCTTTTAGAGATTGCTCAGATAGCAATATCTGATGATTCGTGTGAAGAGGATGTCTTGTCACAGGATGCAGCTGATGCTGCAAATAACTTTGAAACGGCAGATTTGCCGCAGGAGGATCCAAACTCAGCAAACGGTTTTGAAGCGGCCTCTTTGCCGCAGGATGATCCCAATGCCGCAGGCAGTCTTGCGGCGGATGCTCAGCTCGGCATTTCCGGCACTCATGATTCTGCGACCTACGATCTTGACAACATAATTGAAGAGAATGTCAATAATGCCGTTGTGCGTGTAAATAATTTTGCAGACAGCCGCAAACTGCAAGTGCTGCGTTTTGGGGACAACAGCGGTAGCGGGACGTTGGTCTCTGTGCCGGTGAATTTCATGCAAAACAATCCGCAGCTCAGAGACAGCGTTGAAATGGTGATTATTCCCGGACAGATAAGAGACATAGGCGCAAGTGCCTTTGCCAATATGCCGAAGCTCAGAAGGGTTATAATTTTTGGCACACCGGATATAGATGACAGCGCGTTTGCAAACTGTCCTGAGCTTGAAATTGTAAACATAGGCTGCGGAGACTATCGGGACATGTACCGCGACATTACAGACAACAGCGGAACGCACCCGTCAATGCAGAAGTTTATGCGCGAGAACAAGGATGTGAAATACACAATAGGCGACAAAGCATTTGCAAATTGTCCGAAGCTGAAACTTATGGATTTTGGTTTTGTTGCGCCGCCAAAGTTCGGAAGCGATGTGTTTTTGGGGAAAAGCAGGGCTCCGCAGATATACATTCCCTATCCAAGCAAAAAAGGAGATTTTGCGGATGCCATTCCTTCGCAATACGGCAACAGACTTATAAGATTGTTCTTTACCGTTCGTAAAAAGTCATGGATGGCTGACCTTCCGGACGATCAGCTGATCACACAGCTCAGCATTCCGGGCACTCATGATTCTGCAACCTACGGTCTTGACAATATAATTGAAATGTACGCAAGAACGCAGGGGCTTGACTTTTACAATCAGTTTAGCCGAGGGGTTCGCTGTTTTGACCTGAGACTCGGACATTACACACATTCAGAGCTCTACCTCGGTCACGCATTCAGCTCCGGAGTTAAGTTCTCGGCCGCGATGGATACCATTAAAAAGGCATTGACGAACTATCCGAGAGACTTTGCCATTATAGAATTTGCGTGGGACGGAACGCCAAATGCGAAAAAGTACAAAGAAATGCAGGATGCTGTTTTAAGACAGAACAACGATGCAAGGGCCGTACGTTTCAAACCCGATTTGAGACTTAAAGACGTAAGGGGCAAATTCCTGTTTATAAACTGCGATGTGAACAACACAAGGGGTGTCGTGTTGGATCCCTCAATATGCTGCCGTTGGGGCTCAGGCTCGTTCGGTCTGAAATATGACGGAAGCGTAGGGCTACCCGATTCATCCGGCAAAAACACTTCGTGGAGTCAGAACAAATGGTCTGTTGACAAAACAGGCTCAGATATTCAGGACAAGACGAATAAGATGAACGAAATGTTTGACAAGTTTGCCCAACACGTTATAGCCCACCCCGATGAAAGCCTGTGGTGCTTTAACTTCGTCTCCGGATATATTAAAGACGAATTCGGCAAAGCTACAAATTACCCATGGAACGCAGAGTATCAGAACAGACGCGCTATAGACCACATAGCAAATCTTGACGGGCCTACTGGTATAGTTTATATGGATTTTGCCGGCATATCCAACGGAGACAGCCGAACAAAAAGAGCGCCTGCCGGTAAAAAATACAATGTCAACGGCGATCTGCTGTTAGACGCGGTCATTAACCATAACTTTAAGTTTTAAGCCTTGGCGTTGACCTCGCGCCGAAAACAAAAAATATAACCGACTGCCGGAGAAAGACACACTCTCCGGCAGTCGGTTTGTTCATCCAACGATGTATATAATCAGCGTTTCTTCAGACTCAGCCTTTCCTTGCTCTGATACGCACGATCTGTGCCGCAGCACAGCAGAGCAGTACCGATATTGTCACTGCGCGGAAAGCAAATACAGGGTCTGTCAGTTCGCCTATGAACGAGAACAAAAGCGGCACTATCGTGAAGTCAAGAGCAGAGAGAAACCAACCGAATGAAACGGCCTGAGCCTGCAATGTGCGCGGCGCACTGTCCGATACAAGCGCAAGGTGAAGCGGGTAGCCGAAACCCATCAGTATCCCGAACACAAAGCCGAGTGCCATAAGGGACGTGCGTGTCGGGTGTATTGTGGCAAGGAGCAGAATCAGCGCCAGCGTCACCGTGACGGGAACTGAAAGTTTTTCGCGCGGCAGCTTGTCAAGCGCCTTTCCCATCGTAAGACGTATGAATACACCTACCGCAGCATTCGTTGATATGAAAAACGACATCATAAGACCGAATGCAGCAAGCATCGGCGACATAAAACAAGATGCTGCGTCAACGAGCGAAAACATAAACATCATAAAGAATGCAAAGACGATCTTTGGATTTTTGAAACACTCGCCCAAACCGATAAACGGCTGAGCAAGACCATGCTTTACGGCAGACAGAATGGAATTTCCCTTTTCCGAAGTCTGTCCGCAGTCTACGGAATACATTTCGTTCGTCTGCCGTGTGGGAATGGTAACATCATCGGTTTTGAGCGCAAAGACTGTTACATAAACCAGTGCGACCGTAATAAATACATTGATCATGATATATGCGTTGAAATATCCCTTTGCCAAACACCAGTCGGCAATGGGAAAGACTGTCATTGTGGTAGCAAGACCGCCAGCCATTATGAAAGAGAAAGCGGCTCCGCGTTCGTTCTTTTCAAATGCAAGAGATTGGAATGTGGCGAGTGCCACTTGTGTGAAAGTTGAGCCTATGCCGAAGATAACGCGCGAAACGATCGCAGCGGCAAAATTTCCGCCCGAGACGGCAGTGCCGACCGCCCCCAGTACCGAGAATACGCCGCCCATCATCAGAAATTTTCCAAATCCGAAGCGCGGCAACAGACCGCCTAAAATGAGACGAAACACGAGTGCGGCAATGTAGAACGCAGAGAGAAGTATCCCTGCTTCGGAGGAAGTGAAGCCCGTATGCGCATAATAGAGCGGCAGAAGAAAACAGACATTTGCAAAGCCGAAATTAAGGAAAAACGCCATGGCAAGCAAAAATATCCTTGTCTTTTTGCCCTGAGGTCCGGAATGTGCTGTTTTTAACTGTTTCATTTGTATTTTCATCGGTTATTCTATCACCCCTCCGCCTACTACAATATCTCCGTCATACAGCACAACGGACTGACCGCGCGTCACTGCGCGCTGCGGTTCGTCAAACTCAACGTGTATCCTGTCATCCGATATTTGCTCTACGATTGCCGATTGTTCTGTGTGGCGCGATCGTATCTTTGCCGTCACGCGCATTTGTCGGTCTATCTTGTCGCAGACTATAATATTTATCCGCTTTGCCGTGAGGCTCTTTGTGAACAAGTCATCGTTCCTGCCCAAAACGACCCTGTTTGTTGCCGCGTCCTTTGAGAGTACATAGAGCGGCTCACGCGAGGAAATCCCAAGTCCGCGTCTCTGCCCTGTCGTATAGTGTTCAATGCCCCTGTGACGGCCTATAATATTTCCGGCTGCATCGGTGAAATCACCGCACTCTGATTTTATGCCGCACATTCTTTCTATGAACGCAGCATAATCTCCGTCGGGTGCAAAACATATATCCTGACTCTCACCCTTTGACGCGGATGGCAGTAAATTTTCGGCAGCAACACGGCGCACATCATCCTTTGTCATATCCCCCAAAGGGAATAGAACACACGACATCTGCTCCTGTGTAAGTGTATAAAGAAAATAACTCTGATCTTTCGTCCTGTCGCGCCCCTTTGAAATGAGAAAACGCCGCGAGGGCGTGTTATATGACAGACGCACATAATGACCCGTGGCGATTTTGTTATACCCGCGTTCACGCGCCAGTTCAATAAATTTGCCGAATTTGATATATCTGTTGCACAGAACACACGGATTTGGCGTATCGCCGCATCTGTATGAAGCGGCGAAAGGTATCATCACATCGGCTCGGAACGCTGCCTTAAGATCAAACGTAAAAAAAGGCATCCCGATAACACGAGCGGCTGCGGCTGCGTCCTCAGCATCACTCAAATTATCGCCTGCAAGATACATGGTAGCCCCCGCACATCCGTCCGCGCTATATGCCTGTGCAACAAGAAACGCCGCAACTGCGCTGTCAACGCCGCCGCTCATTGCGGTAAGCACTCTGTCCATCTTTTTAATGCTGCTGCTGCCTACTTTATGCGTGCAAGCTCTTCGGCAACAAAACTTTCCGTGTCGCGCATTGCCGAAAGAGTCCTGTCAAGCAGCGTATCAAGCTCCCAGCCGAGCATCTCCGCGCCGCGTGCTATAATATCGCGCGAGCAGCCTGCGGCGAACTTTTTATCTTTATACTTCTTTTTCAGGCTCTTCAGCTCCATATCGGAGACACTTTTTGAAGGGCGCATAAGCGCGGCCGCGCCGATAAGCCCCGTAAGTTCGTCTGCCGCAAAAAGAACTTTCTCCATAACGTGTTCGGGCTTCAGATCGGAGCATATCCCGTAGCCATGGCAGCACACGGAATAAATCATCTTAGGCCCCGCACCGCCTGCCTCAAGCAACTCAGGTGCCTTTTTGCAATGCTCCTCCGGATAAAGTTCAAAGTCTATATCGTGCAGCAGACCGACCGTTGCCCAATAATCCGCGTCATCCGCAAAACCAAGTTCATTTGCATACCAACGCATCACGCTCTCCACCGTGAGTGCGTGCAGGATATGAAACTCCTCCTTGTTATACTTCTTCAGCAAAACTATTGCTTCATCGCGTGAAATGATCTTCTCCATAAAAATACCTCCGTCAATAACCAAGTTCTCTGCCGACCATGATAACATGGCAGTCGCGCCCTCTCGGAGGACGCTCAAGAATTGATATTACATTGCACAATCTCTGCGGTGAGCGGCAGTCAAAACACAGCCCCGTCTCCGCACACGGTGTATCCATTGAAAGACGCAGAGCATTGGGAGGGGTCGCAGTATTGCGGCAGCGTGCGACCGCAGCATGAATGTCCGCTGTGATCTTGTTTGCGCCGATTATAAAAAGGAGCTTGCCGGGCGCCCACGAAATAGCCCCGACCCTGTTACCGGTTCCGTCTATATTCACTATCATACCATCTGTTGTCACCGCATTTGCGCTTGTGACAAACCAATCTGCGGTCAGCTCTCCCATAAACGCCGCACGGCGCGCCTCATTACTCATATTGGGATCCCAATGTTCATAGATTTTATGTCCATCTTTTCTGAGACGCTCAACGAGTCCTATCTCCCTCACCGTAACAGTTCCCGGGATACCGACCGACGCATCACTGCCAATAAGCCTCATCGCCTCGGCACACGCCGTCTCCTCATCTGCGGCAAAGACAGCATGAAAGCCGTTTGCTTCAAGTGCCTTGCATACAAATTTACATCTGCTTGCCATACTCATATCCTTTGCTTCATTACAGTCCATAAACTCCACCTCCGAAATAGTTATACATCATCTATCACTACATAAATTATATCAAAGAACAGCACAAAAATTTTCGTTCACGCAAATTAAGGAAACACAAAACGGATATTACACCGGCAACTATTGATTCACGGATTCTCATGTTTGTTTCATGCCATACGTTGCATTATAAGTCATTTGACGATAGAATAAGCTCGCAAAGGATAGAAACGACATAGGAGCCACAGGCGCGGACTGCCTGTACGCATACTGTGCATATAGTCAGTGGTTCCTTAAGATCAACTATGGTGATGTGAAATGTTATTTAACTCATTTGAATTTATATTTCTCTTTATGCCGGTGACATATATTATCTGGCGAACCCTCTGCAATTATAAGAGAACACAGGCGGCTCTTGCGGGGCTTCTTGTCTGTTCGCTCTTCTTTTACGGCTATTGGAATCCCCCTTATCTTCTGCTGCTGCTCGGCTCAATAGCGGTAAACTGCCTTATCCAAAACCGCTTAGCTGAACTATTGTTGCAAAACGGGGGGGGGGGGACTATAGTTCAAAATATTATCTTATTGCAGGCGTGATCCTCAACCTTGCTCTCATCGGATATTTTAAGTACGCTGACTTCTTCGCACAGAATATCGCCGCAATTTTCGGCGCATCATGGCACACAAAAAATATATTCCTGCCTCTTGGTATATCGTTCTTCACATTTCAGCAGATAGCATGTCTTGTTGACACATATAAAGGTAAGATAGGGCGTCTCTCTTTGTACCGTTACGCGCTCTTTGTTTCATTCTTCCCGCAGCTCATAGCAGGACCGATAGTCCTCGCCGATACGCTGATTCCTCAATTTGACAACAAACGTATATTTTGCCTTTCATACAAAAATCTCTGTATAGGTATCACTCTGTTTTCCATAGGGCTCTTCAAAAAGGTCGTCATAGCAGACACATTCTCCCCGTGGGTCGCCGCCGCTTTTGGAGCCGACCATGCTTTGACATTCATAGAAGCGTGGGGAGGCGCACTTTCATACACATTTCAGATATACTTTGATTTCTCGGGATACTCGGATATGGCACTCGGCCTTGGCAGATTTTTCAATATAGAGCTGCCGATAAACTTCAATTCGCCGTACAAAGCCGCGTCAATAACAGACTTCTGGCGCAGATGGCACATCACCCTCTCCGGCTTCTTAAAAGAATATCTTTACATTCCCCTCGGCGGCAACAGAAGGGGAAAACTCCGCAGATATATAAACCTCATGCTGACAATGCTCCTTGGCGGTCTGTGGCATGGCGCAGGCTGGACATTTGTAATATGGGGAGGGCTTCACGGACTGTTTCTTACGATAAACCACCTATGGCGAGAACACAAACCGTTTGATATACCAAAGCCCATAAGTCATCTCATAACCTTTGTGTGCATAGTGATCGCATGGGTGTTTTTCAGAGCCGACAATGTGGCGCAGGCAACTGAGATACTCAAGGGCATGGCGGGAATGAATATCCAAACATTGACCGAAAGCGCATATACTCCGGGAAGGTACGCAAAAGGCATCTTTATAATAGCCGCCGTCATGTTATACGCCCCGACTTCCGGCACCATAGCTAATAGATTGTTGCACTCAGATCATTTACATATCGCTGCTGTTATCACCGGCATTATAATTACAGTCGCGTTGATGTCGCTTGGCAATATATCAGAATTTTTGTATTTTCAATTTTAGAAGAGGCATAACCCATGAAATATAAAAAATATTTTTACACAATATTATTGTTTCCGGTAATTTTTTTCGGTACGATCATTGCCTTAGATCCATTTCACGTGCTATACAACAGTCCGATATTGGCGACAAAGGGATTGGAGATGAGATATTCAGCATTGGCGGCTATCAATGACCCAAAATTTGATTCATACATATTAGGCACGAGTATGATGGAAAACAGCTCTGCCATTGAAACAAACAAAATATTCAAACACTGCAAATTTGCCAACATATCAATATCCGGAGGCAAAATTTTTGAACGAAGCTTTGTACTAAGGTATTTGCTTGCGCACAAAAAAGTAAAAGCCATAATATACTCATTGGATTCACATTACTTAAAGCAGGACATCGTTAATAAAGGTGTCAATTTAAGTGATTATCAATATCTGTATGATGACAATATTGCGAACAATGTCAAAATATATTTTAGCCGTTCTGCACTAAAAACAATAATCAAGAATGTGATGTATCATAATGAATATAAACAGGACATCGCATATCATGAATATAATTGTCCGTCACGCTGGAGTGATGTCCAAGACCACATGATGCGGTTCGGCGGTTTGCAGAAGTGGTTTGACGCAAAAAACAATGGTCAGATAATAGAGGCTTTTCGTGACATAACACATGCCACGAAAAGCATACAAGAAAATAAACGCATAGAATATGATGCCGCAAAAATGGCAAAACTCATAAGTGCGGCAAAAAAATATTGCAACGATTATTTTATAAATATTGTGAGAGATAACCCTGAGACAAAATTCTACGCCGTATTTCCGCCGTATTCAAGAATCTGTTACGGGATATGGTATCAATACGACATTCCCTCATCAATCATACATAGGGAAATCGTTCGCTACTTTGCGCTGAAATCGCAGACGCTGCACAATCTTTATGTCTATGGCTTTGAGGATCTGGCATTTCCCGATGACATTTCACTATACAAAGACACGAGCCACTACCACCCATCAATAAACACATTGATAACCAAATCGTTGGCAGACAGTGACCGCTTATTAACGGCAGATAATGTTGACCGCTACCTAAACCGTTCACGGGAGCGTGCTGAGAAATTTGATCTCGTCGGCTTGGGCAATAAAATATCAAACTACTTGCGTTTGATAGAACAATCCGAGATTTCGCACTAAACTCGCCAGCGTTTCGCGCGTGAAACAAAAGCATCAAGCGTGGTGCTGCAACAGAACACTAAGTTTGTTTTACCGATCATCGGAATATTTTAATGCTATTTGTTCAAGAAACTTGAAGTTAAAACAACGCTGAGAGATCTTAGCTTCAGGATATTTTTCTACAAACGAGTAAAGATTCTGCGCTTTAGTGTCAATCCTAAGTACATTGATTGCTTCAATTTCCTTATTGAGCAGATTTATGTATTTTGTCTTTTCTTCTTCGCTGCCGAAACCTCTTACTTGGTCAATGTTCTTCATTTCAAGATATTCTATCAATCTGTACGGAACGGGAAACATATAGTTAAGATTAACTACGGCAACCAATTCGTCCGGCTTTCCTGCTTTGCCGGACGATATATACAGTTTGAAAAAATCTTTGCTGTTTTTTAATTTTTCATGCCGAGGTTTAACGGAAGATACCTGCGTAACATAGACTAAATCACCAACCGAAAACAACTCACCGAAAAAAGGCTTGTAATGGCTCTCTCCATAATTTGAGTTCGGTATCCGGTCTTCGGTTTTTCTAAGGTAAGACAAATAGTTCTCATTGCCAATAATCCATCTCTGCATTTTCATATCTCCAATAAAACGAGGGGCTGTTCATAAACAGCCCCTCTGCGAAAGTAAGGCTTCGCAGCCTCTATTACAACGATTTTGGTAGGCTTCGTAACCTCTATTACAACGATTTTGGTAGGCTTCGTAACCTCTTGTGTATATTCTATTATGTTTTGGCAATGCCTGTCAATCAACTATAATATTATATATACAAATCATAGCAGCTGTATAAATTGCTTTTATTGCCGTGTTGGGCATAAATTGCGATCGTAGCGTGTATTTGTCCGGCAAACTGTACCGGAAAAAGCATCAGACTTTCGCGTGTTATGAACTTCCGCGAAAGTCTGAGGTATGATTGTGTATTTTGGGTGCTTGCTTTTTACCTTTTCATACTACTTACTTTGTTACCTTTATGATGCCTGCGTCTGCGTCAACTTCTATTATGTCGCCGTCTTTGAATATTTCAAGGGGGTCTCCCTCAATGAGGTCAACCATCGGACAGTCAACCATAACTGCGGAGGAGACTATGACAGGCTCCGGCGTTTTGATGATTATTGCCTGCGGAAGGTTGCCTTTTACCCACAGCTGATAGAATCCGTCCACTTGAACGACAGAGCTGCCTTTGCCTGATTTCAGCACAAGGACTTTTCCGGCTATGCTTTTGCCCTCTATCGCATGGTTTCTTTCTATTACAGTGCCTGTTTTGGGATCGGTGAGGTAAAAGCACATATCGTCATTTGATACAACAGCTTCGCCCTTTCCGCAGCCTTTTACTATCTTGCGGCATTTGTAAATTTTAGTCTCCATTAGTCAAGCCTCCCCTTTATTGACGCTTCCACACATTCGGAAAGTCTTCTTATAGCAAACGGCTGACCGCGGCGCTCGCGGTAGTACGCACATTTGGGTGAGTCTGTCACGCCGAGGTGTCCCTCAAATGACTTCCAGCACGGCTCGTCTATGCATGTGTCCGCCACCATGCGCACGCCGAGAAGTTCAAGACGCTGACGGAGATGTGACTGTTCGGCAAGATTTACCGCATCTCTTGCGGCAAGTATCCAGAATGCCGTGCTGTTGTTCACATGTCTGCCGGCAAAGAGTCGCTCTACTTCAAGCAACTGTGTATATGTGTAGTGGGGGCAACCCAACATTACAAGGTTGATCTCTCCGGTGGACGGAGTGAGCAGATCTTCTCTTGCTTTGAGGTCTTTATTTGTGATGACCGCTTCCGCTTTCGGAACTTTTCTGCCTCCGAATGCTTTTTCTATCGTCGGAGCTTCCGGTGTAACGCCTACTATATGATACATGGCAAGCGCTCCGGATGTCGCGCCCTCTGCTCCGAAGTACAGGAAATCTTCCTGTCCCGGGTGTACTTCACTCTTGAATTTTAAGACAGGGATGCGTGAGCCTGCGATTTTGCCGACACAGTGTCCCAAAATTCCCCAGTCGTAACATTCTTTCAGGTCGGCGTCTACTTCAATGAGAAATTCTCCGTAACGGTTTTCGTCAATGTGGTAACCGTAGTACGGCGTCTTGCCCACGACAGCAGCCGCAAGTGCGCTGATTGACGATTCTCTGTTTGAGCGTGCGCCCAAGGCACCGTTGACGTAAGGTGTCGCGCTTGACTCCGAGAATGCAACGTGTTCTCCGTAGAAAGGAACATTGCTGTAAACTCCGGGGGCGCAGTGATACGAGAGTTTTGCGCCTATTTTGCGGTATGCATCTCCGGTACGGTCGGCAAGCTCCATTTCTTCTTTTGTTACGTCAAAGTATTTTGTGAGGTATGCCGTGTCCCAATAGGGGTTTGTCGTAGGCGGTACAGCGCATGTAGCTCCGCCCTTTACAAGGAGTTCACACCAGTATGTGTCCCCTTCCTGTCCGCTTAATGCAACGTGGGCACGCTTAATGGGAAGCAGCTTTTCGGCGTTGAAGGTGAGACCCAAAGCATAGATCATTTCCATTGCTTTCTGCTTGCCTGCGCCTTCTTCTCCATTGAGTATGCGTTTTTCTTCATCTGTAAGAAACATAGAATTCCTCCTTCTGTTTATTGATTGGCATATACATTTCCCGGATGTATGTGCGCAGCATAGGAAAGAGCCGATGAGATCTCCGTCTCTCGTTTGTCTGCACATATCGCTTCTTCAACTCCGGCGTTGAATGTTGTACGTTCGTCAACCTTTGCGGTTGCAGAAAGTACACTCTCGCCGCTTAAAACCGTACAATTTTCTCTTATCCAACTGTTCAGAGTGCATGATTTTCTGCGTATTGCACGCAGACGCTCAACACTCGCAGCGGCAATACATATTTCTATTCGTTCGCTCTTGCCGCCACAGTTCAGATGTTTCACACTTTCAATTTTTTTCTTTGATATTTCGCGCACTTTATCTTCGGTGTCCGTTATAAAGACAAGCACATTGGCTTCTTTTCCTGCGCCCTCTTCATCATATTCAGAAAGATATACACGATTCTGTCCCAACAGGAAGATCTGAGTCATTGCTATGGTATCGTATATCGCATCTCTGCCGCAGAGCGGAATGTGCTTAAAGAAATATCTGTCAAAGGCTTTCATTCGGAATATGTCTTGTCTCTCCGAGCTGTTTATGTGCATTTCACAGGATACGGACGGATCTCTCAGCACCATTGTGAAGTCAAGCATAGCTCTTTCTATACCATACGCATTTGCCCAACGCCACATTGCGGCATCTCCGCGAATATCGTCTTTCGTTTCAGCAGAACGTTTCGGAAAACGATTCAGAAATGCTTTTATCGTTTCGCTTTTATGCCACTTATACACAGCACTGCCGGACGCCGATCTGCGCCACAGATCTTTGCGGTCGCAAGCCGGAACTACAGGAATTTTTTCATTCAGCGATGACGCTGTCTCCGTGAAGCCATCCACAAGAGAACGTCTGACAAGATGCCAAAGTATGTTGCTGAAAAGTGATTCTTCCACGGTAAAACGCTTTGATATTTCAAAAGCAGGTATGCCTATGCGCAGCGCAATCTGCCGACGGGTCTCCGCACCTTTTTCGGTGAGTATCAAAGCATTACCGTCTCGTGCAAGGCAGCCTTTATCCTCCAAAAATGTGTAATACGACGACGGCACTCCCGCAAGGGAAAATGTCTCTTCGTCCCAGCACGGAAATTTGTCGCTGAAGAGCAAAAGTACACGCGCGATTTTGTCAGACCGTACCTTTATTAAATTGTTCTCCGTTATTTCCGGCTGTGTACATACCTGTGCGCATGCCGCCGCCATTATGCCCACCTCTGCTTCCGTTAGTTATGCCTGCTTTTCGGCAGCCGCAACCTTCACTGCCGCAGTGAATACTTCAAGTGCCTGTGCAAGTTCTTCAAGCGGAGGATAGGATGGAGCTATTCTGATCACGCTGTCATTCGGATCTATCCCATGTGGGAAGGGTGCCCCTGCCGGCGTAAGCTTTACTCCGGCTTCTTCGCAGAGAGCAACGATTCTCTTCGCGCAGCCGTTCATTGCCTCAAAGCATATAAAATACCCGCCTTTTGGCGTTACCCATTTTGCTATGCCAAGGCCGCCGAGTTCTTTTTCAAGTCTTTCAAGGACAAGCTCAAATTTCGGACGAAGTATATCCGCGTGTTTTCTCATGTGCGCGGCGATCGCCCCTTTATTCGGCAAAAATCGCGTATGGCGCAGCTGATTGACTTTATCGTATGTCACAAGCTGATAGCGTATAAGTCCGGCCGCAAAGTTAATGTTCGCAAGACTTCCCGCCATTGCGCAGATACCGCCTCCGGCGTATGTCATCTTTGATGTTGACGTGAACATAAGGACTCTGTCCTCGTGTCCGTATTTTTTACACTCTGTGTAGACATTTGCAAGGGTGTCGCGGTCGTCATCATAAAGGTGATGCATACAGTATGCGTTATCCCAGAATATGCGGAAATCGGGCGCGGCGGTCTCCATTGCAGCAAGGCGGCGCACAGTTTCATCGGAGTATGTTATGCCTGTCGGGTTTGAGTACATAGGCACACAGATCATTCCATGCACGTCCGGATCCTTGACAAGCCTCTCAATTTCATCCATATCCGGTCCGTCAGCAAGAGTGTTCACCGACAGCATTTCTATCCCCATCGTGTCAAGGAAATGAAAATGCCAATCATACCCCGGAACGGGGCATATAAATTTCACACAGCCATATTTCGTCCATGGCACAAAGCCGGGCATCGCACCATTGAGGAAGCATCTCTTTATTGAGTCGGATATCATATTTACGCTTGAATTGCCGCCCACAAGAACCTGTTCCGCAGGTACGTCAAATATCTCAGCAAAGAGTCTGCGCGCTTCGGGGATTCCTTTGAACTCTCCGTAATTGCGGACGTCCATGCCGTTCTCGCTTACAAAGTTGCCGTCATCAAATACGCGAAGCATTGGATTTGAGAGGTCAAGCTGGGCTTCCGACGGTTTTCCGCGTGACATATCAAGGTGCATACCGCGTTCTTTCAGAACGTCATATTCTCTGCGCACCTCTGAAAGAGATAATTTAGCAGCCATATTTCCGTACCCTATAAATTTACGATATTGAGGTGTCTGCCCTCAATATACGCCTTTGCATTTTCAACCGCCATCTCAATGAGACGTTCGCGGCACTCCAATGACGCCCACGAAATATGCGGCGTAATGATGCAATTTTTCGCCTTAAGGAGCGGATTGTCGTGCATGATCGGCTCTGACGACACAACATCAACAGCAGCACACGATATTTTTCCGTCATTCAGCGCATCGGCAAGATCCTGCTCAACGACTATCGCACCGCGGCTGTTATTGATGAGAATAACACCGTCTTTCATTTTTGCGATATTTTCTTTGTTTATAAGGCCTTTGCTGAAAGGTGTGAGAGGTGTGTGAAGCATGATAACATCGGAATGTGAAAGCAGCGTATCAAACTCAACGTAATCGGCAACGGCACGTCCTTCTTCCGTCGGGTATGGATCGTACGCCAATACTTTCATTCCGAGCGCACCCAATGTTGCCGCAGTGTGTCTGCCTATTTTTCCCAAACCGATAACGCCCGCCGTCTTTCCGGCAAGCTCAATAAGCGGATAGTCCCAATAGCACCAGTCAATGCAGTTCTCCCATTTACCTTCGTGAACCGTTGCGCTGTGATGTCCGATGTGGTCACACGCCTCAAGCAACAGTGCGATCGCATACTGACTTACCGCCTCGGAACCATACGCCGGAATGTTTGCCACAAGGACACCTTTTTCCTTTGCATACGCTGCATCAATGATGTTGTAGCCTGTTGCAAGCATATTTATAAATTTCATATTAGGGCACGCATCAATAATGTTTTTTGTGATCGGAACTTTCTTCGTATATACCATCTCCGCGTCACCTATGCGCTCTATGACCTGCGTTTCATCTGTCTGCGATGTGCGGTCGTAAATTTTAACATCACCCAATGCGAGCAGGGGCTCCCAACTGAGGTCTCCCGGGCTTACAGTATAACCGTCAAGTACAACTATCTTTTTCATTTTCATAACCCCCTGAATATTTTCATATTTACATTTAATCAATAAGCGTCAGACGCTCATTCTTAGCAACTTCCGGCAAAAGCGCATCTGAAATTTCTATCTCACCGAGTGAGAGCGTATTTTTGATGCGTACGATCTTCAAATGTTCTCTGTCAGCACCGCGTACAAGCTGAATACCGAAACGCAGAGCCTCTTCCTCTGTTTCGGCGGTCATCGGAATACGCGAGCCTTCCGATGACTTAACGGCAAGGCCGTTTGCGTACATCAAAGGCAAGTCAAGTTTGTTGAACACCTTGCGCGTAATTACATCAAAGAGACCGACTCCGACAGCGTTCCCATGAGATTCGTCTGTCACATCATAAAGAACCATGCGTCTTATCACAGGAACGGGAAGGATAAATTTTTTAAGCAGGAAGCTCTTGCCCAAAATGTTCGGATCAAAGCCCGATCCGGAGATATTCTTGCCTATCTCGTCAACGATAAGGACATCAATATCCGGAATCATAAGTGTAGGCATAAGATCTTTCGCAAGTTTTGCAAGTTCTTTTTCGCGGCTGATCAAATTTTCCCCGGGAAGAGCCTCAATAATGGCAGTTTCATCATAAGCGTTTTCAAGAATTGCAATGCCAAATCCTATCTTGGCACGCTTCATGATCATTTGAGCGCCCTCAATGAGGACATCGGCAAATATGTCAAAATCTGCCTCGTGTACAGAGCTGCAGCCTATTTGGTTGCCAAGACCTATGACAAGCATTTTGCACAGACCGCTGTGAATTTCTCCGACAAAATCAGTGTGCAGCTTTATTCTGTTTATCGGTACAACAACATCCGCAGCAAGCGCGGCTTTATCAAAATAAATCTTTATACCGCCTGATGTTGTACCGATAAATTCCGAATCCACGGACGTGACTACGTCAACCCCCATCGCCTCTTCCGTAATTCCGTACGAGGCAAGCACTTCTTTCTGTCCCTCAGGCGTGCCGCCGCCGTGACTCCCCATTGCGGAGACGATGAACGGCTTCCCTCCGAGTGCTTTAATGTGGTCTATTGTTTCTTTTACGATAAGCGATAAATTCCTTATTCCGCGGCTTCCGACCGCGACTGCAACCTTTGCCCCATTGAAAATCTTTGATGAGACTTCATTTCTGGCAAATTCTTCTGCAATACGCACCGGAATATCATCCAACACCTGACGGGTGAAACTCTGCTTTACCCTGTGCATTGCGGGCAGGGGATAATCGCAGTATTCTTTAAGCATGACAGGCATTTTAATTCCTCCTTGCAAAAAATCCCACATAATGAGACCTAATATATCTTTGGATTTTCTCTAATCTGCCTCCGACGAAAGAATCCAGTCAAACTCTTGTGCGGAAGATAAAATTTTAGTGTATTGTTTCGGCGAGATACCTTCAAGCTTTGTAAACAATGTTATGAAGTGGCTCGCGCTCTTAAATCCAACAAGCTCTGATGTAAAATTCACGTTGTATCCGGCTCTCAGAAGATCCATCGCTTTGAAGATCCTTATATTCGTCACATAGCCGTTGATCGTTGTCCCTGTCGTCTTTTTGAACAAACGGCATAGATTTGATCTGCTCATATAAAATTTTTCAGCGATTTCGTCAATTGACATATCTTCGGCATAATGCTCGTTAATATACTCAATCACCGGCCCCAACTTTTCATCCCTCTGTACATCTGCTGCCGCAAGTTTTCCTCCACACTCCGGCATTTCGTAGACTGCGTTCACAAAGACAAGTATCTCAGCAAGTGTTGTCTTGCTGTAGACTTCCTTGCCGTATATGCGGCAATCCGGGCTGAGATATAGATCAAGCTGACGAATCATCTTGAGAAGTTCATCGGTCTGTCCTTCACCGAGAAGCCGTCTGTGGACAAAATTTCTGTGGTCGCGGAAACACGAGAGAAGGTCAAAATTCTTTGACGTCAGGCAACAGACTTCATCGGGTTCAAAGTCAACAGCGCAAAATTTGTACTCCGCATCTTCGGAGTCCCCGATATTATTGTGAAAATCTGTGCTGTTCATCACAAAAAGCGCACCATATTCTATCGGGTACTCTCTGTTGTTTATCCAAAGTTTGCCTCCGTCCGAAAGCGTCAGCAAAATTTCCAGTCCTTTATGAAAATGTTTGCTCAATGAGTTAAGTTTCTGAGTACGGGAAATAACAAGCATGGCAACCACCTTTCGGTTATCGGGAAACCGCCGGAGTACATTGTCCGGTGTGTTCCCTTAGGTCTGTTTTCCGAAGATACAAAACAACATCTTCTGCTGCTATTTTACATTACATTTCATCGTACTTATATGATAAACGAAACGAAAAATTTATGTTTTCCATAATTCTTTCAAAAATATAAAAATCGGCGCACAAACATTTGTATTTCTAAGGAGTGAGAGCCGCAAAGACACGGCTCTCACAAAAATATATCAGGAGTATCGGTATGTCACAACGCTCTGCCATATCGCTTGCGCGTATGTGGAGACGTCGTGCAAAACACTATTTTTCCGCTGTTTTCTTATCCTTAAAGAAAACTACTCCGAAAATGGTGATGTAGGAAGCGAC
The DNA here is from genome assembly GCA_030531745.1 of Synergistes sp. Lineage (GTDB taxonomy): Bacteria > Synergistota > Synergistia > Synergistales > Synergistaceae > JAUNMU01. The sequence continues at coordinate 7,107 of JAUNMU010000006.1, read as the reverse complement.
AAGCCACACAACAATGAAGATATTCGTGTTTGAGTGAAGCAGTCCGGAATATTTCATCAGCCCCATGAATGCCGCGAACGCTATGAGGAATCCCCATCTTATAGCTTTTCTGTTCATCTCTCTACGCCCCCGCTTCTGCGATTTTTCCGCCGGACGAGCCGTTTCTCTTTGCGTTGATGTAGCTGAACGCCACTATCGCAATACCGCCTGCCATACCTACAAATGTGAGATCCCAACGCGGGCTCAAGCAAAGTATTGAGCATACCGCAAGGATAGCGCGGAAGAGAATATTGAGCTTGGTGAAGGCAAATCCTTCAAGAACGCCGGCCATACAGACAACACATACAACGCAGCCCACACAGTTGATAATTATGTCGGAGACGGAACCCAACATAAGCAGCGCAGGGTTGTAGACGAATGTCGCAAAGACCATGAGACCCGGCAGACCGATTCTGAATCCGGTGGTAGCAGTCTCCATAGGTCCTGCCTTCGCAATTCCTGCCGCAGCGAATGACGCTATAGCAACAGGCGGAATGATGTTTGAAAGAACGCCCCAGAAGAGCGCGTACATATGCGCGGCAAGTGCCGGAACACCCATCTGGAGGATCGGAGGAATAACTGTTACGACCATTATGATATAAACTGCCGTTGTCGTAAGTCCCATACCGAGTATGACCGCAAGGACAGCAGCCAGTATCAGAGCAAGCCAGAGATGTCCGCCGGAAATACTTACGATCTCAGTTCCGAGCTTAAGGCCTACGCCTGAAAGCGTTGACGCACTGACTATAATTCCGGCAGCAGCACATGCCATAGCCGTTACGATAGTAGCCTTTGCAGCCGCTTCGCAGACAGAGACGATATTAAGAGCATCCGGGCGGCTTGACTTCTTAAGGAAGCTTACAATGAAAAGTCCTACGATTGACCAGAAGCACGCCGTCGTTGCCGTGTAGCCGGAGATGAGGAAGTAGACAAGAAGTCCGATCGGGAGCAGAAGGTGTGCGCCGTTCTTAAGGACCTGTTTTACGTTCGGCATTTCATCTTTCTTAAGGGGAGGTATTCCAAGCTTTCTTGCATGGAAGTCAACCGTGGCAAAGAGTGCGCAGTAGTAGCACAGAGCCGGAATTGCGGCCGCAAGTGCAACTGTCAGATACGACAGCCCGAGGTATGCCGCAACGACAAATGCCGTAGCACCCATAATGGGAGGCGTGAACATACCGCCCGTTGATGCACATGCCTCAACTCCTCCGGCATACTTTGATTCATAACCGACACGCTTCATAAGAGGTATTGTGAATGTACCTGTCGTTGTAACGTTTGCAACAGAGCTTCCGGAGAGCATACCAAAGAACGCACTGCCCACGACTGCCGCCTTTGCAGGTCCACCTATCTTTGAACCGAATGCGCCAAGCGCAAGGTCGGTAAATGTGCGTCCCGTACCCGTCTCTTCAAGGAATGCTCCGAAGATTAGGAAGAGGACGACAAATGAAGCGATCGTTCCGAGCGGCATACCGAAGAAACCGCCTTCCTGCATGAACATATCAAGCGCAAGTGAGGGAAGGCTTGTCGGCGGCCCGTAGAATATCCAGAACATCTTGTCGCTGTAAAGAGCCTGGAAGGTAAAGAATATCGCTATAAGCACCATGGGCAATCCAAGTGAACGTCTTGTGCCTTCAAGGACAAGCAACCAAAGTATTATGCCCATATATATGTCCATATCTGCCGGTGCCATGACCTGTCTGTATTCAAAGCCTTCAACGTCCAAAAGGTAATAGACTTCAACCACAATACTTAGCAACACACACAATATATCAATCGCTGTGCATACATTCGGCTTTGCCGACCACGATTCCCTGCGGAGCGGGAACATTATAAAACAGAGGACAAGAACCCCTGTAAGGTGAAGCGATCTGTAAAGGTGCGCTTCAGGGTGTCCGAACATTCCTGTATAAAGATGGAATGTTATAAAAGCAAATGACAAACCAACTATAAAGAACGCCAACAGTTCTCTTGCGCCTATTTTTTCGGCTTCAAGAAGGCATTTCAGCGGAGTCATTGGCTTTGATGTTTCTGCATTCGCCATTGTACTGCTCCTTTCTACATTTTATCGCAGTAAATTCATTATTGCGGCAACAGATGAACGATACATCAGACCGTCCGAGCCGCACTAACAAATAGTTGTCAAACAAACATACACCTTAGAGAAGGAAAGCAGCCCGAAGGGCAGGCTGCCTTCCCGAAAAGAGATTTTGTGAAGGGATTAAACTGCGCTATTTAACTTTGACGCCTTTTTCTTTCAGATACTTCGCTGCGCCGGGGTGAAGCGGAATGTTTGCAACGCTGGGGACATCCTGCGGATTGCAGATCTTCGGCCAACCTTTTGCCATTGTTGCTTCAAACGGGCCTTTGTGGTAGCCGGACTCGTAGATAGTCTTTGTCAGTGTGTAGACAAACTTATCGGGGAGATCCGCATTGCAGATGATCGTTGTCGGGATTGCAATCGTCTTGACTTCGTAGTTCTGTCCGTCGTATGTGTTCGGCTTCATTGTAGCTCTTACATAGCCCACCATCCTCGGGTCAGCAAGGATCTTCTTCGCGTGAGCGTCATCAATGCTGAGGAATTTAACGCCGGGCTGTACGATAAGGTTTACGATACTCGGCATAAGTCCGCCGTATGTACCGATGCAGTCCATGTGACCATCCTGCATCATTGTTGCAGCATCGTCCCATCCGAGAGCCATGACTTCGCCGCCGGCCTTTTTGATACCGTCAAATGTGATGCCATAGCCTCCGAGGATAGCTTCCATCATCATTCTGTCTGTTGCCGCAAGCTTACCGCCGTTGACTTTCTTGTTCTTCAGCTGTGAGAAATCATTGATACCGGAATTTGCCGGAACGATTATCTGCGTGATCATAAGTTCCTGTGTACCTACAAGGCGAAGCTTTGTAAGGGGCTTCTTGTAGGGATCCATTCCCTTATATGCGAGATACTGGTTCTGTGAAGTTGTGATGCAAAGCTGCATATCTTTGCCTTCGTTTACCGCGGAGACATTGAATGTGCCGCCTGTTGACTGCACTGAGCACTGTGCCGGCATACCGGCCTTTTTAAGGGCTGCTTCAAGTTTTGATGCAAGAACTGCCGAAGCAGGATACCAAATGCCGCCCGGGAAACCAGTGCCTATTTTGACAAACTTCGGTGCCTCAGCCGCGAATGCTGATGCACAGCTCACGATAACCATTGCCATGCAAGCTATTGCTGCAATGATTGACTTTCTTGTTTTCATACAAACTCCCCCTTAAAATATTTGTGTCGCTCAACTAATTCCGGTGCTTATCTCACCGCATCACTACGCACCATAGTGATGCGTCAAAATGCTGCTTACCTCCGGATCATAATTGCGTATCCGATTATTTAGCGCCGCCTGAAGGCCCTTCTTCCTTCAAGCAAGAAATGGGCCGTGCCTTACGGCACAAACCCATTTTCACAAGTTTAGAAGAACGTCTGATCGTCAACGTCCGTTGTTATTGCCTTAAGCGCACGCTCAACGAAATTCTTCTGCATTATCTTCTGCTCTTCATCGGAAAGAAGCGGATCGCTGCACGGAGATACAAGCCCGATTCCGGGGATAATACGGTTACTGCCGGTTACTTTTGCGACAGGGGTAAGGTTGGTGATGTGGACGATAGGAATACCTGCACGGTCTATTTCTTTTACCATCGTTGCACCGCAACGTGTGCAGCTTCCTCAGGTGCTGACCAATACCGCAGCATCAATTCCATGTGCCTTGATGTCGGCCGCTATCTCTCTGCCCATACGCCTTGCATCTTTCAGTGTCGCAAGGTTGCCTGTCGTTGAGTAGAAGAAGTCGCTAAGTTTGCCAAGAGTGCCGTCCTTTTCAAATTCTCTGAATGAAGAGAGCGGGAACATAACTTCGGGATTTGCGTTTACGAAGTCTGTGTTGATACCGCAGTGTACACTATAGTAGTCGCCTTTGACAAGCTTCTCTTTGTTTGATATATCGTATGTTTTCCAGATTGAGCATGTACCGCCTGGAATCTTGTCCGGGTTGCCAAGGGGTACAAGTCCGCCTGTGCATATAAACGCGACTTTAGCTTTGCTCAGGTCATCAATGGCCTTTGACGGGATAACGTTGTCGCGCGGCTCTATTTTCAGTTCTGTCACAAACGGTCTGCCGGCAAGTTTATCAAGGAGCATATCAACAACGCGGTCTGCAGCCGGTTTGTCAAGGAATACTTCTTTTCTGATGCCGTGTGAGAAATAGCCTTCGGCGTCTGCCCAAAGAATTTCTTCACCTGCGATGATCTTGTTTGCAAGTGCCGCCACAGGTGCGCAGTCCTGACGCATCTTTGCCGCACTGCGGCTGCCCTTCATGATGTAAATGGGCTCTTCCTGGAAAAGCGCTACGCCCGGGTTCTCTTCGTTCATGCTCGTGATAGCCTGTACACCATACGTATCATGCGCAAATTTACAGAATTCACCGCAAGCCACGCCGTAACGTCCCGATGTGAACGCGGGGCCGGCTATAACGAGGTCAAATTCCACGCCTTTGAGGAGTTCTTTGATCTTCTTGAGTGAGTCATCTTTGTGGCTTGCCATCGCATTGTCACCGCAGATCACAGTGTGCGTGATCTCGGCATCCTTAAGAAGTGCCTTAAAACCGGCTGCCGGTCCCACCGCACCTTCCTTTACGATAGGCTCAAAGTCGGCATCTGCTTCGCCGCCTACGCCGCCAAAGAACTGGTTGATGTAGTAAATAACTTTCTTCATTTTTCTATCCTCCTCTTTCACAAATTAATAATCTTTAACTGACTTACCGATGAAGCCGGCACAGTTTGTGCTGTCAACGATCATGCAGCCGTTGACGATGAGCGATCCATCCGGACGAAGGCTGGGGCCGTACTTCTCGTGTGCTGTCCATGCCGCGTGGTAGAAGTCGCGCGTTACCGACTTAATGTCACCGATTATATTTTCCATCGGCGGGAATTCAAAAATCGTGCCTGAGTCACCGACTGATACGATTGCATCGGCAACGGGATCAAGCATTGATTTTCCGCTGTGCTCCGGTGTAAGTCCGACAGCTTTGATTCCGCGGCTCTCAAGCTCTGAGCACATGAAGAAGAAGTCAACGTCATAGTTGCTTCCGCCCGCGACCGATGATACGATTGCGCCGTCAAGCTTAAGCATTGAGGCAAGCTCACCGCCTGTTACCTTTACTGCCTGCTTGAAGTGGTTAGGCACGTCAACGGCAAACGGGATCACGCCGATGAAGTTTATCGTCTTGCCGTGTTCAGCATAGAGACGCTTCACGACAGGCTGGTTCTGATATGAATATGTGCAGTATCCTTCTCCGTAGAGGCCGCCCATATTCGTGATCTGTCCGTCAAATATTGCGTTCGGATGGACAAGGAAGGGAAGCATATTTTCGCAGTCAATACCGAATACTCTTTCATTGAAGAACTTATCTTTTCCTACCTGTGCCTTGATCTGGAGATAGAGCGCAACGCGTGGCAGACCTTTTTTCTCTGCTTCCTCGGCACCCGGCTCAAGTTCATAAGTCTCCCACTCTTCCGGTTCCATGCCTTTGAGTGTTTCCGCAACATAGTCGGCAAGATAGTGAGCCGCCATTTTGATAGGCTCTTCGTTTCTGAACGGCTGATCTATCTTCGTGGGATTGATCATTTCCGAATACACAACGAGGTTCACCATCTGTGCAAACATTGAATGTTTCACACCCGGGCCGCTCATATCAAGCATACCCTCAGCAGCCTGTGAATATTTACCGCAGGCTATGACGCTTATACCCTTCATTGCATAGACATCGCCGTCTCCGCAGCTTTCAAGCGGAAGATCACCCGTTACACCGGGGAATGTCGCACGTCCGTCAGGACGGAAACGCGGCTCAAGACCGACTTTGCACGGAAGAATGCGTACCTTGTCGCCGGGATGGACAATGTAAATCTCCACATTCTTAAGCTCATGTTTGGGGTCAAGACGTGTAAGAGCCTCTGCCTTATTCACCGTAAGCACGCCGTCTTTGAACGATGTCTTTTCTCCAAAGACGATGTCTTTCACCTGAAAATTACCGATTCTCAGTTTCTTTGACTTTCCCAAAATTTTCACTCTCCTTGCTTAGTTCAACACATTACAGCTTATTTTTGATTTAGACGCCCCGCCGCAAAAGAGCACAAGAGACAGAACATTGTGTACGCACAATGCCACAGCCGCCTGCCTTCTTCACACCGTCCGGCTGCGAACGGTTAAATCACGAAAAAACAGCAGGTATGTCCCCATATTTCTCAGGCCGCAGGAGCCCTCCACCTATCTATATTGACTACTATATACGGCTTTAAAAATATATGTTTTGAAAAAATACCCTAAAAATATCTTAATCGTACCAAAACAAAAAGTAAAAGTGCTTACAAAATTATATTTACTTAATTATTTTTTTCACATTCTATATTAAGGTATTAGGATATATTAATAGATGATTTATTTTGATATATTGGATATTTTAATATTTTCTAACATCAATGGGCATATTTTACACTATTGTGATACATTCCGCAACGCTGACTTTTCATTGTCCGATAAGGCAAGCGTCCGCTTAAATGTAAATATTGCAGTAAATATTGCAGACACATCGGTACCATTGGAACCGCTGATTATATATACCATCTGATGAACAAACCGGCTTCGCTCACCGGACGGTGCATATAATCATTGGCTTCCTAATCAGTGCTTCTCTATCACGCAGCTGTGTTTTTTATCTTCGCTCTCTTTATTGTACGATATTCCGACAAGGAGTATTTCATCCCCGAAGTCTTTCAGCGCTCCGGTGTAGCGTTTTTCTTTTATCTGTCTGATTGCCGTATCCGCCGTCTTGTCCCATTTCAGTTCTATTATCATAGGCGGTTTGCCGCTTTTTTTGTGCGGGATGAATGCAAGGTCGGCAAAGCCTTTGCCTGTCGGAAGTTCGCGGATGACTGTGTAGTATTGCGGTGCGGTGAAGTATGCCATGGTTATGACGCAGGACAGGGAGTTTTCGTCGTTGTATTTGAGTATTGATGTGTATGCGTCATGTGCTTGGT
>JAUNMU010000088.1 GCA_030531745.1 Synergistes sp. | reverse complement strand
GCGCATACAGACACAGTTGGAGTCTGCGTCTTTGCTTCGCTACGCGCAGAACGACAAATTTTGTAGAAATTATACCAAGGGTTCAGACAGATCAACGATTGGGGAATAGAGCGAATCTACAATAGTAGAAATTATACCAAGGGTTCAGACGAGCCGAACGGCTGGGGAAATGCCCGATCTACAATAGTAGAAATTATACCAAGGGTTCAGACAGTATTTTGAAAATTTGCCGCGCGATTATCTACAATAGTAGAAATTATACCAAGGGTTCAGACCTCGGGGCGGTAAAGGGCATACACTTATCTACAATAGTGGAAATTATACCAAGGGTTCAGACTCACATAGCGAAAAAATATGGTATCATTGAATCTACAATAGTAGAAATTATACCAAGGGTTCAGACAAACACCCATCCTTTATACGCTCGCGATCTACAATAGTAGAAATTATACCAAGGGTTCAGACACCTTGGCCCATCCAATCAATTTTTTATCTACAATAGTAGAAATTATACCAAGGGTTCAGACGATTTGAAGTGTGATGCCACCCCTTGATCTACAATAGTAGAAATTATACCAAGGGTTCAGACATGAGTACATATCAGAGTATGCGAAAATCTACAATAGTAGAAATTATACCAAGGGTTCAGACCTAAAAAAGATATGGTCTTAAAATGCCATCTACAATAGTAGAAATTATACCAAGGGTTCAGACCCTTAGCGAATATTTTATTAGGCAAACGTCTGTTTCCGCTTAAAAAATACAGTATCGTTTTGTCAATGTACACCGATCATATCTGTCCCCTTAGTCTGAGATACCGCCGAAATCAAATGAAGACGGAGGTTTGCAGACGTATCAGCCCACAACTATTATATCGCTCTCTTCGTTTCGCGCGTATCCCCAACGGGAAATCTTGCAACTCTCTCCCGTTTCTATAATTATAACACTGTCCTCTTGTGAAAACAACTTTTCATATCTGTTTGTTACCTCACTCATTATTACCCCAAGCATACGTTTGCTGTTTGTTATTTCAAAGACGGAGTATTGGAGACGGTAACCGAATTTTTTTAGGTAGCGGCAGAATTTGCCGCGCAGTTTATCGTCTTTGATGTCATAGCTTACAATTATCATCTTCTTCAATACTCGCTTTCGGAAACAGCGGCACAGATTTTGCCTTCATAAACCATCTGTAATACTGCTGAACGTATTTGTATATGCCAATGCGGTGTCTGATTATTTCCTCAAGTATCAAGAGTACAAAACGGCTACTGTCCTTCCAACCGATACGGAACTGTCTGTTGTCAAGGAAATAATCATAACTGCGCGTTTGTCCGAGGTTTATTGCCTTACGGATTTTGTAGTCAATTATCGGTCTGAATGGCTCAATTATATCGCAGACAAGGGATTTTCTTTTGTAGAACTCCTTGTGCAGATTGCCCTTGTAAACGTCAAAGCCGAATATATTCAAAACAGCCTCTATGTAATTGAAAAGTACGGTGTAACCGATGTCCATGAGCAGATTTATTTCGTCTTGCTTTACTCTCGGACGTCTGCCGTGCCAGTCAAAACCGAAGAACATTCTCGTGAAGTAAACCTTTGACGCAGTACCCTCATATCCCATTATCTCTTGACCGGATATGTTATGCGCTGCGCTGAGAAGATTTATTATTTCGTCCAGTTTTTCAGTACCTTCCGTGAACGCCGGATTTCTTAGCTTTTTTAGCATATCGCGCTGATTTTCAATTTTGTTTATGATTATCTGTCTTGCTATTTCATTCTCAGTCTCGGCATCGCATAGATATTGCTTTCTTCGGAGATGGGTATTGCCTTCAAGGACAAAATTTATCGCCGAATGTACTTTGAAATTTGCTGTAAACATTACTATTGAAAAACCGAATTTTTTGCTGCGTTCTACTATTCCGGTCGTCAGCGTGAAGCCGCCTACTATGAATACGGCGAAGAGACGATAGCATGTGAACTGCATTTTAGTTTTGCCTTCACTGTCGGTGACAAGTATATTGTCGTTCTTAAAGGATATTTTTTCTCCGTTCATGCTGAATACAACGACTATTTTTTTCTCGGCAAAATCGGGCAGCGTCAGCATAACAGGCTCCTGTCACAGGACGGTTCGTAGATACATTTCCTGCATTTTTGGGCGTTGTTCTGTACAAAGCCGCTCATGTCAAAAGTTCTCATTTGTGTTATCAGTCCGCGGAATTTTTCGTCCATTTCGTTGTCCTCGCTCGGCAGCCTTATATCGTAGTTTTTGTTGTCGGTTATGCTGTGTATTCTGAGTCTGCGAACATCATAGCCCATTTCGGTCATAGCATAATACTGCGCATAGAGCTGAAATATATAGCCGTCGTATATGCGGATGACCGTCCTTTTGCGTTCGGTGAGCAGCTTTTTATCTTCGTCAAATATGTCAATCCTGCCCTGAACTCCGAACTCCTCGCTGTAAACGCTTATACCTTGCAGAATACTCTTCCTTGAAGAATATGTTCCGGTGTCTATCGTTTTGTGCGCGGCACTTCCGTTTGTCTGATAGGTGCTTTGGTACACTGACTTTTCCACTGCCCCGTACAAATTGTGAAAATAGATTGATACGGGGCAGAAGATGAAGTCATTCAGGTTTGATATTGCTATCGGTTCTTCCAATTATTTATCCTGCTGCTGAACATATTTCAGCCATTCGCTGTGTTTAATGGCATATCCGATTTTGCTGCCCTGTTCCTTTGCTTCACGGATCCTGTTAAGAATCATAAGCCCCTTTCTTGCTATATTGTATGCACCGTTGGCATCGGCATCGCAGGGGAGCGGCGGCGTTTGCTCAGCCGCCTTTCGTGAGTCAAAGAATTTTCCGTTAGCGTTCTTGACGGGAGAGAGTATATAGTCAACATCGGAATTTGATGCGCTGTTTCTAAGCTGCACCGTAAGGCGGAAGAGACGCATGAATCCGAGAAATCCGTCCTTTCCGTCCGCAAAGAAGAAGTCTGCGTCTAAATTTTCCTTTACCTCAATTTCCGATTGGATACTGCTGAGGTCTATACCGTAACGGTCAAAAAGTTTCTTATACTCCGCAGTGAGGTCTATTGGTTCACCGTCCCATTTATTGTTTTTTTCGGGGTTGCGGAAAGCTCTTATTCTTTCGCCGTAGGTGCATATCGTCCATTTTGTGCGTGTGTCTGCGGCTCTGTCGGTGAAGTCCGTATAGTCAGCATCAAATTCAAAATACCCCTCCTTTTCGTTATAGCGGATGTCGCCGAATTTCGCGATGAAACCTTTCGCGGCTTCTTTTGTTTTTATCTCCGTGAGATTAAACAGATTCACAAAACCGGTCGTGGGGTCTATTTTGCTCGTGTTCCACGCGGGTATGTAGAATATTGCACCGTTCTGCAATGTGTTTTTTAAGCCCGGCAAAGCAAGTTGATATGCGTTGAGCAGCCCGCCCTCCGTCCTTTTGTCCGTTATCTCTTTGCGGACAAGGTAGGCAAGTTTGTTGACAAGCATGGTCTCAAATTTATCGTAAACGGACTTTTCAACTTTCTTGCGTGAGTTCTTAAAGCCAGAGTTAAGATCTTCAAGCACAATGACGGCATTGTATTTGAGCATAAGCGTCACGAGTTTGTTTACTACCTGACTCATATAGCCCTCTTTCAGCTCTTTGATGTTCATAATGGTACTCCAACTCTTGCGTGCCTTGTCGCGCTCTTCTTCACGTTTTGCAAGAATTGTATGGTAGTTTGCAGTATATTTTACGCCGTTGTGTTCGTTGATTATTTCGTTGAGGGAGACCTGCTCAACAATTTCACCATTGGAATTTATGACCGAGATGTAAATAAGATTTCTCTCGCCCCTGTCAATGCCAATCAGGTGAAAATCTTTTGCCTCGCGGATCGCTGTGTTTATGCGATCGTTTATCGTGGAGATGTTGTTGCTCTTGAAATTCATCTTGAGCGACACATGGAAGAAGAATTTATCAAAGCAGTAGCGTCTGTCTTTGATGAGATCGTAGTCAAAGACGCTTTTTCCCTTTCTCTTTATTGTTTCCTCATTTTTATTTTCAACAGGCTCACACCTCGGGTGAGTGGGCTTAGGCTCTATACTTTTCTTCCTGTAAAACACTTCTGCCTCGCCGTTCAGTTTATAAACGACATCGGCAAGGTTGTCCGCATCAAAGAGCGCTTTCCAGTATATCGTGTGAAGATTTGGAGTGCCCTTGCTGTAAGGCGAAAAGTCTTTACTGTAGATTTGGAAGAGATAGATACTGCCGCGCTTAACCAGTTCATTTATATGTTCTGCCGCTATTTCCTTGAAAGTTATACGGTATCCCTGATCTGCCACCTCTTTGCAAAATCCGTTCATATCACTGTAGCTTTCAGTATCGCTGAAATTGAAGCCAAAGATGTCCCAGTCGTGATTTTTTGCGATGGAAGCCTTAAAATAGTCTATAAGTTCACGGAGGAAATGCAGGTCAAATGTTTTTCCCTTGTTATGACAACCATTCTTGTATTTATCATGCAGTTCCTTAGGTGGATTGTAGATAGTCTTATTTTTGTCGGCAAAGAACACATGTGGCAAATCTCTCCCAGGGTTAGACAAAAGTTTATATTCAACCTTCGTATATTTTTCACCGCTATAGTCTTTGGGGCACTCCGGAATATAGTTAAAGTCCTTTTTGTTTTCCGTGTTCATTACAACAAGATAGTAATTTCCACCCTTTTTCAGCAGTACGCCGAGGTTATCCTGTTCCTTGTTTTTGTCCCAACCTGCGAGAAAGTTCGGGCACTCAAAATTGAGCTTGAATTTCTCCGTTGAATAGGGCTTTTGCGTCATGTAATTGCGCACTTTGTTGTACACAGGTATTACAGCGTCAAGCTCTTCATAATTCAGTGAGTTGTAAAATCTCTGGTCGGTATCGCAAGTGCCGTCCTTAGGCATTACCGTCTTAACAAGAGCTTGAAGCGATTTCATCGCATCAAGCAGAGATTTTATCTTTGATATTGCATCTGCGTCTTTCAAAAGCCCTTTTCCGTTTTCCTTATATTCACCACTGAGAATACTCTCGCATTCTTTGTATGCCTGTGAGATCTCGTTTGTGCAGGCATTATAAGAATCCGCAAAATATTTTGTGACGGAGCCTGTATGTTCGTCCGCATTTTCATCGTAATTTTTGACACACTCTTCAATGAATCCGAGGGAGATGACTTTCTGTTTTTTGAAATATGTATCACGTTCCTCAGTGTACTTTTCCGTTCCCTTTTTCTTTTTGCCGCTGTAATTCGCATCATACGCTCTTTCGCGCAGTTCGGATATAAAACTCCAATTCCCATAAACGGATTTTGAAAATGATGTCAGATCGGTGCCCGTGTTTACATAGATTTTGTTAAGGTCAAAATCCGAAATAGAGCATAGCGCGTTTTTCAGTTCGCCCTTATCAATAAGATGCCTGTACTGTTCATAAATTGCGTTTACGGCATCAATAGTCTCACAGTCATCTGCAATAGCGTCAACAACAAAAGAGACTGTTGCCTTGTCGCTGAGTATCTGCTTGTAAAGCTCTTTCAGCTTCGGGAGTTTGCTGCCTTTGTTCTTTTGGTTGTAAAGGTTGATGTACTCATTTAAGCCTTTTATTTTTTTGTTGCCCTCTTCCGAGCGTCCCGAAATAGCAAGATTGTAGCGTTCTATTTCTCTTTGTGTCAGACAATCCGCAAATTGCTCCGGAGACGAAAACAGATTGTCGATTTTTATGCCGAGTGTTCTCTCTATTTCTGAAGCAAGTTCCGGTATGGCTGCCGCTGCTTTTGCGAATACGTCAATGTTTTTCACAAAAGTGGTGAGATTTTCGTCCACCAGTCTGTAAACAATAGCGGTATGTTTTTTTTCGTTTTCGTACATATTTACACGGTTCTTAAAATACTCCCTGAAATATGTCGTAAAGTTATTAAAAGCATTTATTAAATAATCCCCAAATCTAACCTCTATACAGCGGCAGATTATCCCCATAAAACAA
>JAUNMU010000087.1 GCA_030531745.1 Synergistes sp. | reverse complement strand
TTGTGCCGTCTTTCGGAGTATGCACAAACTGATAATTTAACAAAAACTTTCAAAATCAAATACAGAAATACAAACCGGCAGACTGTGTCGCGGCAAATTTTTGTCGCGCCACAGTCTGCCGGTTTGTGTTATTGAAAGGATGATCGCAAAAATGAGAATCTATACATTGAACTACTGCTATGGCAACAACTATGGAGCGGTGTTAGTACAATATGCGCTGACCAAAGTGCTTGGTGCATATTCCCCCGATATTGTAAGTGTCCGTTTTGAGCCATGTCAGTCGCCCGTTGAAGTTTTTTGCAATCGTATTTATAAAGCTTTAACAAATCCCAAAATAGCGTTGCGTTATGTACATTCGCTGTGCAATCATTTTAGTACCAAAGCAAAGAAAGAGGCTTTAGAAAAACGTAATTATACTATTGCCGATGCGAGTAATCTTGAAATCTTTCGCAAGAAATACTTCACAACCACAGAAAAAATAACACTGGAAAGGGACTTGTGCAAAATAACATTTGACAAAGATGATGCGGTTGTTTGCGGTAGTGATGTTATTTGGGGACAAGGAAATGAATCAAAAAACATAGGGGCATATTTCCTTGCGTGGGTTCCTGATAATATCACAAAAGTTGCTTATGCGCCCAGTTGGGGAAGAGCAAATGTTATGGGCTACAACACAAGGACGAAAAAGAAATTGACGGCCTGTCTTGCCCGTTTTCAGGCGGTCAGCGTGCGTGAAAAAAGCGGAGTTCGTATCTGCGCTGAATTTGGCAGGGATGACGCAAAATGGCTTCCCGACCCTACCATGCTGCTTACTGCGAAAGACTGGGGGTGTATTGCGAAAATCCCGTCTGACACAAGTCCGTACGTCTTAAACTACATTGTGCCATACAACGATGCGGTTGACACGGCGGTGTGTCTGTCTGCATTTGCCGAAAAGGTCATAACCTTGCCCGACATTAACGCGGAATGTGTATGGCCGACTCCCGAAGAGTGGCTTGGGTACTTTCAAAATGCGCAATTCGTTGTGACAAATTCATTTCACGGAATTGTGTTTTGTATTCTCTATCACAAGCCCTTTATCTATACGCAGCTTATCGCAAAATGGAAACACTACAACGATCGTCTTTACTCCCTGCTCGGACGTTTTGACCTCATGGACAGAATGATCACAGAAGAGACATATAGGGACAAGATAAAAATTGCAGAAATTATAAACAAAGAAATTGACTGGAAAAAGATTGACGAAGAACTCTCCGCTTGGCGAAATGAAGCGCGTGGATATTTGGACAAAGCACTGCAAACTAAAAATTAAGGACAAGATATGGGGGTATTATTATGAACAGCTTTTATACAAACGAACGCAACATACAAATATTGATAGCTCTTATGAAAGAGCATGGGATCAAAAAAATCATAGCAAGTCCGGGGACTACAAATATATCTTTCGTGGCAAGTGTACAGCAAGACAAGTTTTTTGAGGTGTATTCCGCCGCAGATGAACGATCGGCTGCATATCTTGCATGTGGGTTGGCAGCCGAAAGCGGAGAAGCCGTCGCATTAAGTTGTACCGGCGCAACAGCTTCAAGAAATTATGTTCCCGGTCTTACGGAGGCGTTTTACAGAAAATTGCCCGTGCTCGCCGTAACATCTACACAAATGACCGGAAGAGTAGGACATCTTATAGCACAGGTAGTGGATCGCTCCGTACAGATGAAGGATTTGGTAAAGTTAAGCGTTTTAGCTCCTACAGTACACACTGACGAAGATGCGTGGGCATGTGAAGTTGCGTTAAACAACGCACTTTTGGAGCTTTTTCACGCCGGAGGCGGGCCGGTGCATATAAACTTAGAGACAACATACAGTAAAGACTTCTCTTTCAAGGAGCTGCCAGCGGTCAGAGTAATTAAACGTCTCTGCATGGGTCAGCCGTTACCCACTCTAACGGGTAAAAAGGTAGCGATATATGTTGGCAATCACAGTCCGTGGAAAGAATCTTTTACAAACACTGTTGACAAATTCTGCGAAAAGTATGACGCAGCAGTATTCTGCGATCACACGAGCAATTATAACGGAAAGTATCGTGTCAATGCGAACTTAATTTGTGCCCAGCGTGATTATATTCCGGAAAATCGTGACGTTGACATCCTGATTCATATCGGAGAGGTTTCCGCTTATGCTGCCCATCCAACGGCTGCCAAATGTTGGAGAGTAAGTCCTGATGGGGCATTGCGGGATACTTTTAAGAATCTTAGCTGCGTTTTTGAGATGCAGGAAGAAGAATTTTTTAGAGGATATATCAATAATGCAGATAATGAGAGCAATGAGGCAACGAAAAAGCCATCTTTCGCAAAAAATTGGCAGACCGCGTGCGCTGCGACTGTCGCGAAGATGCCTGACGTGCCTTTCTCAAATGTCTGGATTGCGCAGCAAACACTGCATAGAATACCGACAAACGCCCGTCTGCATTTTGGTATCTTAAACTCCTTGCGTTGTTGGGCTTGTTTTGAAAATGTAAATAACATTAACTGCTTTGCGAACACCGGAGGCTTTGGGATAGATGGTTGTGTCTCTTCGTTGATCGGCGCCTCTCTTGCCTGTAACAATAAACTGTATTTTGGTGTTATCGGTGACTTAGCATTCTTCTACGACATGAATGCTATTGGCAACAGACATATAGGAAACAATGTCCGCTTAATGATTGTAAATAACGGATGCGGAACAGAGTTCAAAAACTACCATCATACGGCAGCTATCTTCGGTGATAATGCAAATCCGTACATAGCCGCAATGGGACACTATGGTAACAAGTCAAAAGATTTAGTACGGCACTATGCGCAAGACCTTGGTTTTGAATACCTGAGTGCCTCTTCAAAGGAAGAATATCTTGCATCTCTGGATCGTTTTGTGACGGCCGATATAACCGATAAACCAATACTCTTTGAAATATTCACCAACAGCGATGATGAAAGCAGGGCTCTCTATATGGTACACCATATAGAAAAATCCGCAACAGGTGTTGCAAGACACATCGCAGTGGAACTTCTCGGTAACAAAGGAGTTCAAACGATCAGAAAAATAAAAAAAATCGTTGGCAAATAACGTATCCGATATGTACAACATATTGAGCGATGTTATTGAAAAATATCAGAATTTACCCAAAAGGGCTAAAGCCGCTATTTGGTTCTTCGTTTGTGCGTTATTGCAGAGAGGAATAAATGTAATTACGCTTCCTATTTTTACTCGTATTCTAACAACTTCTGACTACGGTAAATTAAGCGTCTACAATTCTTGGCTTGGCATAGTGACGATTTTTGTAACGCTGAACTTAAATTGCGGTGTATACATTCAAGGAGTCGTAAAGCATGAAGACAACAGATATCCATACACGTCCTCAATGGAAGGTCTGTGTCTCACAATAGTCATTTGTTGGACAGTTTTATACTGTTTTACGGCACGTTTTTGGAACACTCTTTTTTCTGTCAACACGATACAGATGTTTGCCATGCTTATAACAATATGGAGCGGCGCAGTATTCGGATTTTGGTCGTATGAACAGCGTCTTGACCTGAGCTATACAAAACTCGTTACGTTAACTTTGTTGATTTCGGTAGCCCAGCCGGTGTTGGGTGTCATTCTTGTGCTTGCAAGCAATGATAAGGTTACTGCGCGTATTGTCGGAGTCGCGGCAGTAGAATTCTGTGCCTACGTTTGGTTGTTTGTCGGTCAGATGAAAAGAGGACGTCAATTCTTTAACGCTGAGATATGGAAAAACGCGCTTCGTTTCAATTTGCCCCTGATACCGCATTATCTCTCAATGGTAGTTCTTGCCGGTGCGGACAGAATTATGATAGGTAAAATGATAAGTTCAAGTGCTGCCGGGATATATTCTGTAGCACATTCAGTCGCTTTAGTAATGACATTATTTAGCACTGCGTTGCTTCAAACACTGGAACCGTGGCTTTACCGCAAGATAAGAGACAAACGTATTGCAGATATGGCGGCTGTTGCTCATCCGGCATTCGTCGGAATAGCTATGGTAAATATATTGCTTATTGCTTTTGCTCCTGAAATTATCCACGTTTTTGCACCACAGCCATATTGGGATGCTATTTTAATTATACCGGTGATGGCAATGAGCGTATTCTATATGTTCCTTTATACGTTTTTTGCTGTTTTTGGTTTTTATTATGAGAGGACAACATATATCGCAATGGCTACAGTTTCAGGGGCTGTGCTAAATGTATTGTTAAATTGGATTTTTATAAAGAAGTTTGGCTATTTTGCTGCCGGCTATACGACGCTTGTCTGTTATATGGTTTACGCATTAGCACATTATATGTGCATGAGAAAAATATGTAATACATACTTGAACAAAGCTAAGGCATACAGCGGAATCTTTATACTTAAGGTGTCTTTCACATTTATGTTTATCGGTTTCGCGTATCTGTTTATGTACAAGGTGTTGTGGATCCGCTATGCAGCAACCATAGCCATTTTTACTGCAATTGCCGTAAACCACAAAAACATTGAAACCTATATTAAAGAAATATTGAAGATGCGAAAAATAAACAATGAAGGTGAAATTTAGATATGGGATTTAAGTCATTCGTTAAACATAGTATATCTTTTGTCTGCTCCGCGTTCAAAGAGAAAAAGATAATCCCAATCCCTAAGTTTATTGATACCAATAGCTTGCTTATCGGAAGAGTAGCACTAATAACGGGTGGAAGCAGTGGTATTGGCTATGCTATTGCCGAGGCTTTCCTTCGGAATGGATGTAAGGTGATTATAGCCGGGACAAAGGAAGATAAATTACAGAGGTGTGTCACAAAACTTGGCGAAAATGCAAAGTATATTGTCATAGATGTTAAAAACGTTAAACTGATACCACAGAAAGTAGCGTCAGCAGCAACTCTTTTTTCAGAGGGATTTATTGACATTTTGGTAAATTCCGCCGGATTAGTTACACAACACGCTTTTTGGGAATTAGATGAACAAGAGTACGATGATATAATGGATACGAATATGAAAGGAACATATTTTATGTCAAAATATGTTGCGCTACACATGAGACATAAAAAGAAAAATGGAAATATTGTAAATGTGGCGTCCTCTTCATCGGTTAGACCTGCTTGGACCCCATATCAAATATCTAAGTGGGGTGTGCGTGGTTTCACGTTGGGGTTAGCTGAAACGTTATTGCCGTATGGTATTGTAGTAAATTGTGTTGCTCCGGGTCCTACCGCAACACCAATGCTAAATAAGCATGACGGTGACAGTATATATAACGCATCATCTCCAGCAGGACGATACTCAATGCCAGAAGAGATTGCCAACCTTGTAACATTTATGGTAAGTGATTTAGGAAGAATGATTATTGGAGACACTGTGTTTATGACAGGGGGAAGTGGTAATTTAACGTTGCACGGTTAGTGCAGAAAACTTTGTGTTATTCAAATATAGATAATCCAATAAAATTGTGAACATATCAACATCTGTTCGCTTCACTGTCGGTTACGCGTAAAAAGCTTATTTGCAGATATACACTGATTATATGCGCCATCCAGTGAACAAACCGGCGTCGCTCACGGAAATCAAAGATTTCCGCGTCTCAGCCGCGCGCCACAAGTTCAGACTGCCTGTGACGCAGACGGTGCATATAATCAGTAGTTCCTTAATTGTTTGTCCGAACGAAGTATTTCTACGCGCTCGTTTAGTGTTTTCGTGCGCAGACGAATTCTACTCCGGCAGATTATAACAGCAATGGCAAAATAAGCCCATTACAGAAGCGCTTCCGCACGCTGCCGAAATTCACCGACAGAGATGTTCATTCTCGCAGCCGCCTGCGGAACAGTCAAAATTCCGTCTTTGACAAGCCCGCTTAAAGTCGTGAACATGCCCTCGGTTCTGCCTATCCCTATACCTTCTTCTCTGCCTATCCCTATACCTTCGTTCAGTGCGTTTTGTCTTATTTCGTTGTTGTAGGCTTCCGTTACGTAATCTTGGTCAAAGAGCAGTGTCATCATTTCTGTTGCCTTTCGCAAACTATGGCGCGATAAGC
>JAUNMU010000086.1 GCA_030531745.1 Synergistes sp. | reverse complement strand
TCACACCCCATATCTTATCGCAATTACCGATAATGTCAAGCGGCAATGTGTGATTTTACGCAAAGATATTGTGTTGATTTTTGCAAAAATTTTTCAAATAGGGTAGAATAGACGGAGACTGAAAAATTTGGAGGCGGCTGAGTTGGAAATCAGAAATGTTTGTGTCGCTGATACCGAGGCGATAGCTGCGATAAGACGGCAAGACGGAGTACGTGAAAAAATTCTTGCGCTTTCCAGTGAAAGGGATGCGGTCACTGAGGATTTTATCAGGTCGCTTGCGGACTGTGACAGAGGATTCACCGCTGTGCGGGACGGGGAAGTCGTTGGTTTCGGAGTGCTTTTGAGAAACCGCGAACCCAACAGGGCGCACTGTGCATCGGTCGCTGTGATGGTTGACGGCGACTGCCACGGTATGGGTATAGGTCATGCGCTTCTGAAACGCATCACTCAGGAAGCGGACAATGTGCTTAAACTGCACAGACTTGAATTGCTTGTTCTTGTTGACAACAAAAATGCGATAAAGATCTATCGGGACTTTGGATTTTGCACCGAGGCAGTTAAGAGACATGCCGCAGTTGTAAACGGTAAATTTGTTGATGAGTTCTTAATGGGCAGGATAAAGGCGGAGGATTCAAAATGAGGATAAGACCAGTAAGACCGGAGGATGCCGATGCTATTGACAAAATAAACCGTGAGGCAGCCAAAGGGGATTTTTTTTGTTTTTCAAAGGGAATAAAAGAGAGCGCATCCGAGCTTATAAACCGTCTTTCGTTTTTGGATCATCTCTTTGTTTTGGAAAGCGACACAGAACCTAATACCATCTGCGGCGCGTGTCTGCTGCAGGTGGATTCGCAAATCTTTCTGCGCCGCGTGGCAACTCTGCGCGTTATAGTAAAAGAATCCTGTCAGGGGCAGGGACTTGGCAGGGCTCTTATAAAGGCAGCTCTTGATCTAGCCGACAACGAGCTTATGCTTGAGCGCGTAGAAGTTGAGATCCCCACAAACAATGTCGGTGCCCTTAAAATGTGCAAGTCTGTGGGCTTTAAAGTTGAAGGAACAGCAAAAGATTGGATACGCACCCCCGACGGCAGTTACGTTGATGCGTATCTTATGGCACACTGCAAAAATTGACGGAATCCGAAGCAGACGGGGACAAAGGAACAACTGATTGATTATATGCACCTTACAATAGCTTTGAAAATCTTCAATATCTATCGGGCAAACGATAAAAGAGCCGCAGCGCGTTGTTATACAAGTGTGCTGCGGCTCTTGCTTTTTTCATCTTACAGGCTTTCAACTGCCTTTTTGATTCTCTTCATGCCTTCTTCAACTTCTTCGTAGGAACGGCAGTAGGCAAGCCGTATGTAGCCGGGCATTCCGAATGCTTCGCCCGGGGCGCAGGAGACTCCGGCGGTTTCAAGCAGCCATTCGCAGAATTCAAGTCCTTTCATTCCGAGTGATGCTATCTTTGGGAAGATATAGAATGCGCCTGACGGTTTTACTGCCTCAAATCCGTCTATACCGCATATCCGGTCGTATGCCATATCGCGGCGGCGCTTATATTCTTTTATCATTGCGGCTACGTCATTATCTGCTGCTTCAAATGCTTTTTTTACACCTTCCTGTGCAAATGAATTTGCGCAGGTCGTGAGATTCTGGTGCGTCTTGTTTATGTAGTGGCGTATTGAAACAGGGGCTACGACCCAGCCGACTCTCCAGCCTGTCATTGACCATGTCTTTGATGATGCGCCCACGGTTATCGTGCGCTCTGCCATTCCCGGAAGGCTTGCAATGCTTGTGTGCTTGCCGTCATAGATGAATTTTTCATAACACTCGTCCGAAATTACCCATAAATCTTTTTCAATGGCAAGTTCTGCGATCTCAAGCAACGTCTCTTTCGTCTGCACAGAGCCTGACGGATTATTCGGTGTGTTAAGCAAAATAGCTGCGGTGCGCGGAGTTACTGCCTTTGCAATTTCCTCTGCGTGAAGCTTAAATCCGTCTTCGTATGCTGTTGGAACGATGACCGGCTTTGCTCCGGTGAGCTTTATTTCGTCTGTGTATGCCGGAAAGAATGGTGCCGGAATGATGATTTCTTCGCCTGCATCTGCAAGTGAGAGAAGAGACGCCGTTACGGCCTCCATTGCTCCGCACGTTATGACGACATTTTTGTCCGCGTCTGTTTTCAGTCCGTTTTCGCGGGTGAATTTTTCGGCGACGGCACTGCGCAGCTCAAATGTTCCTGCCATATCCGTGTAGTGTGTTAAACCGGCGTTGATGGCATCTATTGCGGCTTCTTTTGCGATCTGCGGTGAGTCAAAGTCCGGTGCGCCTATCTCCATGTGAATGATGCTTCTTCCTGCCTGTTCCATTTCATTGGCCTTCATGAGCAGATCTCGTATGCCGCCTGCCATGGGGATATCTGCCATTCTTTTGTTTGGAAAAGTTCTCTTTGTTGTCATCGTTCATTCCTCCCGAATCTTTTGTACTTTGCTATATTATAAGTATATTACTTTTTATGCGTAAATATTACGATCGCAAGCGGAGGCAGTGTTATCTGCGCGGAATATTCTCTGCCGTGGAATTTTACGGCTTCCGCCGTTACTGCTCCTAAGTTGCCGATGCCTGTTCCGCCGTAGTCTTTTGCATCGCTGTTCAGCGCTTCATACCAGATGCCGCTCTCAGGCAGACCTATACGGTAAACTATGCGCGGCACAGGGGTAAAGTTTGCCGCAACTGCGATCGTGCTGCCTTCTTTGTCGCGCCTTATAAATGAGGCAACGCTTGCGTCTCTGTCGCTGCAGTCAATCCACTCAAAGCCTCGGCAGTCCTGATCAAGCTGCCACAACTCTGTGTGAGATCTGTAAAAATTGCATATATCTGAGAACCATTTTGCAATTTCCGAATGAAGGTCGTCCGATAGCTCGTGCCAGTCAAGGCTTCTGTCATGACACCATTCGCGGCTCTGTCCGAACTCTCCGCCCATAAATATCAGCTTTTTCCCCGGGTGGCAGAACATCCATCCGAATGCGAGACGCAGATTTGCGGCTTTCTGCCGATTATCGCCGGGCATTTTTGAAAAGAGTGAATGTTTGCCGTAGACCACTTCATCGTGTGAAAATGGGAGTATAAAATTTTCGGCGTATGCGTACCACATTCCAAATGTAAGTTTGTCGTGTGCGTATTTTCGGTACAGCGGATCCTGCGACATATAATCTATAAAGTCATGCATCCACCCCATATTCCATTTATAGCCGAAGCCCAAACCTCCCAAATATACAGGTTTCGTAACAGCGGGCCACGATGTGGATTCCTCCGCAGTGACGGATATGCCGCTGAAATCTTCGTAAAGTGCGCAGTTCAGCTCGCGCAGGAAATCTATCGCTTCTAAATTTTCTTTGCCGCCGTATCTGTTGGGGATCCATTCTCCGACCTCGCGCGAATAGTCCAAATAGAGCATTGAGGCAACTGCGTCAACGCGAATGCCGTCAGCGTGAAATTTATCAATCCAATAGTGTGCCGACGATATTAAAAATGCCCGTACCTCGTTGCGTCCGTAGTTGAATATGGCGCTTTTCCAGTCAGGGTGAAATCCCTTGCGCGGATCTTCATGTTCATACAGGGCTGTGCCGTCAAATTTTGCAAGCCCCGATGCGTCGGTCGGGAAGTGAGAGGGAACCCAGTCTAAGATTACGCCTATTCCGCACTCGTGAAGTTTGTCAATGAGGAACATAAGATCTTGCGGTGATCCGTAGCGTGAAGTGGGGGCGAAATATCCCGTTGTCTGATAGCCCCACGAACCGTAAAAAGGATGCTCCATTATGGGCATAAACTCAACGTGTGTGAAGCCGTTTGATTTTGCGTACTGCGGCAGAAGTCCGGCCAAATCACGCCATGTGAGAATTGTGTCGCCGGCTCCTCTGCGCCATGAGCCTGCGTGTACCTCGTAAATTGCGTGTGGTGCGTGAATGTCGTTTATTTTTGCACGCTGCGCAAGCCACACTGCGTCATTCCACTCGTAACTCACATCGCACGTCACGGAGGCCGTTGCAGGTTCAAGCTCCGATGCGAATGCCACGGGATCGCTCTTTTCATATACGGAACCGTCCCGAGCTGTTATCACATATTTATAACGGCAACCTTCGCGGAGTTGCGGAACAAAGCCTTCCCAAATTCCCGAAGAATCCCATCTCGGAGAGAGCGGCGCATCGTATTTGTTCCATGAGTTAAAATCGCCCTCAACGCAGACAGATTTTGCGTTAGGTGCCCAAACAGCAAAGAGTACGCCGACTTCCGTGTCGTGTTTTATGAAATGTGCGCCCAAAAAATTGTAAATCTTTCGGTGCGTTCCTTCGCGGAAGAGATAAATGTCATTTTCGTCCGCGAGAGTTACACCGTGAATAATATTTTTATGCAAAGATACCGCCTCCGCTCATTATGTGTTATTATATCCGATAACAAAAAATGGAGTGAGCATTATGAGCGATTTATTTTCTTACAACAAAATAACGGAAAAAATTCTTGCCGAACTGAAAGAGGCACTTGGAGCAAATAACGTATCAACCGACGAAGAAAAAATCGAAACATATTCGCATGACGAAGTACCGGAAAGCGCCTACGATAAAAAATATATCGCGGAGGCCGTTGTCTTTCCCGAAAGCACAGAAGCTGTCTCTGCCGTGATGAAAATTGCACACCGAAACAGGATATCTGTCACACCGCGCGGCGCGGGAACGGGGCTTTCAAGCGGAGCGCTTCCGGCGTACGGCGGAATCGTGATGAGCTTTGAAAAAATGAACAAAATTTTGGAGCTTGACGAAGAAAATCTTACGATAACGACGGAGCCCGGCGTAGTTACTGCGGAGATAAGCCGTATGGCCTCGGCACACGGTCTGCTTTATGCGGGAGACCCGTGCAGCGGAGACGCTTCATTCATCGGAGGCAATATCGCTGAAAACGCAGGCGGCAACAAAGTTATAAAATACGGAGCGACAGGCGCACAAGTGCTTGCGCTTGAAGTAGTTCTGCCCGATGGCTCCGTAACATGGTTCGGAGGGAAACGCCGCAAAGACGTCACCGGCTTTGACTTCGTTCACCTTATGGCAGGATCTGAAGGCATACTCGGGATAATCACGAAAGCAGTGCTGAAACTTATGCCGAATCCTCGCTTCTCCGTTGACCTTCTTGCGGCATTTCCTGACGTAAAAAGTGCGATTGATTTTGTTCCGCGCATAGTCATAGAATGTGGCGTTATCCCTGCGTCAATAGAATTTATTGACCGTAAGGCCCTTGCGGTCGTGGCAAAATATCTGAACACGGAAGTTCCGGCAGGGGATGCCGGAGCTGCGCTCGTCATACAACTTGAGGGCAATGATGAGGCAATACTTGAAGAAGAGTATGAAAAAGCCGGCATACTCTCGCAGAAGCACGGCGCGTATGAAGTTTATGTTGCAGACACAAGGACTACGAAAGACAGAGTATGGCAGACACGAAAGACAGTACCTGAGGCAATAGCGGCGCTCTATTCGCGCTACACAAAAGAAGATTTAGTCGTACCTACATCTCTTGTGCCGGAGCTGGTCAAAATATTGAACGAAAAGACGGCAGAAGACGGTCTTGACTGCATAACATACGGACATGCCGGAGACGGCAATATGCACTGCACGATCCTTGCCCCCGATACCCCCGACTGGCATGAGAGACTTCATAAAGCGCAGATGAGAATCTACAATGAGCTGATAAAAATGGGCGGAACACTCTCAGGTGAACATGGCATCGGATTCAAAAGAAAAGATTTTATGAAATATTTCCTTGACGAAGCACAGATAGAGCTTATAAAACGTGTAAAACTTGCCTTTGACCCACAGAACATACTAAACCCGGGCAAATTGGTTGATTGGGGAGAGTAAGGGAAACGCCGACTGATGATAATCCAATAAATGCTTGAACTTTTGTGATTTTGCGCACAGCGAAGCGAAGGTGCAACCGGTGTCTTTAAGAGCGCGTGGTGTACGGTGGAATAAGCAAAAAGCTGTTGTGATGCGGTGGAATGGGTTTATTTTCTTACGTCACATATTTATCACATTAAAGATGCTGGCCTGCTCGCAGTTGGATTATCAATAACATTGACAAAGCTATGGAATTTTGTTAGAGTTGCGTTGTGCGTTGTTTGTGTTGTCT
>JAUNMU010000085.1 GCA_030531745.1 Synergistes sp. | reverse complement strand
TCATTTCCAATCCATAGAGTTCGGTCACTCGTTCCTGATCAAATAGTGTAAGCATAACTAAACAGTCCCTAACTGTTTTTCAAGCTGCGCCATGGAGATACCCATTTCTTCTGCGGCTATACTTTTGGGAATAAGATTTCTGCGGACAAGCGAAAGATATGTATTCGCTCTGCCTATCCCTATGCCTTCTTCTCTCATTTCCAATCCATAGAGTTCGGTCACTCGTTCCTGATCAAATAGTGTAAGCATTATTCCTTTTACCTCCGTTTCTCTTGTTTTCAGGTATTCTTTCAGCAGATCTCTGTCTGCACATATTCTGAATGTTTCTTTCATTGCTTCTTGTGTTCTGCCGTATTTCTTTACGCAGTCGTCAAAGACTTTGCAGAAGCATATATATTGGTTTGTTATGCTGTTGCTTTCGTCTTCGTATATTATTTTTACCTTGGCGTCTATACAACATTCTTCGTTTGGGAAGTATTCTTCCTTTAACGATATTATGTCGGGGTGCCCCTCTCTTTCTTTTGTGTATATAACGTAGAGTTCGGGCTTTGGCATTTTTATTTTTTTGCCGCTGTACATGGTTATGCCGTGACTGTTAAAATATTCCTGATAGCTGTTCATTAGATACATGAGTGCTCTTACGACTATGTTTACCGACCATGTGCTTTGGGCTTCCACAAGGATTATAAGTTTATCTTTTGCCATGAAACCGAGGTCATTGTACTCCCCTGTCACGAGTATTTTTTTCAATGTTATGATTGAAAGATCTGCCTCCGTTGTCTCTTTATCTTCGGGATGCAACACACGGTACAGCTGAAACAAATATTCGGGCAGCGAGAATAGGTCGTGGAATATACTGTCTTTTGCCGCGTGTTTCGGTTTTGTTGCATTTATTGTTTTCGCTTCGTTCTGTATCGTTTCGTTGTTTGGCTCGTTCTTCATAGTTCGCGCCCCTCTTTCTCGTGTGTTTCCTCAGTTTCTTGCTTGATTTTAGTCGGTTTTGGGCTTTCAGTCAATGCGGCATGTGAAGATGGCGGGCAATAATAGTGCTCCCTAAGGAACCACTGATTATATGCACCATCCGGTGAACAAACTAAGCGAGTCACACGATTTGCAAAATCGGCAAATCGGTTCCCTGCTTATGGTGAACAAACCGGCTTCGCTCACGGAAATCAAAGATTTCCTATCTCAGCCGCGCGTCACAGTCAGGCCGCGCCTGTGGCTCCAACGTATGAATATACGCCTCGGTGAACAAACTAAGTTCCGCTACGCAAATCGTCGGCGGAAAAGCTGACGTAAAAGTCGGCGACGGCTTTACGCTTGCCGATTACGACGGCTCAAACGGCTGGAAGCTGACGAAAACAGACAACAACCTTCCTGTTCCATTTACAAATTTCTCTGAACCGTTGTTGTCTGTTATACCATTACCTTTAGTGGGTGAAAACCCTTCGCTTACGGTGAAATACTACGGCGCGCCAACCGGCAAAAATATGTATCTTTCGGCTCTGCTTTATGACAACTGCGGAAATCTTATAAACTACGCAAAGGTTGCGGACACGTCAGCAAACGAAAACGGAGAAGCCACCCTGCAATTCAAAAATGCGCTGCAGCGCGGTACTTGCGGCACAGTGGCGTTCGTTTACGAACAGGTGAACGGAGATGGCGATCCTGACTATTTCTCCAATACGTCTATGACGTTCCGCGTACTCAACATGGGCGATGTGACAACCAAAGCTGACGGCGGAGAAACTTATCTGTTTACAAAGACACTGAAAAACTCGATAATATCTGCAAAATTTTACACGCAGCTCCCGTTCAGCTTGGGGGCTAACGCCACAATCAACGAAGAAACAGTGAAAAACGTAACCGAAAAAGCCGGAAAAACAAGTATGCAAATTAAGCTGACGTACGACGGCGGAGCGGAAAACAAAGAAACCGCGAGATTTGAAGTTATATTAGGAGACAAACTGAAAGACTACGATAAAACAAAACGGCTTGCAGTGTTCGTTCCGTTAGCCATAGAGGATGCAGGCGAAAGCAGAGAGCTGAGTTTAACAAAATACGACGTATACCCTGCGGAATATACAGAAACAGAAGATTTTGGCATTGTTTCGTTCTCCCTGCCTGAGTATGCCAAATATTTCGAGAGCGGCAAATCTTTGATCGTAGGCATTGGAGAACTCAACGGCGATGCTGTATTTGCAGGGGAAGCAGACGTGGACAGAAACAAACTGCCGGAATCGATAACCGGTGTTACGGTTATTCAGAGAGAAGACGTGAGCATCCCCAAAGCTGAGGTCATATTTGAAGGCGCATCGGGCGTGGAGATAAAAAAATGCCTTACGACTTTGGAAATGACCGTGCAACATGACGGCGGAGCGAAAGATGAAGATACTGCGGATTTTGTAATCAAGCTTGAAAAAGAAATAACTCCCGACGAAAACAGTACGCTTGCCGCGCTTCTGCCGTTCAAAGACATATCGGGGTATGCCGCGTTTAGGGCAAAATACGACAAGAATACGAAAGAATTGACTTTCTCCGTGCCTGAGTACGGCAAATATTTCAGCATGGTGGATGTAAAAATTGTTGAGCTCAACGATGGCGTGAAATCTGCAGAGGGCGTGAAATCTGCAGGGGAAAACAGTTCATCATCGTCTTCCGGCTGCAATGTAGGCTTAGGCGCATTGGCACTGTTCGCGCTTGCAGGGCTTGCGCTGCGGAAGAAACAGTAAGAATAACAAACAACGGCTTGGGAATATAAATCCCGAGCCGTTGTTTGTTTGATACCCTGTATCTCGTAGTGGGTATGCCTTGTGCGATGCAGTGTGTTGTGTTTTCGCACATCACTGATTTATCTCACCAAACCCACCGTCTCCTCATATCTTTGAATATACCGTCTTTGCGCTGACACCGTCAAACATTCCGAGTTTGCCTGACAGTGCGCTGATTTTTTCGTTTGGCGCGTCAATTATGATGCTTATAATTGAGATATTCCGCTCTTTGTAGGGCATCCCCATTCTGCCTATTATAAATTCACTGTATTCATGCAGAAGTTTGTTTATGCTTTCTGCGGCAGTTTGATCCTCTACGATTATTCCTATCTGTGCTATACTGTTTTCCATTTTTGCTGACCTCTTTATCTCTTGTGATTTGTCCGCGGAAATTGGCAGTACGCTTGCGTAATGGCTTGTGCCGATTTTGAAGCGGTGTATGTGAACATCAATGTCAAATGCGACTTTTAGATTTTCATCTGTAATGATATTTGATGCGGAACCGAATACGGCGCTTTTGTTCGGCATAAGTATCAGTGCGCGCTGTGCAATATCAAGCGCGTGTTCGGGGTAGTGCGTGTTCAGAATCGCCGCTATGTTTTTTTCCTTGCATAGAGTTGAAATCGTGTTAAGCACTTTTTTCTGGTTTTTGAAATCAAGGTTGGACTCTGGTTCGTCAAGAACTAAAAGTGACGGTTCCGCTGCAAGTGCGCGTGCGATAAGAACGAGTTGAAGCTCCCCTCCGCTTATGCGGCTGCAAAACTTATCTGACAGATTGGATATTCCGACCGTCTCCATAGCGC
This sequence comes from Synergistes sp., assembly GCA_030531745.1. Lineage (GTDB taxonomy): Bacteria > Synergistota > Synergistia > Synergistales > Synergistaceae > JAUNMU01. The sequence goes on along the minus strand of JAUNMU010000085.1, from coordinate 2,695 downwards.
TCCGTGCTATTTTTTCATCTTCGGCAGAGGGCATTGAAAATCGTCCGATGTGAGCGCTTCGTCCCAGCAGTACCATTTCTTTTACAGTATATGAAAAGGATGACAGTTTCGCCTGTGGCACATAGCCGACCTGATGCCAAAATTCGTTCGACGGACAGTGCCTTATGTCCCTGCCGCGCAGCAGTGAAGAACCGCTGTTCCAACGAAGCAGACCTGTCATACATTTTAAGAGCGTAGTCTTTCCCACACCGTTTGCACCTAATATGCACATAATATCCGGCTCGTTTATCGCAAAGTTTATATCGCATAGTTTTTCTTCGCCGATCTCATAAGAAAAATTACCGCCGCGCACTTCAAAGAGCGGAGGCTGATTTAATTCCGACATTGCGTAGTTCATTCTCTTATACCCCCTGTCCTGCGCAGAAGTATTATGAAGAACGGCGCTCCGATCACGGCTGTGAGTATTGATGCCGGAATCTCTGCCTCTGTAACGCTCCTTGCTATCGTGTCTATGATAAGCATGAATACAGCACCGAGAGCGGCACTCGCGGGGATCACCGCTCTGTTGTCGTTGCCGAAGATCATTCGCGAGGCATGCGGGATAAGCACACCGACCCAGCCGATGAGTCCGCACATTGAAACGACAGACGCCGTTATTGCGGCAGCGGCGGTGATTATCGCAAATCTTGTGTGTCTGACGTTTATACCGAGAGAGGTCGCCTCGTCATTGCTTAAAGTCATTGAATTAAGCCGCCAGCGATAGAGGAAGAGCGTGAATGTGCCTGCTATTATCAGCGGCGTGCCTATGGCAAGAGTTGAAAAGGTCGTGCCGGAAAGACTGCCTAAAAGCCAGAACGTCACAGAAGGCAAAACGTCTTGAGGGTCTGCGGCAAATTTTACAAGCGATACAAGAGCGGAGAATAGAGCCCCCGTTACCATTCCGGCAAGTATCATCATAATTACGGGCGATGAACCGCGCACGCGGCTTACAAAAATAACTATTGCGGCGGCAGCCAGCCCGGCGGCAAGTGATGCAAATTGGACGGCAAATACAGGCAGTCCGGCAAGTATCGCAAGTACGGCGCCGAATGATGCTCCGGTTGCCACTCCGAGAGTGTCCGGTGTGGCAAGAGGGTTTGAAAATACGGCCTGAAATGCCGCACCTGCTACAGCAAGCCCCGCACCTGCCGCCATTGCAAGCAATACACGCGGCAGACGGATATTTACGACTATGTTCCGTGACATATCGGATACATCAAGACCAAGCATTGGGCAGAGCGACCCTATTACGTCCGCAAGCGGCACGGGGTACCGACCGAACATCAGAGCAGCAAGCGGAACTGCCGCCATAAGTGCGATTACTACCGCGATCACGATTTTATTTCTGCACATTTACTGTATCGTATAACCGTTTGCAGAGTCTCGTGTTCCGTTGAAAATGCCGCGAATCTGTTTATCTGTGAGCGTTATGCCGAGAACTTTTTTGTAATAATCGCGAGTCTCTTTATATATGTCTACATCTTTGAACAGCTTCGGATATGTCATCTTTGCAAACCACAGCAATGTTATCGGCGTGTCAACTCCCGGGGTAAATGTTCTGTAAGATCCGAGCGGCATTTTATAGACGGCTTTATTTTTTACGGCTTTCACCTTTGTCCAGTCCTGCCCTTGAATCTTATTGCCTATTAAATCGCCGGGCAATACAGTCGTAAAGTTGGTAATGAAAATGACGTCCGGATTCCAAGCGTAGATCTGCTCCATTGTAACAACGGCATTTAAATTTTCGGCTGCTAAATTTTCGGCAGAATTATATGCACCGATGGCATCTGCCCAGTACTGACCGAAAAAGAGCTTCCCCGATGTTACAATTTTTCTTCTATCGTTCATAAAGACAAAGAATATTTTTTTGCGTTCGTTGTCTTTCAGTTTTGAGGTCCTCTGCCGTATCATTGAATATATTTTCTTGCTGTAATCGGAAACTTTTCGGCTCTTGTCACTCTTTTCGGGGAAAATCCGTGCAAGCAGCTTCGTCCACTCCTCGTATGTGAGCAAAATGTCATAATTCCACTTGGTCGCAGAGACGGCTATTGCCGGAATTTTTGCGCTGTGAAGCATTTGCGCCATAGCATCATCACCCATATTGTAGAAGACAATGTCCGGCTTCAACAGCATAAGCTCCTCAATGTTGAGATCCTGCCCCTTTATGAAAGATGTCTTTGCCTTTAATATTTCGGGGAAAAGCTCTCCGAGCAGCCCAGATTTTGCCGCTCCCATTGATGCGGGGTGAATACCTACTATCTTGTGCGCAGAGCCGAGATACGATGCAATGACGGACGGAAATGGCAGAATAGAGAGCACTGCTATACGGTCTATTTTGTCCGGTATAGTTACCTTGTCTCCGTCATGGCCTGTGATGATGCGCGAAGCGTGCGCAGCCGCAGCATCAGATAACGAGAACGCCGCAAGCGCGAACGTCAGCACAAGAGTTACAAAGAAATTTTTTCGCTTATCCATTTTATATTCCTCTCCTCTATAAAGGCACTGCACTAAAAAAATGTCTCTCCGCCAAAGACGGAGAGACACAACGCACAACAGATGTCTTGCGCCAATCGTCTTCCGACTCCGAACGAATCATCGTCAACTCAGAACGATATACCACAACCAAACAGATAATAACACTTAAATTTGCAGGACG
>JAUNMU010000084.1 GCA_030531745.1 Synergistes sp. | reverse complement strand
GAATTAAAATCAGAAGCGCACGATTTAAGGATTAACTTAAATCGTGCGCTTTTTTTGCTTTGCTCGTGGGCAGAGGCAAAAAAATTACGCGAATTTGTGAAATTTTTTTGGACTATCAATTATTTGTCTGTAGCTTCTTTTTCTTTTATAATACTACAGGCTTATTTTGGTGGAAGGATGCGGCTTAATGATTGAAATAAGGGATCTTAAGATAAATTTTGGTGAGCAGGAAGTTCTGCGGGGCGTGGACTGGTTCATCGCGCCTAAAAGCAGGATAGGTCTTGTGGGAGACAACGGTGCGGGCAAAACGACGCTTCTGCGTGCGATAGGCGGATTTGCAGACTTTGATGGGGTTATCTCGCTGCCGAAAGAACATACAGTCGGTTTCCTGCCGCAAGATCTGGTTGAGATCAAAGCGATGCCGCTGATAGATTATCTAAAGGAACGTGCCGGGCTTGCTGATATTTCGGCGCAGCTTGCCCTGTGTGAAAAGGAAATGGGTACGATAGCCGAAGATTCAAAAAAGCTAAAATCAGTTCTGTCGGAGCATGAACGCCTTCAGCGTGACTTTGAAGCTAAGGGCGGATTTGCCTTTGAGATAGAGGCGGCTCAGACGCTGCGAGGTCTCGGATTTGCGCCTGAACGCGACGCCGTGCGCAACACATCGGAATTTTCCGGCGGTTGGAAAATGCGCATTGCCCTTGCTGCCCTCCTGCTTTCACATTCGGACATTCTTCTGCTTGACGAGCCTACAAACCACCTTGATACGGAAAGTATGGAATGGCTTGAGGCGTGGCTCAAAGATTACACCGGTACGATCATTGCCGTATCGCACGACAGGAGATTTCTTGACAAAATAGTAACATCTGTTGCGGAGCTTGCAAACGGAAAGATAAATTTGTACTCCTGCGGATACGAAAAATTTCTCACCGAGCGCGAAGAGCGCCGTGCGCGTCTTGAAGCGGAGTGGGAGCAGCAGAAAGAAAAAATTGAGGACATACAGCGTTTTGTTGAGCGTTTCAGATACAAGGCGACAAAGGCAAAACAGGTACAAAGCAGGATCCGTCAGCTTGAAAAAATGGAGATAACGGAGCTTGACGGTCCTTCAAAGAGCGTATCATTCCACTTTCCGGAAAGTCCGCGCAGCGGGCGTGAAGTTATAAGGGCAATAGAACTTTCAAAAAAATATGACACCAACAACGTATTTTCAGACATAAGCTTTACTGTGGAGCGCGGTGAGCGCGTAGCGCTTGTCGGGGTGAACGGTGCCGGAAAATCAACTCTCATGCGTCTGCTTAACCAAAGCGAAGATCCGACGTCGGGGCATACGGAACTTGGCCTTAATGTCAAAAGGGCATATTTTTCGCAGGAAAGTGCGCAAAATCTGAACTACGCAAACACCGTGTGGCAGGAAGTCAACAACACCGGCTCAAAGCTGCTTGAAGGCGCAAAAAGAAATCTGCTTGGTGCATTTCTATTTAGCGGGGACGACATACACAAGCGCGTCTCCGTGCTTTCCGGTGGTGAAAAATCACGTCTCGGACTGCTTAAAATGCTCCTCTCAGAGTCAAACCTCCTTATACTTGACGAACCGACAAACCACTTAGACTACAGCACGAAAGAACTTTTCCAAAAAGCCCTGCTTGAATACGGCGGTACGATAATAATCGTATCTCACGACAGAACATTCCTTGACGACCTTGCTACGCGCGTCATAGAGATACGTGACGGGCGCATATACGATTACAGAGGAAATTATTCGTGGTTTATAGAAAAGCGGGCTAAAACATCGGAGAAAGAAAATGCCGGACCTAAAAAAAGCACTGTTGCTGCGGAGACACGCACGAAAGAACAGAAACGTGCCGAGGCCGAAGAGCGCAACCGCATTTACCGTGCGAAAAAACAATTTGCCGACCGCCTTACAGAATGTGAGAAAGAAATATCCGAAGCCGAAAAACGCAGAGAGGAGATAAACTCACTGCTCTGCTCACCCAATGTTCTCTCAAACTCTGCGAAAATTCAAAGCCTGATGATTGAACTTAAAGAAAAAGAAAATCTTCTTGTGAAACTATACGATGAGTGGGAGTTCCTCTCCGTAAAAATAGAAGAAATTGGCGATTTTCACGCGCTCTTTTCATCCCGCCGCATTGACTGCAAGCCAAAAACCGACTAAAATCAAATAAAATGTTAAGGAAACGTGCAGAAGAGAAAGAGGGAATATACTATGCAACCTGAGACACAGAACGAACCGAAAACAACAAAGCCGAAACACGCAGCAAAAGACAGCGTATTCCATGACCTCTTCTCACTGCCGGAATATCTGCTGCAGCTCTATCGTGCATTGCACCCCGAAGACAAAGGAATAAAGGAATCCGACCTGTCAATCATAACATTGAAAAAAATACTCCTGACGGGAGAGTACAATGACTTGGGCTTTATGGTGAAAGATAAACTCATAATATTGGCAGAAGCCCAAAGCACATGGTCGGTAAACATCGTTATCAGGGCACTTATGTATCTTATGAACAGCTATCATGAATACTTTAACAACAAAGGGATAGCCATATACAGCAGCAAAAAGATAAAAATGCCGAAGCCGGAACTCTATGTAATATACACAAAAGAGAGGGACAACCATCCGGACATAATATCGCTCAAAGACGAATACTTTCCCGGCGAAGAGTGCTGCATAGACGCCAAAGTGAAAGTGATCTACGAGGAGACAAGCAGCGGTATAGCGAACCAATATATATGCTTCTGCAAAGTCTTTGACGACTGCATAAAGAAATACGGCAGAACACTAAAAGCGATAGAAGAAACATTCAAAATATGCGCAGACAAAAATCTGCTGAACGAATATCTGAAAACAAGAGAAGTGGAGGTAAGAGGAATAATGCTAACACTATTTGATCAAGAAAGAGTAACCGAAATCTACGGAATGGAAATGAAAAAAGAAGGTATGAGAATAGGCGAAGCAAGAGGGATGAAGATAGGCAGAGAAGAAGGCATGGGGATAGGCAGAAAAGAGGGTATATTCGCAACTTTAAGCGGGCTTGTCAAAGACGGAATCTTAACCGTTCCGCAGGCTGCTGCGAGAATGAACATCTCTGTCGGTGAATTTCGGCAGCGTGCGGGGACGCTTTTATAACGGGCGTATTTTGTCATCGCTGTGCTTGTGTGATACAACTGATAAAGCGCATTGACTGCAAACATAAAACCGACTAAACTCAGACAAGATGTTGCAAATACACGCAAAGGAGAGGAGAGTCTGCCATGAAAAACGAGCCGCAGAACGAAACGGAACAGAACGAACCGAAAACGGCGAAAACAACAAAGCCGAAACACGCAGCAAAAGACAGCGTATTCCATGACCTCTTCTCACTGCCGGAATATCTGCTGCAGCTCTATCGTGCATTGCACCCCGAAGACAAAGGAATAAAGGAATCCGACCTGTCAATCATAACATTGAAAAAAATACTCCTGACGGGAGAGTACAATGACTTGGGCTTTATGGTGAAAGATAAACTCATAATATTGGCAGAAGCCCAAAGCACATGGTCGGTAAACATCGTTATCAGGGCACTTATGTATCTTATGAACAGCTATCATGAATACTTTAACAACAAAGGGATAGCCATATACAGCAGCAAAAAGATAAAAATGCCGAAGCCGGAACTCTATGTAATATACACAAAAGAGAGGGACAACCATCCGGACATAATATCGCTCAAAGACGAATACTTTCCCGGCGAAGAGTGCTGCATAGACGCCAAAGTGAAAGTGATCTACGAGGAGACAAGCAGCGGTATAGCGAACCAATATATATGCTTCTGCAAAGTCTTTGACGACTGCATAAAGAAATACGGCAGAACACTAAAAGCGATAGAAGAAACATTCAAAATATGCGCAGACAAAAATCTGCTGAACGAATATCTGAAAACAAGAGAAGTGGAGGTAAGAGGAATAATGCTAACACTATTTGATCAAGAAAGAGTAACCGAAATCTACGGAATGGAAATGAAAAAAGAAGGCAGAGCGGAAGGCAGAGCAGACACCTATCTTTCGCTTGTCCGCAGGAATCTCATTTCAAAAAGTATAGCCGCAAAAGAAATGGGAATTTCCATGGCACAACTTGAAAGACAGTTGGCGACTGCATAATAATGCTCACATTGCTTGACCAAGAAAGACTAACCGAAGTCTACGAAAACGGAAATGAGAAACAAATACACATACAATAAATCACTCTGTAAACCGTAACAAAAGGAGTAGACAAAATAATGTCAGCAGAAAAGCACAGTTTAATATCCGTCATTATACCCATCTATAACGTGGAAAAATATCTGCGTCAATGCGTTGATTCCGTTTTACGGCAGACATATTCAAACATAGAGGTCATACTTGTTGACGATGGTTCGCCGGATGCCTGCCCTCGTATCTGTGACGAATACAAGGACGCGGACAGCCGCATAAAAGTCATTCACAAACAAAATGGTGGGCTGTCGGACGCACGCAACGCCGGAATAGACATTGAAAAGCACCCTATTTGTCTGTAGGCAATGGGTTTTATTTACAGCGCGTAAACGGATATTGATGGTATAGCTTATTCCACTCATCTACAGACACAACATCAAAGTCGCTGATCAATTCAGAGCCTGCCAACTTCTTTTGGAGACGAAACGGAAGCGACTCTGTTATCTTGTTACGCAAAGCCTTTCTTGATGCGGAATCGCTATTTGGATACTCCACGATATAAACATACTTGATGTGCAGTTTGGTCGCTTTTCTGATACACAACAGGTAAAAGTAACTGTCATAGTATTTATAAGCAATTTTACGCACCATATCCTCTGTTGAAGGGTTAAATCCGCTCTTTCTCGCATGCTCATTGACACAAGCGTTCTTGTATTCCACAAGATAAAGAGTATCGCCTTTTGAAAAAGCAAAATCCACATCACTCAACAGTAAAATGTTCTCACTGTGATATATGCTGTGTATCTCGTCTGTCGCCCAGTCCGCCTTAGAACAGTCAAGCCGGTATTTATGATGCTCATCGTAAAATATGTTATTGCTCATTCCACATACCCTTTTAGATCAACTCGTCTTTATAAATGTCATCCAAAAGTTTATTGTATGCATCCATAATGGGATTGTGCAGCATATCACCAAATCGCCTGTTTTGTTCTACTTCGATGATCTTATCATCGTTTCCTGATTTTTTAGTTTTCGCTGCTGCGGTATCACTAAAATACAAGGAGTAGAATCGAATCTCTGAATTTTTATTCTTGATCTCAAGATATTTGGCAAGAACATAATCATGCGTGGCAATAAATATCTGGACACCGTTTTGTTGAAGTCTGATCAACATATCCACGAGCACAGGTATGTGTATGGGGTTGATATTCGCCTCCGGCTCGTCCCAAAAGAGGACGGAACCTCTCTCAAGCGTTCCGTTCCTTATGAGCTGCCACAAGAGAGCCAACTTGCGAATCCCCTCCGCGACCAACGGAAATTCCAGCTTTGCTCTGCCCGGCAAAAGGTAGAAACGCTCTTTCGCGACAGTAACTCTGCTGCCGGTAATTTTTTGAAGTATGTTCAAGTATGCTTTTCTGTTTGCAGGGACAACTCCCCTAGATATATCTATCTTTGCAGCTGCGATAATGTCGGTGTATGTGTCGTCAAAATCAACATTACCGGCTTTGACGGCCTCGGTCAAATTACGTGCATTTGAGAGAATCTCCTTCGCAGGGATAAATATGCTTGTCAAATCCGACAGTTGTTTCTCCCATTTTTCCTCATTGGTCACCGTAGCATTCCATTTATTGGATCTTCTGCTGAACGTCATTCCTACAGAGGTCTTATCGGAAGACACTTTTACACTTGCTGTGTCATTACCCGTGTGGCGTCTCACCAGTCTGCTTATTTTAAGACCATCAGGCAAAAACAACCTTATCAGTTTAGCGGAGAAAGAGACATCATGCCGCGCAGCCTGTGATGCCGCATACAACAGCTTCAGAATGTGTGTTTTCCCCGTCCCATTTTCTCCGACAAAAACATTTATTCCATCGCAAAATTGTATATGAAGAGCATCAAAAACTGTAAAATTTGAGATCTCTACCCCACGACACTCCTGCCATAATCGTTTGTGTTGGTTCACCCGTGCGTCCTATGCGCAACTTTTTCAATTCCACTTTGAAAATTTCAAAGTATGATATAAAATACTCTCAGCAAGTCTCGTGCTCCGGTGCGGCTTCGCAGTGGTGTGAGAAATGAAGCCGAAAGAGCGAAAAAATAGGCGATATGGACTATAGTATGGTCTTGATAGATATGAAAGAGGGTGTCACAATGTTCTGTTC
>JAUNMU010000005.1 GCA_030531745.1 Synergistes sp. | reverse complement strand
AGCGGTTTCCTAAGTGCAATCAGCCTGATGTTCGGAGGTCATTGAATGGATCACAAGTCAAAACAGAGTGAACTTTTTCAGATACATAAGGTCGTTCCTCTGCCGCTTGAAGAGGAAATAAAGCAAAGTTACCTCAATTATGCGATGAGTGTTATCGTTGGGCGTGCGTTGCCGGATGCCCGTGATGGTCTTAAGCCGGTTCAGCGCCGTGTGCTTTACGCTATGCTTGAACTTGGGGTGCGTCACAATCAGGCGTTTAAGAAGTCAGCGCGTATTGTCGGAGAGACAATGGGTAAGTATCACCCTCACGGTGATGCTGCGATTTATGACACTATGGCAAGACTTTCGCAGGATTTCAGTATGCGCTATCGTCTTGTTGACGGTCAGGGAAACTTTGGCTCTATTGACGGGGATCCGCCTGCGGCTATGCGTTATACCGAAGCGCGTCTCCATGCGTTGGGCGAGGAGATGCTCGCTGACATAAATGAAGAGACTGTTGACTGGGGACCTAATTTTGACGAGTCGCTTACGGAGCCGCTCGTTCTTCCGTCGCGCATTCCCAATCTTCTCGTAAACGGCACGACCGGAATTGCGGTCGGTATGGCTACGAATATGCCGCCGCATAATTTAGGAGAGGCCATTGATGTCTGTTGTGCCATGATAGACAACCCAGATGTTGAGTTGGGAGAACTTATGTCGCTTATGCCGGGGCCGGACTTCCCTACAGGCGGTATTATCTTGGGACGTGAGGGAATTATAGATGCCTACCGCACAGGACGCGGGCGTATTGTAGTACGCGGACGTACTGATATTGAAGATGGACGCAGAGGCAAAAAAAATATAATTATTACGGAAATCCCGTATATGGTGAACAAAACCAATCTTATAGAGACAATCGCAAAGGGCGCACAGACGGGAATGATTGACGGTATCGCCGATCTGCGCGATGAATCGGACAGAAAGGGTATGCGTATTGTCGTTGAACTCCAGCGCGATGCGGATCATAATCTTGTGATGCGCCAGCTTTACACGCGCACACAACTGCAGAGTACATTTGGTGTTATAAACCTTGCGGTGGTAGACGGCGCTACAAAGGAACTTCCGCTGAAAGAGCTTGTTATGATATTCCTTGACCATCGCAGAGAAGTTGTCCGCCGCCGCACGGAGTTCCGTCTGCGCAAGGCCGAGGAGCGCCGCCACATTGTTGAGGGGTTGCTTCGTGCCCTTGATGCCATTGATATGGTGATAAGTATAATACGCGGCTCTGATACGGTGTCTGTTGCAAGGGGACGTCTTGTTGACGAACTCGGATTCTCCGAGATACAGGCACAGGCGATTCTTGATATGCGCTTGCAGCGTCTCACCGGACTTGAGCGTGAAAAGCTTGACTCGGAACTGGCACAGCTCTTAATGGATATTGAGCGTTACCACAGTATTCTCTCAAGTCCGCTCATTCTTGATTCGGTAGTTAAAGATGAACTTTTGGAGATAAAAAACAGCTACGGTGATAAACGCCGCACTGACATTGAAGATGCAGCCGAAGATGTCGCCGACGAGGATCTTATTCCGGAGGAGGATATAGTTGTTGCGATCTCGCGTGACGGATATATCCGACGTATGCCTTTACAAGACTACCGCGTTCAGCAGAGGGGCGGCAAGGGAGTAAAGGGTGTAGCTACAAAATCCGAAGATGAAATTTCAATGCTTATTACGACTACAACGCACAGGACACTTTACCTTTTCACTTCAAAGGGGCGTGTCTTTGGAGTGCGCGGTTTCTCTCTGCCGGAGCCAAAGACCGGAAAAGGCAAACTTGTCGGTACGATCGTGACTCTTGAAAAGGGCGAAAGCGTTGTAGCAGCGAAGGATAATTTACTTGACGGAGCAAAATTTGTCTTTTTTGTAACAAGACAGGGAACTGCCAAACGTCTGCCCGTTGAAGAACTTGAAGGCCTGACGAGGGCAGGACGCCGTGTGCTTAGCATAGCGGACGGTGATGATATATCAAGGGTACGTTTCACAACGGGCAGCGATGAACTTCTTCTGACAACTGCCATGGGACAGACTTTGAGAGTCAGCGAGGATGAATTCAGACCTTTGGGCAGACAGGCTCAGGGCGTTAAGGGCATACGTCTTGACGAAGGCGACTGTGTAGTAGGCTGCGATGTGGTCAGCACATTGCGGGAAGTGCTTTTCATCAGCGAACACGGTATAGGCAAACGCACATCATACGATGAATTTACATGCCGCCACCGCGGAGGCTACGGCGTGATGGGAATGAAGCTTTCCGAAAAAACAGGCAAACTTGTCGGAGCGTGGGGCGTTCAGTCGGAGGAAGAGATAATCGTAATATCCGTGAAGGGACGTATGGTGCGCATCGGTGTTAAGGAAATCGCCTCTCTCTCTCGCTCCGCAACTGGATATACTATCGTTTCACTTGACGAGGGTGACTCTGTTGCCGACATAAGCACAGTCAGAAAAGAAAACGATGGAGAGTAGAATATGAGAATAGCCCCCGATGGATATATGACGATAGCGCTCTTTTCCGTTCTCACCATTGTGAGTTCGTTTGTGTCGCATTGGATCTCGCTCATTTTTGCAGTCGTGCTTTACTTTGCACTTTGGTTTTTCCGTGACCCGGAGCGTTCTCCGGAACGTCCGCTTAAGGCCGGCGATTTCTTAAGCCCTGCCGATGGTAAGGTCGTGGAAATTCACGAGGCAGAAAATGAATATACGGGGCGTGCCGTAAAAATAGGTATATTTATGAACGGAACAAACGTTCACGTCAACAGATTTCCCACAAAAGGCATTGTTGAGTATGTCAAATATGTCCCGGGCAAAAAATGGTTTGCTATAGCACCGAAAGCATCCGAGATAAACGAACGCTTTTACGTTGGCGCTATGTCTGAGTACGGACGCTTCACGTTAGTTCAGATCGCCGGAATTATGGCACGGAGGATAGCACCTCATGTTAAGGTCGGAGATATTGTACAAAGCGGCGAAAGATATGGTATGATTAAGTTAGGTTCTAAGGTGGATATATATCTGCCCCCGTGCATCGTGCCATGTGTAAAGATAGGTGACAAGGTTAAGGCAGGGCATACCATAATAGGGGTGATGAGTGATTGAAGAGAAATAATAAAAGAGTAAGAAACATTCCGATGAGGGTAGTGATACCCAATATGATAACAAGCGGCAGTGTATTCTGCGGCGTCTCATCGCTGATACTTGCCGCCCACGGTCGGTTTGTTCCCGCGGCATTGCTTATATGCTTTGCGTCGTTCTTTGACCTGATGGATGGTCGCGTTGCGCGTACATTGGGCGGTGGAAGTGCATTTGGAGAAGAACTTGACAGCCTTGCAGACGCGATAAGCTTTGGCGTTGCTCCCGCGTTTCTGATATATTGCGCGTTCATAGGCCCGGGGCATGGCGTGTGGGGGCCGCTTGGTGCGTCGGTTTTTGCGCTCTGCGGAGTCCTGCGTCTTGCGCGTTTCAATGTTATGCACGTTCCGCAAGGACCCTTTCAGGGGCTTCCGATACCGGCCGGCGGGCTTTCTCTCTGTGCTCTCGTCTTTTCGGGGCTGCCGGTGACTCCTCTTGTTGCCATGTCTGCGCTTGTGGGAGTGGGATTGCTTATGGTAAGTTCTGTTCCGTACTGCAATGCAAAAAAGCTTAAAAAGTCAAATGTGAACCGCCCTAAATTCTATGGCGTAATAACGTTCGTGATACTTTGCTTCGCAGTGCTGCGCGAAAAGGCAATGCTCGTCCTTGCCGTTGTCTACATTGCAAGCGGACTTCTCAAATTTGACATTTCCGAGTGGGTCATGCTCTCTGTGGACGAAGAAAACAGTGCGAACGGAAAGGATTAGATTCAACAAAATACATGAAATTTATCCGGCTTTGCGTGTTTTGCGAAGGCCGGTTTTTTTAAGGAAACGCTGATCAATGCGTTATAGAGGGATAAATCGTCAGGAGGATGCAAAATGAAAAAATTGATGACCGGAAATGAGGCCATTGCAAGAGGCGCATGGGAAGCGGGATTGCACGTTGCGGCAGCTTACCCCGGAACACCTTCAACAGAAATACTGGAAAACCTTGCAACATATAAAGATATCTGTTCGGAATGGGCAACAAATGAGAAAGTAGCGTTGGAAACTGCGGCAGGGGCTGCAATAGCGGGCGCAAGGGCACTTGCTGCGATGAAACATGTCGGTCTGAACGTTGCAGCAGACCCCCTCTTTACATTAGCGTACACCGGTGTAAACGGAGGTCTTGTAATAGTCTCTGCCGATGATCCCGGATTTTTCAGCTCACAGAACGAACAGGATAACCGCCTTTACGCATCTCACGCAAAACTTGCAATGTTTGAGCCGTCTGACAGCCAAGAATGTCTTGATTTTGTGAAAGAAGCCTTTGAAGTCTCCGAAAAGTTTGATACGCCTGTGCTATTTCGTGTATCAACCAGGATCTGCCACAGCAAAACACTTGTATGCGAAGGAAAGCGCAATCCTGTCCCTGTGCGTGAATACACAAAAAACTGTGCAAAATTTGTAATGACACCGGCCAACGCAAAATGCCGTAAATATGAAATGGAAAAAAGAATCGCAGCGCTTGAGGAGTATTCCGAAAACACACCCCTTAACAGAACAGAGTACGGCAGCAAAGAAATAGGTATAATCACAAGCGGCGTTTCATACTGCCACGCGAAAGAAGTATTCGGCAACGATGCCTCGTATTTGAAACTCGGTTTTACATGGCCGCTGCCGGAAAAGAAAATTCGCGACTTTGCAACATCCGTCAAGAAAATCTATGTGATAGAGGAAAACGAACCATATCTTGAAAATTTTGTCAGAGCGCTTGGCATAGACTGCACAGGCAGGGATAAACTCCCGTGGGTTGATGAACTCTCGCCGCAGACTCTTCGTAGCTTGCTTTTGGAAGAAAAAGAAGAGACATCGGCTGCGCTTGATATAAACATACCTCCGCGTCCGCCTGTGCTTTGTCCGGGTTGCACTCACAGGGGATTTTTCTATGAAGTCGGTAAATATAAGGATATAATCGTAACCGGTGACATAGGCTGCTACACGCTTGGCATGGTACCGCCCCTTTCTGTGACCGACACCGTTATCTGCATGGGAGCATCCGTATCGGCTGGATCGGGTTTCCGCAAAGCCCTTGACATAGCCGGACGCAAAGAAAAAATATTTGCCGTGATAGGTGATTCAACATTCTTCCATTCGGGCATCACCGGACTTATTGACGCAGTGGTGAACAAGTCCGCGATCGTTGTGAATATATTGGACAACAGAATAACGGCAATGACGGGGCATCAGGAAAACCCCGGCACAGGACACACACTTATGGGAGAAGAGACATATCAGGTAAACCTGAAAGCACTCTGCATGGCATGCGGTGTGAAAGAAGAAAATATACGTCTTATTGACCCTTATGACCTCACGGCGACAAGGGAAGCAGTTAAGGCCGGATACGAGGCAAAAGATCCGTTCGTGATAATAACAACATCTCCGTGCGCGTTGATCAAAGAAGTTATGAAGAAACGTGCAAATATGAAGTGCAAAGTAGACGAAGACAAATGCGTTAAATGCAAAATGTGTCTTAAAGCCGGCTGCCCTGCGCTAAATTGGCGCGGCGGCAGGATCTACATAGACAGATCAATGTGCAACGGCTGTACGGTTTGTATGCAAATATGCCCGAAACATGCGATTTCAAAGGAGGGCGAATAATATGAAGTCAAACGATACAAAAAACATTCTGCTTGTCGGCGTAGGCGGTCAGGGAACGATTCTTGCGTCAAAACTTCTCTCGGAAGGACTTGTCCGCTGTGGATATGATGTCAAGATGTCTGAGATACACGGAATGAGTCAACGTGGAGGCAGCGTTACAACACACGTTCGCTACGGGACAAAAGTTGCCTCCCCCGTAGTTCCGCTCGGCTGCGCCGATATACTTGTCGCATTTGAGAAAATTGAAGCCGTTCGCTGGCTTGCATACCTTAAAAAAGAAGGAACACTCGTTGTAAACGACTATGAATTATATTCTCTGCCGGTTTTGACCGGTGCTGCGGAATATCCGGAAGGTGTGACTGAAAAACTTAAGAGTGCGGTAAAAAATACAAAATGTATAAAAGCCGCGGAAATAGCCTCATCGCTTGGAAATATCAAAGCACAGAATGTTGTTCTGACGGGCGCACTGGCAAAATCAATGAACTTGGGACACATTGATTGGAAATCCGTACTGACCGATATAATTCCCTCTAAAATGCTTGAACTCAACATAAAAGCATTTGAGACCGGATACGCCTTATAATGTAAATCTACACGCGGCAGACAAAAGTTTGCCGCGCTCTTATTATCCGAAGGAGAGATACAGTGGAAACAAAGAACACATTTGAACACGGAAGTGTATGTGAAATACGAGCAAACATTGATGATATGACGGCAGAAGATATGGGCGCGGTGATGGAAAAGCTTTTATCTGACGGTGCGCTTGACGTGTGGTTTCAGCCGATACAGATGAAAAAGAACCGCCCGGGTGTAATGCTCTCTCTGCTTGTACCGTGCTGCGAAAAAGAAAAATTTGCCGAAAATATCCTGCGGCACACATCAACATTTGGCGTTAGGATTTACGAGCCGCAGCGAATTATGCTTGCCCGCCGCATAAAAACAGTGAATACAAAATTCGGTCCCGTTCGTGTCAAAGAAGGGCTTATAGACGGTAAAACCGTAAAATCAACAGCTGAGTACGATGATGTAAAAAAAATTGCCCGTGATACAGGGCTGCCGATCTCATTAGTGAGGAGAGAAATTGATCTGGACGAAAGGATGTATAACAAACAATGAACTACACAAACGAAGCAAAAAGACTTGCGGCAATGATAAAGGATGGCGGCGTTGTAATATTCAGCGGAGCAGGACTGAGTACCGAATCAGGGCTTCTTGACTTTCGCTCAAAAGATGGAATATGGGTAAAGGCAGACCCAACGAGGCTTGCCTCCGTGGGTGCGCTTGAAGAAAACTACGATGAATTTCTTGAATTTTACAAAGCACGTCTTTACGTCCCCGACGAAATAATGCCGAACACAGGACACAACATAATAGCAAAATGGGAAAAAGAAGGCTGTGTAAAAGGCGTGATAACGCAGAATGTTGACCGTCTCCACCAAAAGGCGGGCTCGGAAAACGTATGGGAACTGCACGGAAGCCTTGAACCTGTGAAGTGCCATAACTGCGGACGCACAGGCTCCAAAGATGATTTCTTGGCAGGTCACCCATGCAGCCACTGCGGCGGCCATCTTCGCCCGAGCGTTGTGCTGTTTGGCGAAATGCTCCCCACCGATGCCCTTGATGCCGCGGAGAGACTGAGCCGCGAGTGCAGTACATTCATAGTACTTGGCTCATCGCTCGTTGTATCCCCCGCCAATTACTTTCCGAGACAGGCAAAAATGCACGGTGCTAACCTTGTCATAATAAACAAAGAACCTACACAGCTTGACCACATAGCCGATATGGTGATCCACGAAGGAATAGGAGCCTTCCTTTCCAAAACAGAAAAATTCATAAACGAAGATTAAAATGCTACAATGAAACGTGGATTTTGCTGATTTTCGTTACACACTTGACAAATTAAGTCTTTGTCGTAGAATATAGTTGCGGTGGATACCGCGTCAAGTGGTAGGATGGCCGAGTGGTCAAAGGCAACAGACTGTAAATCTGTCGGCGTGAGCCTACGTTGGTTCGAACCCAACTCCTACCACCATTTTTGTGGTTATAAAAGACTCTTTCATGCGAAAGAGTCTTTTTGTTTTTACCCTCTGATGTGATTTTAGGAAGGCGGCGCATGGTTTTATCTGTGCCGCCCTTTTGCGTTTTTATCGGTTTACTTTTTTGACGAACCCTGTTTAGCTACGGCTGCCTGGGCTGCGGCTATCGCTTCCGCATCACCTAAATAGTAGTGCTTAATGGGCTTTAAGTTCTCGTCAAGTTCATATACAAGCGGAATGCCTGTAGGAATGTTTATCTCAAGTATTTCTTTTTCGGATACGTTGTCAAGGTATTTTACGAGGGCGCGGAGACTGTTGCCGTGGGCGGCTATGATTATGCGTTTGCCCTCTTTGACATCGGGTGCTATCACATTCTCCCAATATGGGACAACACGCGCAACCGTATCCGCAAGACATTCCCCAAGCGGCAGTTCCGCATCTGTCAGATTTTCATAGCGAGTCTCATGTCCCGGCCAGCGTTCGTCTTTCTTTTCAAGAAGCGGTGGTCTTGTCGCATAGCTGCGGCGCCATATTTTTACCTGCTCATCTCCGTACTGTTCTGCGGTCTCTGCTTTGTTGAGGCCTTGCAGCGCACCGTAGTGACGTTCATTGAGACGCCATGATTTTTCAACCGGTATCCACATCAGGTCTGTTTCTTCCAGCACACACCACAGCGTTTTGATAGCTCTGCGCAGTACGGATGTGTATGCCTTATCAAATGCAAAGCCTTCTTTTTTCAGAAGCCGGCCGGCAGATTTAGCCTCCGCAAGCCCTTTGTCCGAAAGCGGCACATCTTTCCAACCTGTAAAGCGGTTTTCTTTATTCCATGCGCTTTCTCCGTGTCTTATGAGAACTATTTTGAACATATCAAGGCATCTCCCTGTTTGTATTTGTACGCCGCATTGCATTTCACACATCGCGGCTTAGGTCAATTATAAACCTTTAATCTTAAGAAATAAAATACCGATAATTTCTCTTATACATGTACATGACGTGCTGAAATTCTGATGGGCGGGCAGAAATGAATATGCACCGTAAAAGTTTCTGTTTGCCATGTAAGACGATGGGTAGGGAAAAAGATTTACGTCGGGCATTGCGAGTTTTGCCGCCTCCATTGAGCGGTATATGTGAAAGGCGTTTGTGACGACAGCGACATTTTTTATGCCGAGATCGTGTATTATTTCTGCGCTGTATTTCATATTTTCGGCTGTTGTGCGCGACCTTGTTTCAAGGATCGTTTTTCCTCTCCACCCCATATCCTTTGCAGTTCTGTTCATAATTTCATATTCTTTTTCCGTTGTTTCGTTATATGAATCGCCTGCGGATAATATGATGACGGTATCGTTTCCAAGACATTTTGCAAGTTTTGTACCTTCAAATACACGCGCCAAAGTGTTCAGAGATAGTGCGTTTGCGTTACCGTTTTCGGGGGCGTACGATACTCCGCCGCCGAGGATAAGAACGGCTGTATCCTTGCCGCATAGCGGTATCTCTTTCTTATAAGCCGTTTCAAGCGGTGCGGCAAGAAACCAATCGGATACTATCTGTATTGACAGAAGGTAGAAAGATAGCGTGAAGAGCGCAAGGAACAACGCAATCTTTGTTCTGCCGCGCACGGCGCATAGCGTCAGGATAAGCAGAACTACAACAAAAAGCCCCGGAGGCACGATGAATGCCCCCGCAGCTTTATAAAGAAAGTAAAATAAATCTTGCATCTTTGCGTTGATTAGCGTCTAAATATCAAGATTTTGTACAGTCTTGCCAAATTCCTCTATGAATTTCCGTCTTGGTTCAACGACATCGCCCATCAGTATGCCGAATAGTTCATCGGCTTCAACCGCATCGGTTACTTCAACTCTGTTTATTATGCGGTTTTCCGGATTCATTGTCGTCTCCCAGAGCTGTTCGGCATTCATCTCGCCAAGTCCCTTGTAGCGCTGGACTTCAACTTTTCTCCCGTTTGCTTTGCTCTGTGCTTCTTTCATCTCTTTTTCTGAGAAGCAGTACGTTGTATCTTTGCCGCACTGCACACGGAAGAGCGGAGGCTGGGCAACGTAAAGGTAGCCTTTCTCTATTATCTGCGGCATATAGCGGAAGAAGAGCGTCAAAAGCAGTGTGCGTATGTGCGCTCCGTCAACATCGGCATCTGCCATTATGAAAATTTTGTGGTAGCGGAGTTTTTCCTCGTTGAAGTCGTCACCGACTCCGCACCCGAGCGCAAGGATTATGTTGCGTATTGTATCGCTGCCCAAAATTTTCTCAAGACGTGCCTTTTCAACATTGAGTATCTTGCCGCGCAGAGGAAGTATTGCCTGAAATTCTCTGTTTCGCCCCTGTTTTGCGCTGCCGCCTGCTGAGTCTCCCTCAACTATGTATATTTCACAGTCGGCAGGATTTCTGTTTGAACAGTCCGCAAGCTTACCCGGCAGAGTGAGACCTCCCATTGCGGATTTGCGGCGCACAAGTTCCTTTGCTTTTTTAGCGGCTTCGCGTGCCTGACGTGCGCGCAGAGCGCTTTCAACGATCGGTTTTAGAATTTCCGGCCTTTCGTCAAGTGCATTTTTCAGTCCTTCGTAGACTATTGAGTCAACGATTCCCTTCACGTCGCTGTTGCCGAGCTTTGTTTTTGTCTGTCCCTCAAACTGAGGCTCCATAACCTTAACTGAAATGACTGCGGTAAGACCTTCTTTAAGGTCATCTCCGGAGAGATTTTCGTCCTTGTCTTTCAGGAGTTTAAGTTTCCTTGCCTCATCGTTTACAGCGCGTGTAACCGCAGAGCGGAAGCCTGCGACGTGCGTGCCGCCTTCAATCGTGTTTATGAGATTTACAAAACCGTAAAGACGCTCAACGTACGAATCGTTGTATTGTACAGCAACGTCAACCTTTGTCATATCTTTTTCGCCTGAGATAACAAGCGGCGGCTTGAAGAGTGTCTCTTTGCCTTTGTTAAGGTATTCCACAAATGAGACAAGACCGCCGGGGAAGCGGTAGCTTTTCTTTTCGGCGCTGTCGGTGCGCATATCGGTATAGTTTATGGTTACATGAGAATTGAGGAATGCAAGTTCGCGCAAACGCTGTTTTAATATGTCGGACTGAAAATCCGTTGTGGTAAAAATTTCAGCATCGGGCATAAATTGCACACGTGTGCCGCGGCGCTCTGTTTCACCCGTGATCTCAAGTTGTGTCACAGGTTTGCCGCGCTCGTAACGCTGATGATGTTCTTTGCCGCCGCGCCATATCGTAAGCTCAAGCCACACCGAGAGAGCATTTACGACCGACACGCCTACGCCGTGCAGACCGCCGGAGACCTGATAGGCACTCTTATCAAACTTTCCTCCGGCGTGGAGAACCGTGAGGACGACCTCTGCCGCTGACTTGCCCGATTGGTGCATTTCCGTAGGAATACCGCGTCCGTTGTCGGTCACGGTTACGCTGCCGTCTTCATTTACCGTAACGTCAATCGTGTCACAAAATCCCGCGAGCGACTCGTCTATTGAGTTGTCTACTACTTCATATACCAAGTGATGCAGACCGCGCTGACTTTGGTCGCCGATGTACATTCCGGGGCGTTTGCGTACTGCTTCAAGCCCCTCCAACACATGAATATCCTTTGCGGAATAATCAGAAATGTCTGCCGCAGGCTGTTCAATGTTTTCATATTTATCTTCCGGCATTTATGATATAGCTCCTTTGCTTGTTTTTTCCAATATAAGTTCTCTTCGTCTTTCACCATCTGCGGCAAGTTTCAAATGCCTCTTTGCAAGATTTATCGGTGAAAACGGCACACTGACCCTTCTCCCATCTGTCCGCAGAACAACTGCACCGCCGTCTGCTCTTATGATCGCGGCTACATTGGCAAGACAGATAATATTATCTTTATCAAGAGGAATAAACATTGTGGAATCCTCCGCTCATAATGTGGTATTATACCATAAATGGGATTGGAAATGCGGTGATTGACATTGAAGTCGCTATATATTCTGATAAACTCTCCTGGGGAAGTCTCCGGCTGGCTTAAACCTGCGGCGAAGGCAATTTGTGCTGCCGTGCAAAATATAAATATAACAGCGGTAACACTGCCATGTCCTTACGCAAGCGGTATGGAGGCGGAAAACGCAAAGAGATTGCAGGGCGTTGCGCGAGCGATAACATATAAAGAGGCTCTGAAAGAAAGAGAATATATACACAAATCCGTGCTGCTGCAGCTTGGCGGAGATCCGTTATTCGGCAAGCTTATATCGGCTTATCTGCGTGCGCCGTGGCTCATATACACCGCACGTCCGAAGTGGAGACGAAGCGTATCGCATTATTTTATCCCTGGAGATGTCGCCAAAAGACGTTTTGTAGCAGCAAATGTTGACACTTCACGCTACACGGTTACCGGAGACCTTATGCTTGACAGCGTGCCGGTGCGCGATGATTGCGACACAGATGGCTTTCGCAGAGAATATAAAATCGGTGTGCGTAATATCTTATGCTTTATGTTGGGCAGCCGACCATTTGAGTACGGAAAGAGCCTGCCTTTTTTCACCGCATGCGCCGATGCTCTGCACAAAAAATTTCCGGACTGGCAGGCAATTTTTCCTATCGCACCGACTGTGGATGCAAAAATTATAAAAGATACGGCATTAAACGCAGGGCTTTCAATAGATGAAAGTATGAACTGTATAACGACAAAATCAGGATATAAAATACCTCTTATCAAAACGATGCAGTATGACGCGATATCGGCATCGTCTCTTGCTGTCGCATTTCCGGGAACAAACAACCTTCAGATCACAGCCCTTGGTGTTCCGCTTCTCTCCATAGCACCTCTCAATTACGCGCATGAAATACCCCTTGACGGAATATGCGGTCTTATACCGCTTGAAAGTTCTTTTATGCGTGCCATTAAAAAAAAGTTGGTCTTTTATATGAACGCGAAAGAAAAATTTGTATCGCTGCCCAACAGACTTTCAGACATGGAAATAGTTCCGGAGCGCCGCGAACTTATGAGCGATGAAAGCCTTGTGTCATATATTTCGGAGTACATCAAAGACAGCAACAAACGGAAGAATATTGCGGACAGCTATAAATATCTCAATACCGAAAAAGGTGCGGCAGCAAAAATTGCGGAGTATATTGCAGAAATCGTGTAACTGTAAAGCAGCCGCAAAATAAGACAACAAA
Source organism: Synergistes sp. (assembly GCA_030531745.1). Taxonomy (GTDB): domain Bacteria; phylum Synergistota; class Synergistia; order Synergistales; family Synergistaceae; genus JAUNMU01. The sequence continues at coordinate 24,577 of JAUNMU010000005.1, read as the reverse complement.
AAAGCCGGAGATTATCTCCGGCACTGTAGTGTACAAAATAATCAGCGGTTCCCTTACTTTGAAAGGAACTGCGAGACAAGCTGCCTCACTCTGCTACCGTCTGCCTGTCCCTTTACCGCAGACATAACTCTGCCCATCAATTTGCCCATATCCTTAGGACCGACCGCCCCGACCTCCGCCGCAGTCTTTGATATGACAGCAACAATACCATCATCGGATAACTGTTCGGGCTGATAGGCTTGAAGGACTTTGCTCTCTGCGATCTCACGATCTGCGCGCTCCGGAGCGCCGCCCTTTTTGTACATCTCCGCTGCTTCCGCACGCTGTTTCATAAGTCGGCGAACAAGCATGAGAATATCATCATCGGTAAGCAGAGTATCTTTGCCCTTTTCAATCTGCTGCAACTGCATTGCAGCCTTCAGCATACGGAGAACAGAAAGCCTCAGCTCATCTTTGTTCTTCATCGCGGCTGTAATATCGCCTTGAATCCTCGCTGCCAAGTCAGGCATTAATAGTCAGACCTCCTGCCTCTGTTCCTTGCAAGTTCTGCTTTCTTGCGTTTCTTAATTTCACTTGGCTTCTCGTAATGCTCGTGTTTCTTAGCCTCACGGAGCACGCCCACCTTGCGAATCTCTCTCTTGAAGCGTTTGAGTGCGTCCTCAATAGACTCGTTATCGCGTCTTGTTACTGTGGTCATAAACTTACCCCCTTTCATACTGGGGATGAACATTACACCAATAGCTCTCACATCTGCGATTTGCGCAATGCCATTCACAAATATCACAACTGTGTATTATGAACGATAATATCGTGTTTTGTCAATAAGCCAAATTACGTCAAAGGAGGTCAAAATTTTAATTTACGTTAATTTATCTGTACAAAACGAAGTCGTTCCCATTATTATGAAGGGCACTGCAACCTATAAACGACACGAAGTGTATCGATGCTATCTATCAGTTTTGAAATATTTTATTTTTGCAGTGAAGCGACAAAGCAGCCTCGGTTCTTGTTAGAACCGAGGCTGCTGTATTATTCAAATCCTATTCAAACATATCCTTGCCGACACCGCAGACAGGGCAGACCCAGTCATCTGGGATGTCTTCAAAGGCTGTGCCGGGGGCTATTCCGGAATCGGGATCGCCGACTTCCGGATCATAGACGTAACCACATACTGTGCATACATACTTTTTCATGTTCACTCTCTCCCTCCAAGATTTTTAGGCTAACTTTCAGCCTAACGCTATTGTAACATTTTTTTCGGTAATCATAAAGAATATAATTTTTGGGGCAGAGACTCGGTCAGACGTACTGCGCCGTTTTCGGTGATGAGATAATCGTCTTCGCATCTCATTCCGCCAAAATTCGGTATGTAAAGCCCTGGCTCAACGGTCACTATGTCACCGACGTGCAGCGTGAAATCTTTGCGGTGAGATAAAAGCGGTGCTTCATGCACTTCAAGACCAAGTCCGTGTCCCAGGCTGTGGGTGAAATATTTATCCTTGCCCTCTGCCGCAAATACGGAGACCGCCTTTGCGTGGACTTCTTTTCCCGATACGCCTGCACGCAGCATGGCTGCTGCTTCGCTGTGTGCCTTTGCAACGAGCGCGTGCAGCTTTAGTGCTTCCTCTGTCGGTCTGCCTATTGTGATATTTCTTGTTATATCACAGAAGTACCCGCAGTATGAAGCACCGTAATCAACTGTTACCCATTCTCCGTATGCGAATTTTTTTTCGCTTGCTCTGCCATGCGGCATTACGCTGCGCAGACCTGAAGCTACTATCATATCAAATCCGAGTCCGGCTCCAAGCAGAGTCGTCTTGTATTCCAAAAGTGCCTTAAACTGCATCTCCGTCATATCGGGGCGTGCTTCGGCAAGCGTTTCGGTGAATGCTCTGCTTCCGATGTCCGCAGCCTTTTTTATCAGTGCTGTTTCTTCTGCGTCTTTGCATCTGCGAAGATCTTTTATTATCTGAGTGCCGTCTGTCATGCAAACGATCGCGGCAAGTGCGTCCCATGTGCTGTGGTAGGTTTTCTGCGCCTCGCACATAACTTTCTTGCATGAATGTTTCTTTATGCTTTCCGCAATTCCTTTGTGCGGTTCGCCTGACAGCTCTGTTACCTCCAAAGGAGACTGCTTTTTTGCCTGCTCTATGTATCTGCTGTCAACTCGCAGTTCGGCACTGCCATCGGCAAAGACGGCAAGCGCTCCCGCAGTACCGCGAAAACCGCTCATATAATAGAGACTTTCCCAATTCGCATCTTCGTCTGTGATTATTACAAATGCATCCGCTTCCGTTTTCCTTACTTTCTCGGCAAGCCTTTCAACGCGGCGCATAATATTTTTTTTGACATCAATCATTATCTTTCCCCATTTTCAGCAGACGCCACAATGCTTCACTGCAATCGGGGAGTGCGTCATTTTTTATATCTGTGATATATCCGACTGCCGCACATGGAATATTTTCTTTTGCAAGTGCAGATAACGCGCTATCTGTTTCCGCCTGCGGCACAACGGCAATAAGCGAGCCCGATGCGATCAGATGCCGCGGGTCAAATCTAAGATGTTGAGCGGCACGCATTGTAAGTTCATTTATCGGAAGCGCATTTGCGTCAATGTGTGCTTTCAGTCCGCAGAGAAGTGAAATTTCGGCAAGTCCGCCGTCAAATCCGCCCTCTGTCGGGTCGTGCATAAATTTTGCAAATCTTCGCAGTACGCGAGACTCCGGCAAGACAGATGTCAGATCTTCCCATGACTTTACAGTTTGAATTTCTGTTTCGTTCATAAATTGTGTGAGCAGATCGGGTCTGTCATGCGCAAGTATAGACATTCCTTCTATGCAAAGATGCTTTGTTACGATCAGTCTATCTCCTGCCGATATGCTGTCGGCTCTCATAACTTTGTCTGCCGTTCCTACCAGCGAGCCCATTATAACCGGCCTGTCATAGCGGTCGTTAAATTCAGTGTGACCTCCGGCGATCGCTATTCCCTGTGCGCGGCACTCTTCATTTATTTCGTTCATTATTGCAGCCGCGCCCTCTTCTCCAAAAGACGGAGGCAGTATGAGCGTCACTGTAAGATATGCCGGTTCTCCGCCCTTTGACGCAATATCGTTTGAATTGACGCGAACCAACAGACGCCCTGCCCCTTTGTCTGCTCCGACTATGGGGTCTGACGAAAATACCATATATTTTCCCGCCTGCCACTTTATGACAGCGGCGTCTTCACCTATGCCGGGACCGATAAGCACTTCGGGGCGTTTGGCTCCTGTGAATGAGAGTACGCTGCGTGTCAAAGCCTGTGGGGAAAGCTTGCCTGATGTAATTGTTTTACGGTCATTGATCGTCATTTGCATCCACCTCCCGAGGAACGCGGATTGAAAATATGCAGCCGCAGTAATTCTGTCTGTAAAGCCCCATTGCGCGGCTTGCGTCAACGGAGCGCTTAAAGCCGTTGTTTTTGCGCCATATACGCGCAACCCAGATAAGCCCATGATTTTTTGCGGACTCCGCACCAGTTTCATTGATCAGGACAATATTTTTGTGAGGACTTATCGTAAGCGTTGTTGAAAGATGAGTAAAGCCGTTTGCCGCAGCGTATGTTGCTGCGGTATCCAACTGAAGCCTAAAGCATTTCGCGCACCTTGCGCCGCCCTCAGGCTCATTTTCAAATCCATGTACGGCGGCAATCCAATCGGCTGCGGGAACGTCGGCTATATGGACAGGTGCGCCGATATTGTCCGAAAGAATTTTCACAGCTTCTGCGCGTTTTTCGTATTCTTCGCGTGGGTGTATGTTTCCGCCGTAAAAATATCCTATGGCATCATAACCTTCGCCTATAAGTTCAGGCCACGGTATTGTAGCGTCAGGCGCGCAGCATATATGAAGAAGGAGCTTAGAGTGTGTCAATATCTTATTCGCCGTCCGCCGTCCTTACGCGGACTCATTCTGTACTTCACCGACACATTCGTGGTCTGTGTATTCCCGTTGCGCTGCTTCCTCATCCGTGATCTCAGCTATCGGCAGAGTTTTTGCCGCAAAGATAAGGTAACCTGTGTGTCCTATCATCATATCTTCGGGGCGGATTCTGTTAGGCTCTGTCTTGTAAAATCTGTGCATTATCTCAAGCACCTGAACATCGCAGAAATTATGCTCAGCAAGAGCCCGCAGTGTCTCTGATATTTGGTTTGCGGTTGGCACAAGTATTCCCAAGTGATTACCCGGCGCAAGTGCCTCGTATGCCTTATCTATATAGAGCCACGGCGTTGGCACATCAAGGAACACAGCGTCCGCGTCACGTTCCTTAAATCCCTCTTCAAGCTCACGCACGTTAAATTCAATCCTGTCTGCTACTCCCCATCTTTCGGCGTTCTTTCTTGCAAGTGCGGAAAATTCCTCGCGGCGATCGTATGTGCAGACTCTCCCGTTTGCTCCTACAAAATGAGCAAATGTACAGCACAGACTGCCTGAGCCTGTGCCGCACTCAACGACCGTACAGCCGGGGAAAATATTCAAATGTTCTATTATATAGGCTGAGTCTTTCGGAAAAACGATCTGTGTCTGACGTTTCAGTCGTCTTGTATATTCCCCGATCGTTGGCCTCATTATGTAATAGACCGCACCTTTCGGCATCCTGACACCATCGCCGAAGTTGTGCTGCATAATATCATCGTGCTTTATCTGTCCGAAGTGTGTTCCCTGCGTCTGTCCGGATTTAAGTTTGAACAGAAAGCTGTCACCTTTTTGGGGATTCCAGATAAAGACCAGTTCTCCCTCGCTTATCATCTTACTTGATCAATTCCCTTACAGCATCAGCTATTCCCTGTGCATTAAGCCCCATATCGGCAAGCACATCCGAGCATGAACCGGAGAGACCGTAATGCGTTACGCCGAGCGTTTTCAACTTCACATTCTTACCGGCACGCGCAAATTTGAGTGCTGCGATGGCACCTATTCCGGTGTTTGCGTTATGATCCTCACATGTAAGCAGAGGTCTGCCGCCGACAAGCGCGAACAGCTTTTCATCGTCCATTGAAAGCGGAGCCGCGCAGTGAAGCACCTTAACGCTTATGCCCTCGTTTTTGAGAAGTGTATGTGCCCGGACTGCCGCAGAGGCAAGATGCCCCATTGAGAGTATGACGGCATCTGTACCCTCACGCAGGACGTCAATATCTTTTTCGTCAAATTTGTAATCTCCGCCGAAGAAAGGAGTATCGTCTTCTTTAAGAATAACGGGAAGTTTGCTGCGCCCCATTGCAAGGCAAATATTGCCAGGCTGAGCAAGCATCCAACGAGTGGCTCTGTCTGTCTGATTCGGGTCTGCCGGAACAATTACGCGCCAGCCGAAAGTGTTGTTGAAAAGTCCCACATAGTCAATGCACTGGTGTGTCATACCGTCTTCGCCGACATCAAGTCCGGTGTGAGTAAGGACAGTTTTTGCATTTGCCCTGTTTATGTCATTCAGACGCTGCTGATTATAGACTTCATCGCTTCCGAACACGCCGAAGTCTGCCCACACCGCAACAACACCGGCTGCCGACGCCGCACCGGCGGCTGTTGCTGCGGTATGCTCCTGTATGCCTGCCTCTATGAAATTCTCGGGGCATACCTTTGCAAACTCATCAACCTTTACGGAACCGGCAAGGTCGCAGTCAAACACGACAATGGGAGTGGAGCCTTTCTTTTTGTAATTCAATTCTCCGACCTCAGCGAGCGCTCTGCCGAATGCCCCACGGTTGTCCTTTGTGTCATCTTTTGTGTATGTGTGAGGTGTGCCTATCTCAATATTGGGGATAAATGAAGTGATATGGCGTCCTTTTGGCAGTACGCCTTTGCGCTCGTCAACGATCGTATTGAATACCGATATATCGGAACCGAGCTCACTCAGCGCGGTTTCAAGCTTTTCGCCCAAGACCGGCTTGCCGTGATAATCGGGAATGTTTTCCATAAACGAAACGCCCTTGCCCATAGTAGTCCTGCACAGGATAACAACGGGAATTTCAGAGTCCTTTGCTGCCTTCATCGCCTTGTAAATCTCATTGTGATCGTGGCCGCAGCAAGTCATTACATGCCATCCGTCCGCTACCCAAAGAGCCGGTATATCCGAAGGCATAACATCATTAAGTGTTCCGCTTATCTGTATTCCGTTCCAGTCAACCAGAGCTGTGATCTTAAGCTTCTCTTTAACGGCAAGTCTGCGTGCCTCTGCGACCTGACCCTTTACCTGTTCTCCGTCACCCATCACGACCCAAGTGTGAGCATTGGATTTGCGTGCGCGTGCGGCAATGGCAAAGCCAACGCCTGCGGCAAGTCCCTGTCCCAAGTTGCCTGTACCCCAGTCAACCCCGGGGACATCGCGTTCAACGTGTCCCTGATATGCACTTCCTGCGCGGCGGAAATTTGCCGCCATTTCATGCGCGGGGAAAAATCCGTATTCAGCAAGAGCCGCATAAAATCCCGCCGATGTATGTCCGTGGCTCACAACGATTCTGTCGCGATCTTCATCGTCCGCAAGTTCCGGCGATACATTTGCCGCACCGAGAAGTGTCATGAATATATCAATTGAGGAAAGGGCACCTGCCGGATGTCCGCTCTTTGCCGCAGATGTCGCAGCTACAGCCCAAACTCTTGCATCCCGCGCCGCATCACGCAGTTCAGCAACTCCTGCTTCGCTTATAAAATCTGGCTTGAAACCGTGTATCTCATCTGTTACTTTCAACTGTAAAACTCCTTTCACCCGTTTACGGATGTTTGTCACAAAAAGAACGACCACAATAGTATATCACGTGCTGTGCAAAATAGACCCCGTTAATGCAATGTTAGCGACAAAATTGTTTACATTCTGCGTCAAAATAATTTTATTTGAGGGGTACGTTTGTGTGTTTCGAAAAAAGCGTATGATCAGCGTCTTCCTGAAAGAATCATTTCCTCAGATACCACGGAAATTTTTCGGCCATTCCGGCACGCCGCGGAATACCCTTCGGTGCGGGAGTGATTTTTGTCCAAAGGACGAAATATCTCTGTATTTCACCGAGCTTGTATTGCAGAATTTTAGGCGATGATAGGCCTATATTTTTCCATTTAGTCCCGACTGCTGTGATTTCTTCGTGTACTTTCGGCCCCTTAAATGATGCGATGCGCCCGTTTATCTTCACGAACGGCACAAGATATTCCGCAAGTATTCCGACGGAACATACTGCACGTGCGCACGCAAAGTCAAACTTGGCGATATTTTTTTTTGCATACTCTTCGGATCGTTCGCATACGACTGTTACGTTGTTTAATCCGAGAAGCTGCGTCATTTTTTCAACTTGCACGCATTTGCGCGATATGCTGTCAAGCAGCGTGATCTTAAGATCGGGGCGGCATATCGCCCATACAATTCCGGGCAGCCCTCCGCCTGTCCCGACATCTATCGCACTGCCGCGCTTCGGAAGCAGCGGCAGTGAATACGCACAATCTGTTATATGTTCATTCCACAATGTCTCTTCATCGGAAGGTCCCGTCAGCCTTGCAAGTTCGTTGGCCTTTATAAGAATATCTATGTAGTTGCGTAGTTTTGTCTTGTTGTCTTTCAGTAATTTTTCTGCTAATTCTATCTTATCTGTCTCCAACTGTATCACTCCGATAAAATATAATTTTTGCAGATAAAGGAAAAATCTCTCTGCTTACGTTATAATAGTAACACGTAAGATGATGATTGGGGGCTCACAGATGGAGTTTTTTGAGAACGGCTCAAAGACTAAAGAGGGCAAAATAAGTGTTCTGAATTTATACGGCACATGGCGTGAGATGGGACGTCAGTACGGTGCGCTTATGGCAGATGAGCTTGCGGATATTTACAAAAATGCAGTGTGCGATGTTCTGCTTACCGATGAAACAAAAAAAGCAAACGGCACGGAGACCGCGGAAAAGCTTTTTGCAAATTATCCCTACAGGTTCAAACAAATTCTTGTCGGTATGAGTGAGACTTCGGGGCTTGGACTGAGTGAGCTTAAGCTCGTGAACGCGATGGAGGTAATAGCTTCCGTACTGCTTTACAAGCATCAGATGTGTTCCGGCATCGCGGCGTGGGGGGATTACGCGGAGTCGTCGCTCGTTTACGGGCGCAATTACGACTATCTGACGTGGTTCAAAAAATTTGCGGATGACCTTGTCGTATCTGTATTTCACCCCGCTGACCTCTCGCTTGCCTCTGCCACTGTGGGCTACGCCGGAGAGATATATGCGGCAAACGGCATGAACGAGAAGGGAATATTTATAGAGCTGAACAACGGATTCCCATCAGGCGGTGCTCTTTGGTACGACAGCCGAATCCCTGCCGTTGTGAAGCTTTTTGAATTTTTATTTGACTGCGAAAGCCTTGATGAGATTGAAGCCGCATTTCAGACAACACGCGCAAATTTCGCATATATAGCCGGAGTTGCGGACACGCAGACCGCAAGGTGCTTTGAGTGGCCGACATTTGATGTGAAGCGCAGAATCACACGTTCGCGTCCCGGGCTGACGGTTCTTACCAACCATTTTACGGAATTTTCATGGGGACTTCCGCGCCCTGAAGATTCAAGTTTTTATATGACACGTTCACGCCGCCAAAATCTGCTGAATTTGGCAAAGCATTTTAAGGGTACAATAAACGAAAAAGTCATGATGAATATCATGGATACAAGGTACGAGAATTTAGGCGCAACGACAGATATGACTTTATATCAGATCGTAGCTGTGCCGGAAAAATCGGCAATATGGATCAAACTGCCGCAGTATCAGGAATGGACTTACATAGACTTGGGCAGACTCTTCAGCGGCAGAAAGGAATAATTTGCAATGAAATACTACATTGCATTTGACTGCGGCACTATGGGGACAAAAACGGCTCTGTATTCCGTTGACTCCACTCTCATCGCAGAAGCATACAGAGAAAATAAAATTTCATATCCGCTGCCGGGGCGTGCCGAGATGGATGCAAACGGTTTCGTTGAAAATGTGCGTTCCGGTATTCGTGAATGTCTTGCAAAATCGGCGATTGATCCCGCTGATGTTCGTGCTGTCTCAGCAAGCGGCATTATATGCGGCATCGTAGGCATTGACAAAAATTGGAATCCGGTTACGCCGTTTGTCTCCTATCTTGACAACAGAGCCGCCGACGAAGCGCGGTTCGTGCGTGAGAATGTTGCGCCTGTATGGGAGGAAGAGAGCGGCAATATCATAGTTGATGAATTTATGCCTCCGCTTATTCTGCGTTGGTTTCTCAATGAGTACACGGACTTTCGCAAAAAGGCTGTGAAGGTCGTAAACAACGGACCGTTTGTTTTAGGTGCGCTTGCAGGTCTTTCGGCGCGAGACGCATTCCTTGACTGGGCAACGATGTCAGGGTGGCTCATTGGATATGACGCGATAAAAAGAGACTGGTCACCCAAACAACTTGACGCGCTCGGTATTCCTGCGGAAATTCTTCCGCGCATCGTAAAACCGTGGGACATAGTCGGGTATCTGTGCAAAGAAGAGGCTGAAAAGATGGGGCTTCCGGCCGGAATACCGATAGCAGCAGGTGCGGGAGATACGATGCAGTCCTCTCTTGCCTCCGGATTGTGGGAACCCGGGCTTGCCTCAGACGTTGCCGGAACTGCTTCAATTTTTGCGGTTGCTGTGGAAAAACCGGACAGACGCATCACAGCCGCAAACGGTATGATGTTTGCAACCGGAACACTTGCCAACTCATATTTTTACTGGAGCATGATACGAGCCGGAGGTCTTTCTCTGCGCTGGTTCCGTGACAACGTGGCAAACCGTGCCGGAGATCCTGCATTTTACTCTGAAATGGACGCCCTTGCTTCATCTGTTCCGGCAGGATCCGGCGGACTTCTCTTTTATCCGTATTTGCAGGGTGCGGGGCCTGATGTACACGGCGCATGCGGCGTATTTGCAGGGCTCACCGGAGCGAGCGGCAGGGGCGAGATGTGGCGTTCTATACTTGAAGCCATAGCGTTTGAGTATGCTCAGATGATAAAAATTTACAGAGAGTGCGGTATTCCTCTGAAAGAGATCATCGGTACAGAGGGTGGCAGCAAAAGTGCCGTATGGAATCAGATAAAGGCTGACATTTTGGGCGGCGCTTACAACATTCCGTCACGCAGCGAAGGCGGTCTTATGGCTGATACAGCGGTGGCAGCATACTCCGTCGGAGACATAAAAGATATACATACCACAATGAAAGAATGGACAACATACCGCGCACGCTTTGAACCAAACGCACACACAGCTGAGATCTACAGGAATATCTTTGCCGTGCGCCAAAAACTTTTGTCGGTTACGATGCCCGATCTATTCGGGAGTCTTGACCAAATAAGAAAACTGTAAATGTGTAAACCGGAATTACTCAAAGACAAAAGATTTGCAGTAGAGGTAGAGGGTTGCCGCACGAATCAGTATGAGGGCGAAGCAATAGCAGCCGCGTTTGAATCGTGCGGAGCGGTACAGTGCAGCGAAGCTCCCGACATTGCAATTATAGTTGGCTGTACGATCACCGCCGCTGCGGACAGAAAATGCCGCAAAATGATAAGACACACAAGACGTTCAAACCCAAACGCGGTGATCATCGTATGCGGCTGTTACGCACAGAATATGACCGAAGCAGAGTGCGCGACGCTCGGTGCCGACATAGCCGTCGGAAACAGAATGAAAGAAAAACTGCCGCAGATGGCAGAGCAGTTCTTAAAGGAAAGAAAAACAATTTGTGCGGTAAATGAAAATATTTTGCATGACAGTCACTGGGATGCACTGTCACTTGACAGACCGCGTCTTCACACAAGAGCATTCTTAAAGATTCAGGACGGATGCAGCCAATATTGTTCCTACTGCATTGTTCCGAGTGTGAGGGGGCTGCCCGTGTCGCGTGCGTTAGATGAAGCGGTCAACGAAGCAAAGCGCATAACGGAGGCGGGGTGTGCGGAAATAGTTCTGACGGGCATACATATCGGTTTATACGAAAATTTGCCGTTACTTGTTGAGAAAATCTCCGCTCTGCCTAAAATAAGGCGTCTGCGCTTCGGTTCAATAGAGCCGCTTGCGGTAAGCGACAGATTGCTTGGTGTACTTGCGGATTCCCCCGTGTTCTGTTGTCACCTTCACATACCTCTGCAATCCGGAGATACATCAGTCCTTTCGGATATGAAGCGCGGATACAGCGCACGCGACTTTGCCCGCATCACGGAAAACGCCCGCGCACGTTTAGGGGACACTCTGCACATAAGCACAGACCTGATGGTAGGTTTTCCCACTGAGGACAAAATATCGTTTGAGAAAAGTCTGAAATTTGTAAAAGAATGTTCATTCGGCAAAGTGCATGTATTTCCGTATTCGCCGCGCAAAGGCACTGAGGCTGCAAAACTGTCGCAGATACCGCAACAGGAGATGAATGAAAGAAGCAGTGAAGCACTGACTCTTGCCGCCGCACTGCATGAAAAATTCTGCTCACGGTGGATAGGCAGAGAGTGTGAAATGCTGACCGAAGAAAACAAAAACGGAACAATAAAAGGTCTTACAAGAAACTACATCAGGATAACGGCACACGGAACGTCCGAAGTAGGCGAGGACGCTTTCATAATTCCGGTTTCATATAAAAATGAGGGATTGTCGGCGCCGTGATTCCAACGATTGACAGACTGACAGACAACTGAAAAAACGAAAGGAACAGACGGAAGCACAATAAAAGATAGAACGTCTCAAAAAAGAGTCCCTTGCCAAGGATTGGCAAGGGACTCTTAAACGCAGAACGTAAATTTTAACTGATAGGAACAAAGAACTTAATGATAAAGAGAATGGAAATGATCCAGCTGAGCATGCTGACTCTGCTTCCGTTTCCGTTCACCAGGTTGATCAGCGAGTAGGTGATTATACCGATGCCTATCGCGTGTCCGATGGAGCCGGATATAGGCATTGCAATAAGCATAAGCAGCACCGGAACATTATTCAGCTTGTCATTAAAATCAAGAGCGCGCAGCCCGCTGATCATAAGGACACCGACATACAGGAGAGCCGATGATGTAGCTGCTGCCGGTATTATGGCAGCGATAGGCGAAATAAAGAGGCAAAGCAGGAAAAGAAAACCCGTCGTGAGTGCGGTGAGACCTGTGCGTCCGCCTGCTTCAACACCTGCCGCAGACTCAACAAATGTTGTTATTGTTGACGTTCCAGTGCAGCTGCCTACCACAGTACCGACCGCATCGGAAAGAAGAGCCTCTTTCATATTCGGCATATTTCCGTCCTTATCAACCATTCCGGCGCGTGATGCAGTGCCAACAAGTGTGCCGATCGTGTCAAACATATCTATAATGCAGAACGTAAGTACCAGTGTAACAACGGATACCCAGCCAAGCTGCATTATCGTTGCAAAATCAAACTTAAAGAGGGTTGTTTCAACCATATCATTGATAGGAGGAACCCAACTTGCGGCGGCAAGCATTTCAAACGGATTTTTTCCAAAGAAGATAGCTTCGCCGGCCCAATAAACAACCGAAGCAAAGAGCATACCAAGCAGAACACAGCTTTTTTTGCCCTTCGCGTCCAAAACCACTATTGCAATAAGTCCGGCAAACATCGTAACCACGGAAAGAACCATCCAGCCGTATCCTGAGCCCATTTGAGCCTGTGCCGATGCAGCGGTGAGAGCGCCGAAAAAGTCTCTCATTACAAAGAAGCCGCCGCCCTTTTCGGAGAATATCTGGCAGTTTGAACCGAGAGCAATATTCAGAAGCATCATTCCTATAGCCGGAGCTATGCCTATACGGACAGGCAGAGGAATTGCATCAACTATCTTGTCGCGAATATTGAAAACAGAAAGAAGAATAAATACTATACCTTCAACAAGGATGATAACCATTCCTGCCTGAAAGCCCTGAGTATAGCTGACACCCGTAATGGCGACTATCTGACCGACAACGACCGCGAAAAAGGCATTAAGCCCCATCCCCGATGACATTGCAAAAGGCTTGTTTGCAAGAAATGCCATACAGAACGTACCTATTGCGGTAGAAATAAGTGTCGCACAGAATACTGCATTCCACAGCGGAGACCCTATGTCAAAGTTTGTGAGCAGACTCGGATTAAGCGCAACGATGTAAGCCATCGTCATAAATGTCGTAATACCGGCAACTATCTCGGTCTTGACCGTGGTCTTGTTTTCTTCCAACTTAAAAAACTTATCCATAACTCTTCCTTTCACGCATTGTTATCAATGCACCTCACAAAATCCGCACGCGCGCGCACTTCACAAGCAAAACAGCTTCGTTTGCGCGCATTTTGTCGTGCGTAAGCCCATATTTTCCTTCCGCCTACGTTTTTAAGATGAGTTCACCGCCGCCCTTTCGGCAAGTCACAGCAGAATGGCAAATGCTCGCGTTCCGCTGAAACTTTACTTATCATACAAAAACAAATTACGCAAATCAAAGAGGCAAAGCAATAAGCGAAAGTGCATCCCGAATTTGCGTACGCGATGATTCTATCATAAGATGAACATTAAGGGAAGAGAAAATTTTTTTGTCAATCTGCCAATCTGTATAAATTCGTCACGAAACCTCGTGTGTGAATCGTATTGCCATTTGTTGGATTTTACGCAGATTCTGTTTTTATAAAATTTATAAATATATCCGATCTTTCCACTGCGTCTATTTCTCCGGCGCGCAAAAAAGCCCCTATCTGCGCACCTGCAAGCGACGGCGGAATTTCACATTCGGCAGCGCATTTGATTATTTTAAGCAGTGCATCGTAGTATTTTATAAATTCCGGTACTTTTCCTCCGCTGTCTGCCAAGGTGATAACGGAGAGCAGTTCGCGTGAGATTTTTTTGTTCTCCATTGTGCGGATTATATCTCTTATTCTTGCAGCATCTCTGAAATGTCTTATGCTTGCATGTTCTTTTGCTGCAAATTCTGCGGCGTCTCTCCACTTCTTAGGCACACCAAGACGAGCGCAGATCTCGCGTAACATTTTTGCTCCTATTTCTTCGTGCCCCGTGTGCAGCGGCAGAAGTTCTTTCGGTGTCCTGCCCTTGCCTATATCGTGCATAAGCGCGGCAAATCTTATGGTGAGGCTTTTTGATCTGCAAGCTGCTGCGTCAAGCACTTTCATCGTGTGTTCAAATGCGTCACCCTCAGGGTGAACGTCCGCAAGCTGCGTTTTGCCTATAAGATCAAATATCCATGGAAATTCTTTCGCAAGAAGTCCGGCTCTGTGAAGATTTATGAAATAAAGCGACGGATGATCTGCCGCCATAGCCCTTTCAAGTTCGCGGAACTTGCGTTCCTTGGGCTCATGCTCAAGCTCTTCGCCGCATTGTTCCATCATTCGTATTGTCTTTTCTTCAATTTCAAATTCAAACTGTGCTGCCTGTCTTGCAGTACGCAGCGCTCTTATTGGGTCTTCGCGGAAATGTTCCGATGTGGCTCGTATAACTCTATCCTTTATGTCACGTGTTCCGCCGTACGGATCAATAATTTTGCCGTTTCCGTCCTTTGCAATGCTGTTCATAGTGGTGTCACGTCTGAAAAGGTCGTCATAAATTGTCGTTTCGCGTGAATACTCAACAGCAAAACCTTTATATCCCGTGCCGTTTTTTATTTCCTTGCGTGCGAACGCGATCTCACACTTTTCACCGTCTATATCGGCAAGATAAACCGGAAATATTCTTCCTACACGCACTGCATCAGGCAAGAATACGCGAAAATCTTCTTCATCTATTCCGCACACGACATAATCACGGTCAGAGGAACGCCGTCCCATTATCTCATCGCGCACCGCACCGCCCACGAGATACGCTGTACCGCCTGCATTTTCTACAACATCAAAAAATTCACGTTCGTTCATGGGAAAAATAAAAGCCGCCTTTCGGCGGCACTGACTATTTTTCCATTATTTCTTTTTCTTTGTCGGCAAGCACAGAGTCAATCTTTTTTATAAAGGTATCAGTCTTGTCCTGCGCTTCTTTCTGGTACTTTTTGAGATCATCTTCGGTGATCTTGCTCTCCTTTTCAAGCTTTTTCAGCGCGTCATTCGCATCGCGGCGAATATTGCGAACAGCAACGCGAGCCTCTTCTGCCATCTTATTCACCATTTTTTTCAGCTCAACTCTGCGCTGCTGCGTAAGCTCCGGAAGATTCAGACGGATAGAATCGCCATCGTTCTGAGGTGTTATTCCAAGTGTTGATGCCATTATCGCCTTTTCAATAGCCTTCATGGCGGTTTTATCCCAAGGGGTGATTACAATCTGACGCGCCTCCGGAACATTGACACTGCCCATATTTTTAATGGGCGTGGGCGTTCCGAAGTAGTCCACTTTGATCTCTTCAACAAGTGCGGGATGTGCCCTTCCCGTGCGTACTCCGAGCATTGAACTTTTAAGATGCTCTATGCTCTTGTCACAACGTGCAGTCAGGTCTTTCATAACATTCTGAGGCATTATGCTCACTCCTTATTATTCCTTATCGGTATATTATACGATGAATTTCAATTTGGCAAAAGAGATTTTTCGTTGAATTTTTCGCCCATTTGCCAATATTTCCGTTGCTTTTATGACACCAGCGAACCTATCTCTTCTCCGTCTATAAGCAGTCTGCGCAAATTGCCTTTTTTTGCAACGTCAAATACGATTATCGGTATATTGTTCTCCTGACAGAGAGAGAAAGCCGCGGCATCCATGACTTTAAGCTGCATTTGAAGCGCATCAATGAATTTTATGTGCGGCAGCTTTACCGCATCAGAAAACTTCATCGGATCTTTGTCGTATATTCCGTCAACCTTTGTGGCTTTGAGTACACATTGAGAGCCTGTTTCAGACGCACGCAGAGCAGCCGTCGTATCCGTTGAGAAATACGGCGAGCCTGTTCCGGCTGCGAATATCACTACACGACCCTTTTCAAGGTGGCGAACGGCGCGGCGGCGTACTACAGGTTCTGCGACCTGACGCATCTCAATGGCAGACTGTACTCTTGTCGGTTGTCCCATGCGTTCAAGTGCGTCTTGCAGGGCAAGCGCGTTTATAACGGTTCCGAGCATTCCCATACAGTCAGCCTGCGCTCTTTCTATGTTTGTTGTCTGGGCGCCGCGTATGATATTTCCTCCGCCGACTACTATTGAGATCTCTATGCCGGCCTTTGCTGCTTCGGCAATTTCGGAGCATATTGACTGCACCGCATCGTTATCTATGCCAAAATGTTGCGCTCCGGCAAGTATTTCACCGGAAAGTTTTAAAAGAACTCTACTGTATTTTTTACTCATTCAAGAGCCTCTTTCGCTTATAAAAAAGGCGAGGGAAGCATCCCTCGCCTTGTAAAAACCGATTATTATGCGTCAATCGCAAAACGCGCAAAACGGCGCACTACCATATTCTCGCCTATCTTTGCGATATTCTCAACGATAAGATCCTTAATCTTTACGTTGGGGTCACGAATGTATTTCTGCTCCATGAGGCATGTCTCCTCATAGAACTTGTTAAGGCGACCTTCGGCGATCTTATCAAGCATCTTTTCGGGCTTACCCTCTTCGCGAGCCTGAGCCATAATGACTGACTTTTCATGCTCAACGGCCTCTGCGGGAACATCTTCAATATTGATGTACTCAGGATTTGCCGCTGCTATGTGCATCGCTATCTCATGTCCGAGTGTCTCAAACTCTTCGGTGCGTGCCACAAAGTCTGTCTCGCAATTAAGTTCAAGGAGAACCGCAAGTTTAGCATTGCTGTGGACGTATGTGAACATCTTGCCCTCAGCGGCCGCACGTCCTGCCTTCTTTGCAGCCTTAGCTATACCCTTTTCGCGGAGATAGTCAACCGCTTTATCCATATCGCCGCCGCACTCAACGAGTGCTTTTTTGCAGTCCATCATACCTACGGATGTGCGGGCGCGGAGTTCCGACACCATTGCTGCTGTGATATTTGCCATATTAGTTCTCCTTCCAACCTTTCTGATCGGCAAGCTCTTTTACGCGGAGCTTAGCTTCATCATCTGACATATCTTCAAACTGCGGCTCTTCCTCCACAGCCTCTTCTGTGGCTTCAGCCTGTTCCTGCGGCTCGCGGGCATCCTGTCCCTGACGTCCCTCAATAAAGGCATCTGCCATAAGCCCGACTATAAGCTCTATCGCACGAATCGCATCGTCATTGCCGGGAATCGGGTAGTCAACAACATCGGGATCGCAGTTTGTGTCAACGATCGCTATAACGGGAATCCCAAGTTTGTGTGCTTCAAGCACTGCTATCGCCTCACGGCGCGGATCTATGACAAAGAGTGCGTCGGGGACGTTCTTCATTCCCTTAATTCCGGAGAGATATTTCTCCAGTTTGTCGCGCTCCTTGCCCAATTTAACTACCTCTTTTTTGGGATACTTGTTGATTGAGCCGTCCGCTTCCATCTCTTCAAGCTCAATCATGCGCTGCACGCGGCGGCGTATTGTGGCAAAGTTCGTCAGAAGTCCGCCAAGCCAACGCTGGTTGATATAGAACTGACCGGCCTTAATAGCCTCATCGCGAATAGGATCCTGAGCCTGACGCTTTGTGCCTACGAAAAGGATACTGCCGCCAGCCATCGACAGTTCACGGACAAAATCATAAGCCTTTTCAAGTCCCTTGACTGTCTTCTGAAGGTCAATAATATAAATTCCGTTGCGCTCTGTGAAGATGAAAGGTCTCATCTTCGGATTCCAGCGTCTTGTCTGATGTCCGAAGTGGACACCGCACTCAAGAAGCTGTTTCATACTTACTACTCCCATGAGTAATCCCTCCTGTTTATTCCTCCGCACATATCCTCCGCAGCAGACCCCTTTGGGGAACATCTTTTGCGTCAACGTGCGTGTGTGCTGTACACCATCGGCAAGTATAACACATATTCGCCGAAATTGGCAAATTTTTTATAAAACGCTACCCTGCGGAAGCGTATTTTTCTACCAGAGTTGTGTTTTGAAATTATATGATATAATCAGCAGAGCATTGCAAACGTTACTGTTTGTTTGATTTATGCTCGTAACTTAGTATTTTTTCTGCGTTGTTGAGTGCGTTTGTATTCTGTGGTCTCTTGTGAGTGAATGTTCATAGGGCAACGAGAAAAAATTTTGTTGATCTGCTGAAAAATAGGAGGAGTTGCCATGGGTAGTGCGGTAATAAATGGCGTGAATGTTGAATTTGACGATGGTATGACCATACTTCAGGCAGCACGAAAGGTCGGAGTGTATATTCCGGTGTTGTGCGAACATCCCGCACTTGAGGTCGTAGGTGCTTGCAGAATCTGTCTTGTGGAGGTAGAAAATGCGCCTAAGCTTATGACAGCCTGTTCAACTCCAATAACTGACGGTATGGTAATACATACCGATACTGAAAAAATACGTTCTGTGCGCAGGACGATAATAGAGCTTCTGCTCGCAGATCATCCGCTTGATTGTTTCAGTTGCCCCAGCAGCGGAAAATGCGAATTGCAGAGGATAGCTTATGATTTGGGTGTTGAGGATTCTCCGTACAGAACGACAGCGGATGCCTCGCACCGTTTTGATGTTGTTGACGAAAATCCATTTATAGAGCGCGACCCCAACAAATGTATTCTTTGCGGAAAATGCGTGAGAGTCTGCGACACTCATGCTCATTACAGTGCAATAGATTTTATGTACAGAAGCTCAAAGACGATGGTCATGCCTCCGGTCGGGTGCGATCTTGAACATTCTGACTGCAAATTCTGCGGTCAGTGTGTTGCTCTCTGTCCGGTTGGGGCGCTTACCGAAAAGACGGCGAAAGGCAAGGGGCGTGCGTGGGATCTGAAGCAGGTAAAGACCGTGTGTGCCTATTGCGGTGTCGGCTGCGAACTGATCGTTGAGGTGAATACAAAGACAGGCAAGATCGCAAATGTTACTTCGGATCATACAAACACATCTTCTCCCAACAAAGGGCGCACCTGTGTAAAGGGACGTTTTGCATGGGAGTTTGTCCACAGTCCCGACAGATTGACCGTTCCTCTTATAAAGGAGAATGGGGCTTTCCGTGAAGCGACATGGGATGAGGCACTTGACAGGGTATATAAAGGTCTGAAAGATAATTTCGGGGCATCGGCGTTTCTATCGTCCGCACGCTGTACGAACGAGGATAACTATATTATGCAGAGGTTCGCAAGAGAGGTCATGCGCACGAACAACGTTGACCACTGTGCGCGTCTCTGCCATGCGGCAAGTGTTGCCGGGCTTGGAGATACGTTGGGAAGCGGCGCTATGACAAATGACTATGAATCTATAAAATCGGCAGATGTCATAATGGTCATAGGCTCAAATACAACTGAAACGCACCCTGTTATAGGTTCTATGATCAAGGAACGTGTGAAAAACGGCGCGAAACTGATAGTCTGCGATCCGCGCAACATAGAGCTTCACAGAATGGCTGATGTCTCTATCCGTCAGAAAGGCGGTTCGGATGTCGCTCTTCTCAACGGCATGATGAATGTTATTATCTCGGAGGGACTTCAGGCAAAAGATTTTATCGCTGAACGCACTGAGTTCTTTGATGATCTTGCGGCCTTGGTATCGCGATACACTCCGGAATATACACAAAAGATAACGGGCGTTCCTGCGGAGACTATCATAAAGGCGGCGCGTATGTACGCTCAGTCGTCTGCCTCCGCTTTGTTCTACGCGATGGGTATAACGCAGCATATCACGGGAACGAACAACGTAAGGAGCTGCAGCAATTTAGCACTTCTGTGCGGAATGTACGGCCGCCCGGGTACGGGTGTAAATCCGCTCAGAGGTCAGAATAATGTTCAGGGCGCGTGCGACATGGGCTGCAGTCCGAATGTCCTTCCCGGGTATCAAAAGGTCAGTTCGCCTGCTGCACAGGAGAAGATAAAGAAATTATGGGGCTGCGAGATCCCGGAGGGCGGACGCACAGGACTTGCGGTCGGTGCTATGCTTGAAGGGGCTCTTGGCGGCAGTATAGGTGCTATGTATATTATGGGTGAAAACCCGATGGTTACAGACCCCGATACGCAGCACGTTTCAAAGGCTCTTGATGCGCTTAAATTCCTTGTCGTTCAAGATATATTCCTCACAGAAACGGCACAGCATGCCGATGTTGTTCTTCCCGCGCAGTGCTGGCCGGAAAAAAGAGGCACAACAACGAACACGATGCGCGGAGTGCAGCTTTTAAGAAAAGCTGTTGATGCCCCGGGCGAAGCAAGAGAAGACTGGGCGATCATAAATGAGCTTGCAAAGAGATTCGGACATGATTGGGGATTTGAAACGGTTGAAGATGTATTTAACGACATGGCTCGCTTTACACCGTCATACGCGGGAATATCATACGCACGGCTTGAAAACGGCTATATCAACTGGCCGTGTCCGAATGGAGAACACCCGGGTACGCCGATACTTCATATAGGTAAATTCACACGCGAGGGCGGCAAAGCGAAATTCTTCCCGTGTGAGTGGAAAGCACCGCATGAGTGGCCGGATTCGGAATATCCGTTCCTTGCAACGACCGGACGTTCGCTCTACCACTATCATTCCGGATCTATGACGCGCAGGAGCGCATCGGGCAAATTTATAAAAGAACTGTATATTGAGGTAAATCCCTCGGATGCAGAGATCCTCGGTGTGAACGAAGGCGCCATGGTGACCGTAGAATCGCGGCGCGGCAGTGTATCAGGCAAGGCAAGAATCACGGACAGAGTATCGGCAGGTATGGTGTTTATCCCGATGCACTTCGGTGAAGCACCTGCAAATAATATAACATCATCTGTTTGGGATCCCGATTCACAGACACCCGGGTTTAAGGTTTCTGCCGCTAAGGTATATAAAAAGGCATAAGGAATGACACATTCCGATATATCTCTTATCGTTCTCGCCGGTGGGATAGGTGCGAGAATGTGCGGAGAAAACAAGCTGTATATGAAAGTGAACGACTCCTTTATCGCAGAAGAACTTCTAAGGAGACTTTCACCGCATTTTGCGAAGACCATTCTCGTCGTTGCCGCAGGCGAAAAAGAAAAAGCTCTGCGCACGTTCGGAGACATCATCAAAGATCTCTCCATTGTTCTCGCCGAGGACAGGAAGTCCGGCCGAGGTCCTCTTGAGGGGTTGTGGGTGGGATTGAATACAATGTCGTCCGAGTATGGTTTTGTCGTAGGGTGTGATATGCCGCTTGTTCAAGCAGAGACAGTAAAAAAAATGGCGGCTCTGTCTTGCGGCAGCGATGTTACCGCAGCACGGATAAACGGCTTCACAGAGCCGCTTCACTCTGTTTGCTCAAAACGCTGCCTTAAGGCGGTGAATGACGCAATAGTGCGCGGAGACAAAAAATTAAAGGATTTTTACAGAGACGCGCAAGTCAATATAGTAAGCGAAGAAGAATTAGGTGAAGAAGCCCGTATATCGTTCTTTAATATGAACACTCCCAAAGATTTTGAGACGTGGCTTCAATTCAAAGCTGTATGAACCGATGTACTATCGGAATATTTCGGCGGTACTATCCTTTCGGGAAACGAGTAGACGTTCATTCGCGTATCTCTTGCAAATCCTATCAGTGTGATACCGAACTTTAAGGCAACACGCACACCCTCTGCGGTCGCAGCGGAGATGCTTGCAATGACAGGCACCCCTGCGGCCGCAGCTTTTTGTGCCATATCCTCAGGCACTCTGCCCGATACCGCAAGAAGGCACTCAGAAGTATCTATATTATTTATAAGCATATATCCTATTGCCTTATCCACTGCGTTGTGTCTGCTTATATCCTCAAAGAGACATATTCGCGTATTATCACAGCGAACAAATGCAGCACTGTGTACACAGCCCGTTTTATTAAAGAGCGAAGCATGCGAGAGCCATTCAACGGCAGACATAACCGTATCAAACGAAAATTTTGTGCTGACAGGAATATGAATGTCACCGTGCGATGTCATTCGGCTTTGCGGTGCTGTCTTGTCTGTCGTTACGTCTATCGTTGTGTCACTTTGCGTGATATTTGCTATCTCCGAAACAGAATTTATTATACGGCGGCAGAACAGATTACCGACAGCCCACTCTTTTTCGTGTCCGTATGTTATAACGGCATCCGTTGATTTACACGAATCAACGACAAGGCTTATTCGTTTTTCGCAGAGGAGTGTGTCCTCCGTTACAATAGTCTCGCCGCTCTTGTATAATTTTGTGACAGAAGAAAGACTAATAAAATTTTCCATAATTATATATTACAAAAATCGGCACAGCCGATATTACAGTGCTGTGCCGATATATTTTTGTGTCGTAAAGCGACTCTAAGCGTATAGCTTAGAAGCAGCCCTGCTCCATCATTGCCTGTGCGACCTTGAGGAAGCCTGCGATGTTGCCGCCCGCCACGAGGTCATAGCCGAGACCGTACTCTTCTGCTGCTTTGGCTGAGTTGTCGTGAATGTTCTGCATCATCTTCTTGAGCTGTGCATCAACCTCGTCCTCTGTCCAAACGAGGCGTTCGCTGTTCTGCGCCATTTCAAGGGCTGACACTCCGACGCCGCCGGCGTTGACTGCCTTTGACGGGGCAACGATCATGTGCTTCTGCTCGCGGAGGAATGCAAGAGCATCGTTTGTTGTCGGCATATTGGCAACTTCAATGTAGTACTTCGCGCCGCACTTCGCGATCTTCTCTGCCTGCTCCATCTTGACATCGTTCTGCATTGCTGACGGCATTACGACATCGCACTTCACGCCCCACGGCTTCTCTCCGGGGAAGAACTGAACGCCGAATTTATCCGCGTAAGGTTTGACGTGCATCGGATCTGTTGCGCGCATTGTAAGGAGGAAGTCAACTTTCTCTTCTGTTGCCACGCCTTCAGGATCAAGGACGTATCCGTCAGGCCCTGAAAGTGTGATGACCTTCGCGCCAAGCTGCATTGCCTTTTTGCAAATGCCCCATGTTACGTTGCCGAAGCCCGCTGCTGCGATCGTCTTGCCTTCAATCGTGTCGCCCTCATGCTTCAGTACGTTTGTAAGGTAATAGACTGCGCCGTAGCCGGTTGCTTCCGGACGGATAACAGAACCGCCGTATGTCTGACCTTTGCCTGTGAGAACTCCGTTCTCCCATACACCTTTGAGTCTGCGGTACTGACCGTAGAGGTAGCCGATCTCGCGTCCGCCTACACCCATATCGCCTGCGGGGACGTCAACGTCCGGACCGATGTAGCGATAGAGAGCTGTCATATAGCTCTGGCAGAAGCGCATAACTTCCGCGTCTGATTTGCCTGCCGGATCAAAGTCCGAACCGCCCTTACCACCGCCGATGGGCAGACCCGTAAGGCTGTTCTTGAAAATCTGCTCAAATCCGAGGAACTTGACGATTCCTTCGTAAACGTTCTTCTGGAAACGGAGACCGCCTTTGTAGGGGCCAAGCGCACCGTTGAACTGGCAGCGCCAGCCGCGGTTTGTATGCCAGTTGCCCTGGTCATCGCACCATACAACGCGGAATGTGAACATACGCTCAGGCTCTACCATTCTTCCGAGAAGGTCAACCTTTTCATACTCCGGGTGTTTTGCAATAACGGGTTCAAGTGAAGAAAGAACTTCCTCAACAGTCTGAACAAATTCGGGTTCCGTTCCGTGCTTTGCTCTTACGTCATTAATTACCTTTTCCAAATATGCATTCATGGCAAAAGCCTCCTGTAAGATATTATGTTGACTTATCCGTGCGCCTTGCGCACCCGTGACACATACACATTGTGATAAAATTAAAAATATCACAAACTCCAAGCTACATTATAACAGATAAGAAGAAATATTCAAGCAAAACAGCAAGAGAGAAAATCACAGGAAATTTTAAGCGCGTGAGAAAAAATTATGAAAATTCATAAGACTCCATCTGTTCTTCATACATATATTGGCCAATTTAAATGATTTCGCCGCAAAGGCGTATGCCGTCGTTTAACGTGCGGCATACGCCTGCCCTACAATCGCTGACGATTCGCGTCACGCAGGGAGACGGATAAATATTCACGATTTTGTTGGGGGAGCAATAAAAGAGCCGCTAATCGCCTGCACCGTTTGCACCACTGAGACGTTCAAGGCGAGCTTCGGCATCAAACCGATTTGCCAGATTCCATCCGACGAGTTCTACTATTGCTGCGCTTGCAGTGGGTGCGAACAGTTGTCCAACCCCGGGGATAAGCTTTAGAACTTCCTTAGCGGTATATTTCACAGGGTTCTTTAATATGACCTCTCTTACTAACTCGCTTGCCAGACCTTTAGCGACACCTTCGCTCATATCGCGACCGAATACACTTGCCAATGCCACTGCCATTGTCGTTATGGTCGCGGTGTCAGCAATAATGCCTGAACCGGGAAGCGGAACAATGTTTCCGCCAGCATCCGCTGCCGCTGCCGTATGGATGATTCCATGACACTTTCTTCTTTGTTCGTCTGTCATTTCAGTTTTTCTTTACTTTTGCTTCTATACATCACTCTTCGCCCGGAAAGTATTCGTCTTTGAGCGATATTATATCCGGATGGTTGTCTCTGTCTTTTGTGTATATTACATAGAGTTCCGGCTTTGGCATTTTTATCTTTTTTGCTACCGTATATGAATATTTCCTTGCTG
>JAUNMU010000083.1:1467-6660 GCA_030531745.1 Synergistes sp. | reverse complement strand
CCACTTGCACACATTGCGTCTATGGTTTATAATTGCACGCTGTATGCAGGATGTAATTGATCATCTGGAGGTGTGTTGTAAATGAAAAAGGGTATTCACCCTAAGTATGAGGTCTGCAAGGTCACATGTGCTTGCGGCAATACGTTTGAGACAAAATCAACCGTAGGCGATATGAGGGTTTCTATCTGTAGTGCCTGCCATCCTTTCTACACAGGTAAGAAAGGACGCGTAATAGAAGCAGGACGCCTTGAGAAGTTCCGTCAGAAGTATGCCGGCGTGAACTATGGACAGAGAAGCGCCAAAAACGACGCCGAATAGTTTTTGAGAGTTGGCAGGAGGGGCGCGTAGGCGTTCCTCTTGTTTTTTATGGAGGTGTGTCGTATGGGAATTTTTGTAAGACTCATTGCTGCTACGCCTAACGCAGACAGGGTCGTTGCTGCGGCTGCAAAGATGTGTTACAGTGCGTCCGGTGCATCGGAGCTTTTTGATGGTCTTGACACTCAAAAGACAGAATCCTTTTTGAATATGCTGCGTGAAGCAGGGCATTTTTCACCGTTTGAACACGCTTCTTTTACTTTCGCTATTGAGGGTGTGAGTCGCGTTGCGACACATCAGCTTGTGCGTCATCGTGTTGCAAGCTATTCACAGCAAAGTCAGAGATATGTAAAAATGTCCGGCAACGGCTGTGTGATACCCCCTTCCATCACAAAAAATCCCGATGCGCTTAAAATATTTACCGAGGCATCAAATGCCGCACTTAATGTATATGACAAGCTTACGGCAATGGGAATACCGCAGGAGGATGCGCGATTTATTTTGCCTCACGGAGGAGAGACACGCATTGCTGTCACTATGAACTGCCGCGAACTTCACCATTTCTTTGCTTTGCGTTTATGCCGCAGGGCACAGTGGGAAATACGCGATGTAGCACGCGAGATGCTGCGTGAAGCAAGAAAAGCTGCACCGATTCTTTTTAAGACGGCAGGTCCTGCGTGTATTTTCGGTAAATGCCATGAGGCTCACCCATGCGGAAGTCCGTATAAAGATATGGAGGATCTTCTCTCATAATGTTTGTCGGTGCTTATTTTGATGTGATCGTTTCAGCTATCGCCGCTCTCTCCGAAAAGAAGATGATTCCGGTCGGCGGGCAGGCGGTGATTGAGGGCGTTCTCATGAAAGGGCCGGAACACTGGGGGCTTGCAGTGCGCAAACCCGACGGCAGTATCTGCATGAAATCATGGCTCGGTTCGGGGTGGCTAAAGCGGGGCATTTGGAAAGTGCCCGTTATACGCGGATTTGCAACCATGGTTGAGATGATGCGCATAGGTATGAGGGCACTCTCAATGTCTGCCGATATAAGCCTCGGTGAAGAAGAAAAAATCAGTCCCTTTGAAACATTTATATCCGTTGCAGTGGCATTGTTGGGGGTAGTCGGACTTTTTATTGCTCTGCCGATGTTCTTTTCCGAATATGCCAAGGAGATGTTTGCGCTCGGAGAGTTCGGGAAAAATGCTGTTGAGGGGATTGTTCGCGGCGTTGTCTTTATAGGCTATGTCGTTTTAATTTCAATGTGGAAAGAAATTGCAAGAGTCTTTGAGTACCACGGCGCAGAACATAAGACGATCAACGCATACGAAGATGAAGCAGATCTGAGACCTGAGACTGTATCCCGTTATTCAAGGATTCACCGCAGATGCGGAACGTCATTTCTTATTGTTGTCGTTGTTGTGAGTATAATAGTGTTTTCGGCCGTTGGACACGGTTCGGTGCTGTGGCGCGTTGGCAGCAGAATAGTGCTGCTTCCTGTTGTAATAGGCATATCGTACGAATTTATACGCGCTGCGGCAAAGTCTGATACATGGGGAAAATACTGTATCATGCCGGCTCTTTGTCTGCAATATGTGACGACACGCGAGCCTTCGCTTGACCAGTTGGAGGTCGCCATTGCAGCACTTGATGTGGCACTCCATCCCGAAAAAGAAAATGTAAATTGCACTTTGGGTGGTGTTGCAAATGGAATTGATTGATAAACTAAAAGAGATAAAAGCAAGCTACAACGAGCTTGAGAAGAAAATGGCAGACCCCGCAGTTGCAAGCAATCCGCAGGAGATGCAGGAGCTTGGCAAAAAACACGTTGAACTGTCGCCTATCGTTGACGCATTTTCACGCTATGAGAGCGTTCTTAATGGCATAAAAGACGCAGAGGAGATGATCAACGGAGATGACGAGGAGATGTGTACTCTTGCGGAAGAGGAACTTGCAGAACTTCAGGCGCGTGTTCCGGAGCTTGAAAAGGAAATAAGAATACTTCTGCTTCCAAAGGATATAAATGACGACAAGAGCGTAATGATTGAAATTCGCGGCGGAGCCGGAGGAGATGAAGCAGCACTCTTTTCAGCGGATCTCTTCCGTATGTACACACGATTTGCAGAGCGTCAGCGTTGGAAAACGGAAATTATATCGCAAAGCGAAACAGGCATCGGAGGATTTAAGGAAGTTATATTCCGCGTTGACGGCACAGGTGCATTCAGTATGCTGAAATATGAAAGCGGTGTCCACAGAGTTCAGCGTGTTCCGGAGACAGAGGCAAGCGGAAGAATACATACCTCTACGGCCACTGTCGCAGTTCTGCCCGAGGCTGCGGATGTTGACGTTGAGATCAGACCCGAGGATCTGAAGATAGACACATACAGATCAAGCGGAGCCGGCGGTCAGCATGTCAATATGACGGATTCTGCCGTGCGCATTACGCATCTTCCTACCGGAATTGTGGTAACGTGCCAGGACGAACGCTCACAAATAAAGAACCGCGCAAGGGCAATGCAGTTCTTGCGCACAAAGCTTTATGACGCGGAGCTTCAGCGTCAGAACGCCGAAATGGCTGCGGAACGAAAAGGTCAGGTCGGCACAGGTGACAGAGCCGAACGCATACGCACATACAACTTTCCTCAGAACCGCATATCCGATCACAGAATAAACCTTACAATATACAAATTGGATCAGATACTTGACGGTGACTTATACGAACTTATCAGTATGCTCTCAGAGGCGGATCAGGCCGAAAAACTGAAAGCGCTGTCGGTATAGAAATTGAGACTTCAGGAACTGCGCCGTAAATGCAGGGAAATACTGTCGCCGTCGCATACCGCAAGGCAGGCGTATTCCGCTGATATGATAATTTCACGCCGTACCCGATTCGGTACGGCTGATTTATTGTGGAAAGACGATGATATTTCGCAAAATGTATGCAAAAAAATTATGCGTCTTGCAGAACGCAGAGCATCCGGTGTACCGCTGTCGTATGTACTGCATGAAGCAGAATTCTGCGGATACAGATTCAAAGTAGGCAGAGGTGTTCTTATTCCGCGTCCGGAGACAGAACTGCTCGTTGAGGAAGCATTGAAATATTTCCCTGCCGGACGATCTGTGCGTTTTGCGGACTGGTGTACCGGCAGCGGTTGTATTGCCTGTACACTGCTTATGGAGAATAAATCATCCGAATGTGTGGCTGTTGACAAAAGTCGTCATGCTTTGCGCTGGGCTGAGATAAATGTTAAATTTCACTCTTTGGGAGACAGAATAAAGCTCGTCTGTTGCGGTGAGCCTGAAAATGTCATAATTGAAAATGAATCTCTTGATTTTATAATTGCAAACCCCCCATACATACCAAGCTGTGAAATTCCACATCTCATGAACGAAGTGCGCAATTACGAACCCCATATTGCTTTGGACGGCGGCGATGACGGCACTGAACTTTACAAAAAATTTTTCAGAACATTCCCATATTTTATAAAGCACGGCGGTTTGTTTTTAACAGAAATTGCCGGTGACAGTCAAGCTGAAACGCTGATTTCGCTTGCTGTGCCTAAATTTGTTCCTGTGAATAAAATACGCGATTATAACGGTATAATCAGACATATAATATGGCGCAAAAACTAAATTTCAGTATAATCATGGTATGAGTAACAGTCATAAACTTTCTGAGAAGAGGTCATAGAATTATGGAAAAAAGAGAACTTGTAATCATAGGCGCAGGTCCCGCAGGGCTCGCGGCAGCAGTTTACGGTCGTCGTGCCGGTCTTGATACGCTTATTCTTGAGAAAAGCACCCCGGGCGGGCAGATCAACATAACAGACGAGATAGAAAACTGGCCCGGAACGATACATTCCACAGGCTCGGAGCTTGGAGAGACATTCCGCAAGCATGCCGAACACTTTAACGCAGAATTTCGTTCATGCACTGTAAAAAATATTGAAATCAGAGACGGAAGCAAGATCATTGTTACAGACAACGGGGAAATAGAAGCCGAAGCTGTTATCCTTGCGACCGGAGCTTCTTTCCGCAAGTTGGGATGCCCGGGAGAGGCTGAATTTACAGGTGCGGGCGTAAGCTACTGCGCTGTCTGCGATGCCGCGTTCTTTGAGGGTGAAACAATAGCAGTCGTAGGCGGCGGCAACGTCGCGGTTGAAGAGGCCGGCTATCTTACAAAATTTGCGGACAAAGTCTATATCATTCACCGCCGCAACGAGTGGAGAGCTGATCGTCTTGCAATAGAACAGGCACTTGCAAATCCGAAGATCGTTCCTATATGGGATTCTGTCGTAGAGTCAATAGAGGGCGAAGGTGTTGTTGAAAAACTCGTCCTTAAAAATGTTAAGACAGGCGAAAAATCAGATCTTGAAGTTGCCGGATGCTTTGTCTTTGTAGGAACAGAGCCTAACGTCTCTTACATACAGCCGGATAATCCGCTTGTAAAACAGGCAAAGGGCGGTTGGATACTGACAAACGACAAAATGGAAACATCTGTTGAAGGCATATTCGCAGCCGGCGACATCCGTGACAAATATCTGCGTCAGGTCGTAACCGCGGCAGGAGACGGTGCTGTAGCGGCAATGGCTGCTTACTCATACATCACTACACAGCTTCATCTGCGTTCGGTTCTCATTGAGCCTGAGGAAGTAACAGCACTCTTCACATCAAGCATTGATCCCGAGCAGGTTCGTCTGCAAGTTGAAGCAGAGGAATATGCAAAAGAGAGCGGAAAGAAAATTGCATTCGTTGACGGCTACAGAAACGCAAGAATGGTTGAGAAACTGAAAATCACACAGCTTCCGGCAATAGTTGAAATGAAAAAAGGCGAAATGACAAAGTCGGCACAGCCGAAGAATTTGGACGATATTAAGGGTTTCTTGG
>JAUNMU010000083.1:0-1367 GCA_030531745.1 Synergistes sp. | reverse complement strand
GTAATCACCCATCTCACAGTCATGACCAACCGTAACTCCTATGTTAAAAATACAATGATCTCCAAATACAGAATTGACGCTGATAATGCAATTTGCACATACCACACAGCCGGCTCCGAGTTTTGACGTTTCCGATACATTCGCCGAGGGATGAAGCAGTGTCTCCCAGTTATGGAAATCCTGATTTGCTTCAACAATTCTTTTTCTTAGTCCGCCATCCTGCGTGGCTATCGTTGCGTATACTTCCTGTTCTTTGCTCAACTCTGTCAGCGTATCAGTCTTACCAATGCACTTGTAGCCATTGAATTTCTTTCCTATTTTATCATCGTCATCATCAAGAAATCCCAAAATTTCATAAGTCGGACATTTTGCGTTAATATCTTCTATCAGCCATGCCAATTCTCTGCCAAAATCTCCCGCACATACAATGACAATCTTTTTCATAGTCAACCTCTCTTAAACCTTGTGAATTCTCCCATCTTACGCTCAAAACTCACCGCCACCTTGATAAGAACCTTGCATATTCACTGTCGTCGTCTGCATGGCGAATTGAATGAACGAAAAATCTCCCCGTCTGATATGGAATCTCCTGTGTCAAGCAACGAACTTTCGTACGCATTACAGGACGGAGATATTCTCCCTCAACAAAAACGGGTGCGTAACTCTCCGGAACATCGTACGGCACACTCTCAAGCGCCCAATTAAAATACACGGTGTGGTTAGTATGACAGTTTATGTCTAAATCCTGCCAACGTACATTCCATGACTCCACCGTATCTGGTGCAGTCAACGCAGGAATTTTCACTTCATCCGGCAGCTCTTCCGTAATGCGCTCCATGAACGGCTTCATTATCTCACACCGATCAAGACGCAGCGGGCGCATCGTTGCAAAATCCACGAGAACCCACCATGTGTAAGCTTTCCCAATGTATCTGCCATGCACATCGCTCATTATGAAACTTCTGAGAGAATAGAGATTCCGCACAGGCTCTGCAAATGTCTTTATTACGATATTTCCGTCTTCCGCCTTTGGGTAATCTGTAAGGTCAACACGATATTTCCGCATGACCCATGAAATACCGAGCTTCATTGTCTGTTGCACTGCCAATCCATACTTTGACGCATCCACATCTGCCATCTGCTGAAACATTTCAAGCAATGCGGAAAATTTTACACGCCCCTTTGGATCTACGCTGCTGTATTGAATTGTGTTCTCTATCTCAGTCATCTAAATAATTGTCAAAATATCCCTGTATATATACGACCGGCGTTCCCTTGTCACCTGAGCCCGATGTCAAATCGCAAAGAGAACCGATAAGATCGGTCAGACGGCGCGGAGTTGTGCCAAGCGTTGAATGTTCAAATTT
>JAUNMU010000082.1 GCA_030531745.1 Synergistes sp. | reverse complement strand
TTAAAAAACTTTGCAAAAAAATCTCAGGCAGTTGTTAAATCTGCCTGAGATCGTAAGAGCATATATTCGCCTAAACGAACAAATTACAGGTTTTCCCTGTGTCTGTGCTATTTTGACAGCAGCGTGAGCATTGCTCCGGCTGCGACTGCTGTTCCTACAACGCCTGCTACGTTTGGTCCCATAGCGTGCATAAGGATATAGCTTCCGGGGAATTCCTTTGAAATTACTTTCTGACAGACACGCGCCGCCATAGGAACCGCGGATACGCCTGCCGCACCTATTACGGGGTTGATCTTGCCGCCCGAAAGGGTTTTCATGATCTGACCAAAGACAACGCCGCCGGCTGTGCTGAATATGAATGCGATGAGACCAAGGCATATAATCTTGATCGTTGCAACTGTAAGGAACGATGCTGCGCTCATTGTTGAGCCGACCGATATTCCGAGGAATATCGTCGTTGCGTTCAGAACTTCGTTCTGTGCCGCAAGTGAAAGTCTTTCGGTGCAGCCGCACTCACGCATCAGGTTACCGAACATAAGCATACCGATAAGAGGTACCGACGCAGGAAGGACAAGTCCGCATGCGATCGTGGTAACGATCGGGAAAAGAATTTTTTCCGTGCGTGTTACCGGACGGAGCTGCTCCATCTTGATCGCGCGGTCTTTCTTCGTTGTCAGAAGCTTGATGACAGGCGGCTGAATGAGCGGGACAAGCGACATATAGCTATATGCCGCAACTGCGACTGCCGGAAGGATGTCTTTCGCAAGTTTCGCGCAAAGATAGATAGCAGTCGGACCGTCAGCTCCTCCGATAATGCCTATACCGGCAGCTTCCTGGATCGTGAAGCCCATGAACATGGCTCCGATGACGGCGAAAAATACGCCTATCTGTGCCGCCGCTCCGAGAAGGAATGTTATCGGGTTGGCAAGCAGCGGCCCGAAGTCTGTAAGGGCGCCTATACCCATAAAGATTATGACCGGATATAGCTCGTGGTCAATGCCGAATTTTACGAAGTAAAGGAAGCCGCCTTCGTCAACGATTCCTGAGAGCGGAAGGTTTACAAGGAGACATCCGAAAGCGATCGGCATGAGAAGAAGCGGTTCAAAGCCTTTTACTATGGCAAGGTAGAGCAACACAAAGGACACAAGGAGCATTACGAGCGTAGGCCCGTCCAATGCTATGAATCCCGATTGCTCCACAACGCCTTTTAACGCTGCAAGGTAGAGTTCCATTCAGATTTCCTCCTAAGGAAAAATTTCTGTATGGACTTACGCTACTACGAGGAGTGTATCGCCCGTATTGACGTTGTCTCCCTCTTTGCAGCAGATCTGTGCGACTTTGCCTGCCGCTGTTGTGAAGATCTCGTTCTCCATCTTCATTGCTTCAAGAAGAAGAACAAGCTGTCCTGCTGTTACATCGTCACCCTGCTTGACAAGGACTTTAAGAACTTTTCCGGGCATAGGAGCCGTAACTGTATTTCCGCCTGCCGGTGCCGGAGCCGGTTTTGCCGCCGGAGCAGGTGCAGGTGCTGCCGCCGGAGCCGGTGCGGGAGCCGGTGCTGCCGCGACAGGAGCCGGTGCTGCCACAGGCGCGGCTGCTGCTGCGCCCATTTCTTCTACGTCTACATCGTATGCCTTACCGTTTACTGTTACTTTGTATTTCTTTGACATTGGTTGTGTCCTCCTAATATGATTCTTGCGCGACTTATTAGAATCCTTCAAGATTCTGAAGTCTGCCTACGCTCTTCCATGATGTTGCGGCAGGTATTCTTACGCCGCCTGCCGGTGCGAATGAAACGACCTTTGCTGTGCTGCCGCATGCTGCCATGATCGCTGCCGAGATAACGGCAAGCAATTCACCGTCATCCTCTGCTGCCGCCGCGGTCGCTTTGGGTGCCGGAGCCGGGACTACTGCCTGTGCTGCCGGAGCTTTTGCCTGTGTGCTTGCGGCAGGTGCTTCTTTTTTGCCTGCGCTGTCAATGGCATTGCATATATACTTCATGCCCATCATAACGAGCATAAGCCCGACTATGACGATGAAAACTATGCTGAACGCGATCATTGACATTACAAGGCCGCCGCCCACACCGGTGAAGTAGGAACTGATTGATCCTCCCATTGTAAAGTTACCTCCGCATTAGTTGGGCAGTATGCCGTGTTTGCGTTTGGGACGGAGTTCTGACTTGCTCTCTGTCATAACAAGTGCCTGATAGAGTGCCGGACGTGTCTCTTCCGGCAGGATCACACGGTCAACGAAACCACGCTGTGCTGCACGGTAGGGGTTAGCAAATGATTCTTTGTATTCTTCAATTTTTTCTGCGCGTTTGGCTGCCTTGTCCTCCGCTGCTTCAATCTCTTTGCGGAAGATGATGTTTGCTGCGCCTTCTGCGCCCATAACGGCGATCTGAGCCTGCGGCCATGCAAGAACCACATCGGCACCGAGGTCTTTGCTGCACATACCGAGGTATGAGCCGCCGTATGCTTTGCGGAGAACGATCGTGATTTTGGGGGCTGTGGCTTCGCTGTATGCGTAGAGAAGTTTTGCGCCGTGACGGATAATGCCGCCCATTTCCTGATTGAGGCCGGGGAGGTATCCGGGGACGTCAACGAATGTTACGATAGGAATGTTGTAGGCATCGCAGATGCGGATATGACGGCTTGCCTTGTCCGATGCGTTGATGTCAAGGCATCCTGCCATGAACTTCGCCTGGTTTGCGATGATGCCGATGACTCTGCCGCCGACTCTCGCAAAGCCTGTGACGATGTTCTGTGCATACATTTCCTGAACTTCGCAGAAGTCTGCGTTGTCAACGACTTTTTTGATCACATCGCGTACATCGTAGCCGCGGTTCGGGTTTGTGGGAACGAGCTCACGGAGTGCAGCATCGGTGCGGCACGGGTCGTCGCCTGTCTCTTTGAAGGGAGGCTCTTCCATATTGTTGCTGGGAAGGAAGCCCATTACTCTGCGTGCCTGTGCGTAGCACTCTGCTTCGGTTGCCGCAAAGAAGTGTGCGCAGCCTGATGTTGCGTTGTGTGCGCGGGCTCCGCCGATCTGTTCTGATGTTACGTCTTCGCCGGTTACCGATTTGATGACCTGCGGACCTGTGATGTGCATGATACCGACTTTGTCAACCATAAATATGAAGTCCGTGAGAGCGGGGCTGTAGACTGCGCCGCCGGCACACGGACCTGCGATGATTGAGAACTGCGGGATAATGCCGCTTGCTTTGACGTTGCGGAAGAATATTTTGCCGTAACCGGAAAGTGCGTCAACGGCTTCCTGAATACGCGCTCCGCCCGAATCGTTGATTCCGATGCAGGGTGCGCCGTTTGTGAGTGCAAGCTCAAGAACCTTGCAGATCTTCTGTGCGTGCATTTCGCCAAGCGAACCGCCCATGACCGTGAAATCCTGGCTGAATACATAGACGATGCGTCCGTCAATCGTTCCGTATCCCGTCACGACGCCGTCGCCCAAGAACATTGTCTTGTCAAGGCCGAAGTTTGTGCAACGGTGCTCAACAAACTCGTCAATCTCAACAAATGTGCCGGGGTCAAGGAGAGCGTCAATGCGCTCGCGTGCGGTCATTTTGTTTTTGCTGTGCTGTTTGTCAATGGCTTTTGCGCCGCCGCCGAGAGCCGCTTTTTCGCGTCTGGCTTCAAGGGCTGCGCAAAGCTCATCGATTGTTTTGTCCGCCATTACTTTACCTCCTAAAATTTCTGTGGCGCGGCGGACTGCCAAAGTCGGCCGCACCATCTTTGCTGTATAATGTGCGGAGCGTGCATACAGCACACTCCGCTTGTAGCTTAATTAGTCGCGCTGGCAGAGTTCCAGAAGGACGCCGCCGGTTGATTTCGGATGTACGAAAGCGATTTTTGCTCCGCCCGCACCGATACGCGGTTTTTCGTCAATGAGACGAATACCTTTTTCTTTAAGCTCTGCGAGTGACGCTTCAAGATTCTCAACTCTTACGGCAACATGCTGAATTCCCTGACCGTTCTTTGCAATATATTTGCAGATAGGGCTGTCTTCCGCTGTACCTTCAAGAAGTTCAAACTCTGTGTCGTCTATGGGAAGGAATGCTGTCTTTACCTTCTGCTCTTTGACTTCTTCAACGCCGTGGCACTTAACGCCGAGGGCTGCTTCCCAAAATTTAAGAGCTTCGTCAATGCTGTTCACGGCTACGCCGATGTGGTCAACGTTTTTGATCTGCATAAGATTACGCCTCTTTCGCTCTCTTTTCGGCTACTGCCTTTTCAAGCCAAGCTATTGTATCGGTCGTCGGTGTTCCGGGGCCGAATATCGCGCCTGCGCCAAATCCGAGAAGTGTCGGATAATCTGTTTCGGGGATAACGCCGCCGCCAAATACGATGATGTCTTCGGCTTTCTTTTCTTTGAGAAGGTCAATGATTGCCTTAAAGCAATACTCATGTGCGCCCGAAAGAATGCTGATGCCTATTGCGTCTGCATCTTCCTGTATTGCTGTGGCAACTATCTGTTCAGGTGTCTGGCGAAGTCCGGTGTAGATAACTTCCATGCCCGCATCTCTGAATGCTCTGGCAACTACCTTTGCGCCACGGTCGTGGCCGTCAAGTCCCGGTTTCGCAACAACTACACGAATTTTGCGGTCCATAATGTTTTCCTCCTATAAAGCCGCAGTTCCCTTAGAGAACCACGTTTTCCTTGTATTCGCCGAATACTTCGCGAAGAACGCCGCAGATTTCGCCCTCTGTTGCGTAGGCGCGTACTGCATCAAGAATGAGCGGCATGAGGTTGGCATCGCTCTGTGCGCCTGCGCGGACTGCTTCAAGCGTTGTCTTGACTCTCACGTTGTCGCGTTTCTCTTTCATCTCGTGGAGCTTCTTGATCTGGTTGACTCCGACTGTTGCATCAACCTTCAGGAGTTTGCGCTCCGACATATCTTCGTCAATATGGAACTTGTTGACTCCGACGATGATGCGGTCTTCTGTCTCTATTGACTTCTGATAATCGTAGGCTGCATCCTGAATATTCTTCTGCGGATAGCCCTTTTCAATGGCTGTCATCATGCCGCCGAGCTCATCAATCTTCTTGATGTACT
The DNA here is from genome assembly GCA_030531745.1 of Synergistes sp. GTDB lineage: Bacteria > Synergistota > Synergistia > Synergistales > Synergistaceae > JAUNMU01. The sequence goes on along the minus strand of JAUNMU010000082.1, from coordinate 1,590 downwards.
CCCATGCGCCCTCTTCAATCTGCTTCGTGAGAGATTCCACCGCGTAGCTGCCCGCAAGCGGGTCAACGACGTTGGTAACGCCTGACTCGTAAGCAACGATCTGCTGTGTGCGGAGAGCAATGCGCACGCTCTTGTCTGTCGGCAGCGCGAGTGCTTCGTCAAGGCTGTTTGTGTGCAGTGACTGAGTGCCGCCGCATACTGCCGCCATTGTCTGGATAGCAACGCGGACGATGTTGTTCTCAGCCTGCTGTGCTGTGAGCGTGCATCCGGCTGTCTGTGTGTGGAAACGAAGCGTCTGTGCGCCCTTTTCGGTTACGCCGAAGCGCTCTTTCATAATGCGAGCCCAGATCTTGCGTGCTGCACGGAACTTCGCGACTTCTTCAAGGAAATCGTTATGTGCGTTGAAGAAGAATGAGAGACGTTTGCCGAATACGTTCGGATCCTGTCCCGACTTGATTGCCGCTTCAACGTATGCGATACCGTCTGCAAGTGTGAATGCTACTTCCTGAATTGCCGTTGAGCCGGCTTCACGGATATGGTAGCCTGAGATTGAAATTGTGTTCCACTTCGGAATGTTTTCGCTGCAGAACTTAAAGATGTCTGTGATGAGACGCATTGACGGCTTCGGCGGGAAGATATATGTGCCGCGTGCAATGTACTCTTTGAGAATGTCGTTCTGAATCGTTCCTGAGAGTGCATTCATGGGTACACCCTGCTTCTCGGCAACTGCAATGTACATTGACAGAAGAACTGACGCAGGGGCGTTGATCGTCATTGACGTTGAGACTTTGTCAAGAGGAATGCCGCCGAAGAGTATTTCCGCATCGGCAAGGCTGTCAACCGCAACGCCGACTTTTCCGCATTCGCCGACCGCCATGGGGTCATCTGAGTCGTAACCGATCTGTGTCGGAAGGTCAAACGCGACTGAGAGACCTGTCGTCCCCTGACTGAGGAGATAACGATAACGCTTGTTTGAATCTTCTGCTGTTGCAAAGCCCGCGTACTGGCGCATCGTCCAAAAGCGTCCTCTGTACATCGTCGGCTGTACGCCGCGTGTAAAAGGGTACGCACCCGGGAAACCAAGATCCTTGGCGTAATCTACGCCGTTGACATCTTCCGGCGTGTATGTCCTCTTAAGAGGGATACCGCCGCCTGTTGTGAAGTTTTCCTTTCTCTCGGGACCTTTTGTCAGAGCCTTTGCGACTGCTGCTTCATAGGCCTTCTTGCCTTCTGCTACTTCCTGGAGCTGTGTTGGTTCAAACAAAATACTCCGCCTCCTTACTGAATTTTGAGACCGCCCTCCGGCGGCCGCAAGCACACCATTGGTTAATTACAAAAAAACCACACGCACCTATTATTGCCTAAGTTGCGATAAATTGCAACATTTGTATGCCGATTTCAGACAAGTCTGAGCATTTAGTTTTTTTGCTTTTGTAAAAAATCTGCGGAATGTAAAAAATATTTTGCGAGCTTGATCGGAGCGAAAAACACGAATGATAAATTATATTGCGTCTGTCACACAAAATTTTTCACGATGGCAAATTGCCAAAGTTAAATCCGTTTTTCGGCGCGACCGGATTTTAGTTTGGC
>JAUNMU010000004.1 GCA_030531745.1 Synergistes sp. | reverse complement strand
GTATGGCTACACAGATTTTAGCATATTTATCAAAATCTGCCGCAAGCGAAATTACTGAAATCATAACCGTAGGTCAAATTTTCATAAGAATTATGCTATAATCTGACAAAGTGTTGTAGAGACACGCTGAATACTTATAAAATTCATTACAGCAGTTTTATGGAGGAAATATAAATGACAAAGTTTCAATGTGAAAACTTAAACGCAGAAGATATGCAGGGAATCGCAATTATCGTTGAAAAAGGCACAGCTGAGTCCATTTCGTTGGATCCGCTGCGTGGAGAAATGCGGGATATGTGCCGCAGGATAGCGGTAAATGCAAATTTCAGCGCGGAGGAAGGTTCTCTTCTGACGATTCCGACAGCAGATAGGAATGTGCGTTATGTATTTATATCCGGCGTAGACGGCAAGGAATACAATAAAAACAATGCTCTGCGTACTGCGTCATTTCGTGCCGCACGCGCAGCTGCCGAAAGAGGCGTTAAAACTCTTTCAATAACCATTGAAGATCCAAAGGACGCGGCGCGCTCTGCGGCGGTCGCGGAAGGGGCGGCTCTTGCATCTTACCGCTTTCATAAATACAAAACAAAGAACGAACACGATAATTTCTGCTCGCCGGAGCAGATCACAATAGCAGGTGCTGACCCTGACAGTGTAAAGCAAGGCGTTATATCGGCAGAAGCACAGATGTGGGCACGCGATATTGAAAACGAACCGGGCAACCGCATAACACCGTCGGCGCTTGCGGAAGAGGCTCGGAAGCTCGCGGATAAATTCTGTCTTGAATATGAAGTGTGGGACGAAAAGCGCATTGAGGCCGAAAAGATGGGTGCGTATTTTGCCGTTGGCAGCGGATCTGCTAACAAACCGAGATTCATTCGTCTTACATATACTCCGAAATGTACTCCAAAGGGGCATATTGTTATAGTCGGCAAAGGACTTACATTTGACAGCGGTGGGCTGAATATTAAGCCCGATAGTTTTATGCTTACGATGAAAGGAGATAAGTCCGGTGCTTGCTGTGTATTTGCAGCGATAGCCGCTGCCGCACAGCTTGATCTTCCGTGGAAAGTCACGGCTCTTTCCGCTGCGGCTGAAAATATGCCAGGAGGCAGCGCATACAGACCCGATGATATTCTGCGCGCAAGGAACGGCAAGACGATAGAGGTGAACAATACCGATGCTGAGGGACGCCTCACACTTGCAGACGCGCTCTGCTGCGCATCGGAGATGAAACCCGACTGCATACTTGATATAGCCACGCTTACCGGAGCTTGCGCCGTTGCCCTCGGCAATTCAACGGCAGGGGTATTCACGAATAATCAAGAGTTTGCGGACAAGCTTCTTGCTGCGGCGAAGCGAAGCGGAGAGTCATTCTGGCAGCTTCCGATGACGGATCCCAATCTTCGCAAACAGATAAAATCTCCGTTTGCCGATTTGGTAAATTCCGCCGGACGCTACGGTGGTGCAATTACGGCTGCGATGTTCCTTGAAGCCTTTGTTGACAAGGATATTCCGTGGATTCACCTTGATATAGCCGGAACAGATTTTGTTGAGAACCCGTTCAGCTACTATGTGAAAGGTGCGACCGGTTTTGGAACACGAACGATAATAGAACTTCTTAAAGGGCTGTAGTCTTTTGATCAGGGCAGGTTTGTAAATATGCCGGATGTTACACGAGCAGATTCTATCGCACTTATAAACGGTATTATCTATCCCATGGCGTACCCCGGGCGTGCTCAGGCACTTTTTGCTCGTGCGGGTATCATTGAAAGCGTTGGAAGCAATGCGGATATTCTTAAAATGTGCGATACAAAGACAATAGTCCTTGACATGAAGGGCGCATTCATTTTGCCCGGCTTTACGGATACGCACATTTCCGTTCTCCTTTCTGGAATCGCTGCACAGATGCTGGATCTCTCTCGGGTGTCGTCAATAAACAGAATTATATCTGCGGCAAGGAAATTTTTTGCCGTTCACTCTCCGGCAGACAACGGATGGCTTTATGCAGTGGGCTGGAATGAGGAAAAACTTGAAGAAAAGCGTTATCCTAACAGATATGATTTGGACAAAATTTCAACAGATATGCCGATGTTGTTTGAACGCTCATGCGGAACTGTAGTCTCTCTCAACAGCAAGGCGATTGAGGTGCTTGGAATAACGCGGGATCTTGAAATCCACGGAGGAACAATGTTTCTTGATGACAACGGCGAACCGAACGGAGTTATGGGAGGAGCCGCAGTACATTGGACAAAAATGCGTATTCCGAAAGTAAATGAAGATACGTTGGAAAGATGTTTCTCGCTTGCCGCGCAGCAGCTTATAAAGCGCGGAGTGACATCCGTACAGACAGACGATGTTGCAGTCGTTGGTGACCCGGATAGAGTATTTTCATTATACGAAAACCTTGACGCAAAAGATAAAGTTCCGCTGAGACTTACAGAGCAGTGGCCCTTTCAAAATATAAAAGAATTGTCGGAGTTTGTGCGACACGGCTCACACCTCAGACACAGCAGATATTTCCGTTCCGGTCCTCTGAAAATACAGGTAGACGGTTCTTTGGGCGCATACACAGCTGCACTTCGCGAGGACTACAACGATGATCCGGGAAACAGAGGCGTATATTTACACACACAGGAAGAACTCAACGAAATGACGGCTTTGGCACAGGAGGCCGGTATGCTTGTTGCATTCTGTGCAGTCGGTGACGGAGCCATAGAGCGTTCATTAAACGCTGTTGAGTACGCGGCAAATAAAACGCACAGCCACGTTCGGCACAGAATAATTCACTGTCAGGTGATGCCGGATGATCTTTGCGCACGCATGGTGACACTTGGCGTAATGGCGGATATTCAGCCTGTATTTATTTCATCGGACTGGAGCATTATTATGTCAAGACTCGGTGCAGAACGTGCGAGAAGCAGCTACGCATGGAAAACAATGATAGCTTCCGGAATTCCGGTCGGCGCCGGATCAAATGCCCCCATCGCACCGTCAGATCCCTTTACGGGCATTGTCACGTCAATGACTCGCCGTGATAAACGCGGTAAGCCGGAACACGGTTGGATTCCATCGCAGCGTCTTGACAGAGTTGAGGCATTTGCAGTTTACACAAGCGGAGGATCAAATGTCTGCGGTGAACTTGCGTGGCGCGGCACGCTTGAAAAAGGCAAGGCTGCTGATTTCATTGCGTGTATGCAGGATCCTTTCACTGTCCATGAAGAAGAGATTGATAAAATTGAGATCGGTCTGACAGTTGTTGACGGAAAAATCAGATACATTAAATAGAGGCGGCCTCGTTGTCAGATACAAAAAAAAAGACACCTTCCACGGAACTTACAGGCGATGTGGAAAAAGTAATATTTCATAATGCGGAGAATGGTTACACCGTTCTCCGCTTAAGTGTGCACGGACACAGCGAACCCGTGACGGCAATAGGCAATATGCCGGAACCCGCTCAAGGAGAACGCCTTGTTATGCGCGGCATCTGGGTAAAAAATCCAAAGTATGGCGTGCAATTTCAAGCATCGGAATGTACATCGGCAATTCCCGCAACCTCTGACGGGATTGAAAAATTTCTTGCCTCCGGAATAATTCACGGCATAGGCGCAGCAACGGCGAAAAAAATCACAGAAAAATTCAAAGACGAGACCGTTACGATTCTTAACGAAGCACCGCACAGGCTTGCGGAGGTAAGCGGCATAAGCAGAAATAAAGCGGAGAAAATCGGTGAAGCATGGGCAGAACAGCGCAACATACGCGAAGTGATGATTTTTCTTCACAGCTACGGCATCGGCACAGGTTTCGCAATGCGCATATTCAACCGCTACGGCTCTCAAACAGAGGCGGCACTGACAGAAAATCCATACAGAATTGCATCCGAAGTGGCAGGCATAGGCTTTGCCACAGCAGACAAAATAGCAAAGAATTTCGGCATAGAAGCAGATTCACCGCTGCGCATAAGAGCCGGTGTCCAATTTACATTGAATCAGCTTGTAACAGAGGGACACGTCTATATTCCTATTGACCTTCTTGCGGCGCACACGGCGCGTACACTTTCCGTAACACTTGAGCAGGCACGTGCCGGAATTGAAGCAGCACGCCTGAGCGAAGAGATTATAGTTGAGGACTTCACGGATAAGGACGGCAAAAATGACACTGCCGTATATCTGCCGGCATTTCACTACGCAGAGACAAAGGCAGCCGAGAATCTCAGGTCGTTGGTCTGCGAGCCGTACAACAGCCAATATGTAGATTGTGCGGCAGTGCTTCCGTGGCTTGAACGTGAAGTCGGCATAAAATTCGCAGAAGCTCAGATAAATGCCATAAAGTGCGCTGTGAACTCAAAAGTAATGATAATAACCGGAGGCCCGGGCACAGGAAAGACAACGATAATCCGCGCCGTTCTCTCGCTGCGGGAAAAGGAAGGCTACACCGTAATGCTTGCTGCCCCCACGGGACGCGCGGCAAAGAGAATGGCCGAGGCAACAGGGCACGAGGCAAAGACGATTCACCGTCTTCTTGAATACACAGGCACTGCCGGAGACATCACAGGCGCGACCGGCACATTTATGCGCAACAGCACGAATCGGCTTAAATGCGATCTGCTCATAATAGATGAAGCGTCTATGGTGGATATAATACTCTTTCATCATCTTTTGAAAGCAATACCCGCAAGCGCATCGCTCATACTTGTCGGTGACGTCAATCAACTTCCCTCAGTATCCCCGGGCAACGTCCTGAAAGATCTTATAGAATCCGAGGTCTGCCCCATAGTTAAACTGAACGAAATTTTCCGTCAAGGCAAAGAAAGCCGTATAATAATCAACGCACACAGGATAAACGACGGACTTATGCCCCTTCTTCCCGATGATCAGAGCAAGGAACTCTCCGACTTTTACTTTATAGAACCGCGCATTGAAAAAAGCGGCATAACAGAGGACGAATACACGGCATTATTTCAGGAAAGAGTTCTTGCAACGATCAAAAAACTCGTATCTGAAAATATTCCTCGCAGATTCAACTTTGACCCGATAACCGACATTCAGGTTTTGGCTCCGATGCACAACGGAACGCTCGGCACCAGACATCTTAATGCGGAACTGCAAAAAATATTAAACACCCGAAACGGCGCTTCCCTCACACGTCTTGAACATACATTCAAAGAGGGAGACAAAATTATGCAGACAAAAAACAATTACGACAAAGACGTATATAACGGTGACATCGGCACGATAACAAAGATCAGCGCCGACGATGAGACGATAACGGTTGAAATGGACACAGGCACGGTGCATTATGAATTTTCCGAAGCAGAAGAGTTTGTCCATGCTTATGCGGTATCAATACATAAATCACAAGGCTCTGAGTATCCTGCGGTCGTAATACCGCTGCTTACTCAGCACTATGTGATGCTTCAGCGCAATCTGCTCTACACTGCAATCACACGCGGCAAAAAACTCGTTGTCATAGTCGGAACAAAAAAAGCCTTGCAAATCGCGGTACGAAATGACAGCACCAAAGTACGCTACACAAGGCTTGCCGAACGTCTGAGAGACAAAGCAAGTGATACAATACATCAGATGACCGAAGAAGAAATAGATCGTCTTTTTCGGGAAAATACAAAAGAGACGGAAAGAAAATAAAAAAAAGCCGATAATGGTCGCAAGTCAAAGCAAAAGAACAACAGCAAAATGAAATTTGCAGTATAATAATAGCGCGTGCCCTACGGCACACGCTGAACAAACCAATCAGTCATGGCAGTAATTGAGATAACCCCGTATCTCAAACTGTATAGAGCGCAGTTTTCGTGTGTGTTTTCTCTCCTTTCGTGTCACGCGGAAACTGCGCCTTTGTATTCATATCCTCACGCTGCACCGCAGGACATTTATTGATAGTCCGATGTATACACGAATATCTGTCATTTTCGCGCAAGCGAAGCGTATGTGCGGGCGTTTTTGCTGCGGCGCAGAATGAGAATTTATGTTATAATTCCGCTTGAAGTATCTAATTTCAGCCGCCGGCGCGTTTTGCGCGGGAGGAAAGTCCGGGCTCCGCAGGGCGTGATGCAGGAGAAATTCCTGCGGGTGCGAACCCAGGGAAAGTGCCACAGAAAAGGAAACCGCCGTCTTATGACGGCAAGGATGAAAAGGCGGGGTAAGAGCCCACCGGCCGCGCAGGAATTCGCGGGCTTGGCAAACCCCATCAGGAGCAAGGTTGAATAGGGAAGGACGAGGCTGCCCGCTGACTTCCGGGTACGACCGCTCATTTCTGCGTGCAAGCGCAGGATTAGATAAATGGCTGAAAGATTATTTCTTACAAAACCCGGCTTATTGGGTGCTTCGTTATATTATGCCGCCGTGCTTGATCGCACGGCGGATTTTTTGTATATATCCGACATCACACTATGAGATAAATTTATATGCGGTTTTTCTCAAACGCATTTTATTCCTTTGAAAATTAAGCGATAAATGAAAATATGTAGACATTGCTTGGTTATCCTGATTGATAGTGTCTTCAAATTTTTACGTTATATTCAGGCATAAATTGTATTTTATAAAATTGAGTCTATAGACCTTATTTTATTCACGACTTTTTAGATTTTTGCGTTGCACGATTTGGGAAAAGGGGATAAAGTGTATGCGTTGTGGTATAAAATGGAATAAAGTGGGGTGAAAGTGTATGTTAGTGGGAAGTTTCTGTCATAGGTTAGACGGCAAGGGGCGCATGGTTTTGCCCGCGAAGTTTCGTGGGGAGCTTGGCGCGTCTGTCGTTGCGACTATAGGCATTGACCGCTGTATTACGCTTTATCCCGTTTCGCGTTGGGAAGAATTGCTTGTTAAGCTGAAAGATCTGTCGTCATTTAAGAAGAAAACAAGGGATTTTCGCAGGGTGCTTTTGTCAATGGCAAGCGAGCTTGAGATTGACGGAGCAGGGCGAATCCTTATACCGCAGATTTTGCGAGAGTACGGCGAGATCGTGTCCGATGTGACGCTTATCGGGTCCGAAGATCACTTGGAGGTTTGGGACAGCGATAAGTGGAATGAACACCGTACAGAAGTGCTTGACGATTTCAGCAGTATAGCAGAGGAATTGGATGAGATATGAAAGAACATATCTCTGTAATGCTTAAAGAGACGCTTGCTGCGATTGATGATGACAAAAGTGACATCTGTGTCGCAGACGCGACTTTGGGTCTCGGAGGACACAGCGCGGCAATACTTGAAAGGTACGAATGCGCTTTCGTTTATGGTTTTGACAGAGATGCTGCGGCAAGAGAGATTGCCTCTCTGCGTCTTGCGCCGTTTGCGCCGCGCTTTGAGATCATAGCTGATAATTTCAGAAATATCTCGGATCTTGCTTTGAGAAGCGATTTTCACGGAGCGGATTTTGTCCTTTTTGATTTAGGTGTTTCAAATATGCAGTTGACGGAGGGCGAAAGAGGTTTTTCTTTTCAAATCAACGGTCCTCTTGATATGAGAATGGAGAGCGGAGAAGAGGCAATAGGCGTAAATGCCGCCGATATTTTGGCGAATGCCGATGTTAGCAGGCTTACAAAGATATTCAGAGATTACGGCGAGGAGCGCAATGCGTTTCAGATAGCAAAGGGCATCGTGCGTTACCGTGAATACGGAGGCACTTTGAATACTACGGGAGAGCTTGTCGCGCTTGTGAGGAAGATCCTTCCGGAGCCTTTGCAGCGTAAGATGGGAGGGCATCCCGCGAGGAAGATTTTTCAGGCGCTCCGTATCGCTGTGAACGACGAGATAAATGCCCTTGATGAGGCTTTGGATGGGGCTTTGAAAATTTTGAAGCCCAAGGGGAAGATAGTCGTTATATCTTATCATTCGCTTGAAGAAAAGATGACAAAGCTGCACTTTAGGAGATGGAGAGACGAAAAGAAGGGTGAGATCACCCCTAAGAAGCCGATTCTTCCGACCGAAGATGAAGTTGCGGAGAATTATAAGGCAAGAAGCGCGAAGATGATGATATTTCGCAAGTATGAATGCGAGGAGAATTCGGGGATATGAGACAAGCAAGGAACAGTGAGTTTAAGCACGAAGAAGAGCAACATCATTCTGTGTTTTTTGTGTCAAGCTGTATATGTCTTTTTGTGTGCGCGGCGGTGTTGGGTACGATACGTCTTTATGGGCTTTATCTTGAACACAGAATATCGGAAACTACGCATAAGATTGAGGAATGTAGGGAACGCAACGCTGATTTGTCCCGTGAATATTCGCAGATGCTTACTCCGGCGAGAATCTATACTTATGCGAGAAATAATCTCGGAATGGAAAACGCAGAAAATATTCGGTGCATAAAGGTGAGGATGGCTGAAATTGCGGCTGTGTCTCCTAAGAAAGTGCGTGCGGCAAAGGACAAAGGATTTTTGGCGAATATGAATCCTTTTGTGGACACAGCTCATGCCGAGGATTAGAAGACGGGAAGATAATGGAATAAGGAAGAATAAGTTGGTGTGGGTATTGGTGTACCTGATTCTTTTGGTGTTGCTTTTAGGTACAGCAAAGGCTCATCTTGTCCCGGACAAGAGAATTTCACAGCAGTCGCAGAAGCAGTATTGGGCGAATATATCGGAGGGCGCTACAAGAGGCACTATCACCGACAGATGGGGAGTGCCGCTTGCCGTATCGGTGCCTACGACAAGTTTTTTCATTGATCCGATGTACTGGGATCCGGCGAGCGCGGATTTTCTTGCAGAGGCGTTTGGCAGAGAGACAGCCGATAAATTTTCAAGGCCGATGGAGGGCAGATTTCATTGGGTTAAGCGCAATTTGCCTAAGAGTGTAGCGGATAGAGTTATAGATAAAAAAATTCCGGGGCTTTACACGGTTACAGAGATTCGCAGAAATTATCCGCATGATTCGCTTGCGTTTCACCTTATCGGTTTTTGTGATATAGATCAGCTTGGACAGGCAGGGGTTGAGCTTGAATGGAATTCTCTGCTTTATTCTCCGCCGCGCACGCGGTTTGTTGCAAGGGATTCGCACGGCCGCGGAGTTGAGATCATAGGAGGCGCACAGGCACCTACAAAGCTTAATGCCTCCTCAATGCGTCTTACCATAGACTCGGGGATCCAACAGATCATGGAACTTCGTCTTGCTGAGGGTGCGAAGAATGCCGATGCTTCATGGGCGGCCGGAGTTTGTGTTGACCCATACACAGGCGAAATCATTGCTTTGGCAAGCTATCCGACTTTGAATCCCAACAAGAGGCAGTCGCTCTCAGACGAGAACGCGGTGCGCAACAATGTCGTCGGGCGCGTATTTGAGCCGGGATCTATCTTTAAGCCTATAGTGACCGCAATAGCACTTGAAAGCGGAAACGTGTCAAGAAATTCAACATTTATGTGTCACGGCACGATGAAGCTGTTTGATAAGACAATGAATGATGTGAACAAAAGGGCGCACGGATTTCAAGATGTGACTCACGTTATTATGAATTCCTGCAATATAGGCATGTCGCTTATGTCAATGAGAGTGCCCAAGTATGAGGCTTACGGAATGTTAAGACAGTTCGGATTTGGCGAAAAATCCGATGTTGAGATAGCGGGCGAGGAAGCAGGGCTTATGAAAGAGCCGGAGGAATGGCTCGGTACGGTTCCCGCGAATATATTTATAGGTCAGGGGATAGGGGTTACTCCGATACAGGTTGTTATGGCGATTTCAAGTATAGTGAACGGCGGAAAGCTCCTTAAACCTTACGTTATAGGGGAAGTTCGCGACAGTTACGGTAATGTCGTCCATAAAGGCACACGGCGCGTGCGTTACAATGTTATGTCCGAAGGAACAGCGGCATTTTTGAGGCATGCTATGGCTATGGTCGTATCCGAAGGCGGAGGAAAACAGGCGAAGTCGGATAAGGTCAGAATCGCGGGAAAAACAGGCACAGCGCAGATAGCAACCTCCGGACAATATAAAAAAGGTCAGTATGTCGCATCGTTTGCCGGATTTTGGCCCGCGGATAAGCCTAAATATGTGATGGTCATAAACATAGGAGAGCCGAAGGGCACAAGATATTACGGCGGACAGATCGCAGCGCCTATCTTTAAGGCAATAGCCGAGGATATAGTTCAAAGTCAAGGCAGGGACGCAACGAGGAGTCTTAAGGTTGAAAACAGTTTGCGGTAATCGGAAGGGGATATAAGTGATGAGGCTTGATGAACTGATTTATCTTCTTGAAAAAAACAATATGGCACATCAAATTTATATGCCCGATGGGTTTCACGCGGAAGAGATTGAGTTGAATGATATGGTCTGTGACAGCCGAAATGTCCGTGCCGGAAATATATTTGCCGCCACAAAGGGAGAACACTCGGACGCGCATGACTTTGTGCCGTGTGCCGTAAGGGACGGTGCATCGGCTGTGTTGTGTGAACGCAAAATTGATTTTGAAATTCCTCAGATAATATGCAAAAACGTGCGTGCGTCAATGGGTGAGACCGCATCGCTTTTATACGGCGAGCCTTCAAAGAAGTTGAAGATGATCGCAGTGACAGGCACAAACGGAAAGACAACATCGGTGTTTATGATGCAGAATATTTTGCAGAGTGCCGGAATAAAGACGGGAATAATAGGCACTGTCAATTATGATGACGGCTGCAATGTGCGTGAAGCCGCGCACACTACTCCGGAGGGCTGTGACATTCAGGCACTTCTTGCCGAGATGGTTAAAAACGGATGCGGTGCGTGTGTTATGGAAGCGGCATCACAGCCGATAATGCAGGGACGGATAAACGGTACATATTTTGACCGCGGTGGGTTTACGAACCTTACGATAGAGCATCTTGATTATCATGGGAACATGGAAAATTATTTCCTCGCGAAAAAATCTCTTTTTGACAGATTTATGAAGAGCGATTGGTCAGCATCGGTAAACATTGACGATGAGTACGGCAGGAGGCTTTGCCGTGCTTTGGGCGAAAGGTCAATGACCTACAGTATGACGGACGAAAAGGCGGATTTTTTTGCAAGGATAACAAAGATCGGTATCGGTGGCCTTGACGTGGAGGTAAATATTGGCTGTATCGGAAAGAAAGATATTGTACGTCTTCCGTTGCTCGGCTCGTATAATGTGCTGAATATGTTGCAGGCGGTTTCGCTTGCATATTCTTTGGGAGTTCCGGCTGATATTGCCCTTAATGCTATGAGTAAAATGCCTCAGATCCCAGGTCGTCTTGAGCGTTACGGTTTTGACAGCGGAGCAGCGTGTGTGATAGATTTTGCTCATTCTCCGGATGGATTGGAAAAGGTACTGAATGCTGTCAGGCCTGTATGCCGCGGTGTTCTTTCCGTTGTATTCGGCTGCGGCGGAGATAGGGATAAAAGCAAGCGTCCCATTATGGGAGAGATTGCCGGAAGGCTTGCCGATGATGTCATAGTCACATCCGACAACCCGCGTTCCGAGGATCCCGATGTCATAATTTCAGAAATTGCGGCAGGAGTGAAGAAAGTAAATCGTGCCCACACCGCTATTACGGACAGGAGAGAGGCAATATATGAAGGTCTTTCACGCGCAGGCAAAGGCGACATTGTGGTTATAGCCGGACGCGGTCCCGAAACGCATCAGATATTGAAAAACGGTTCTGTGCCTCTTGTGGACAGGGAAATCGTGGCAGACTGGTGCAAAATCAATGGAAAGGAAATAGTGAAATGAAATCTTTCGGAAGCTGCGAGGGTGCTGCTATATGCGGAGGCAGAAGCTTCGGACGTGATGTTCCCGTTTGCCGTGAGTGGGTGTTTGACAGCCGCGAAGTGAAAAAAGGCAGTGCATTTCTTGCTGTGAGGGGCGCGAATACAGACGGAAACGATTATGTAAGGAGCGCGGCAGAGCGCGGTGCGGAACTTATCATGATGGAAGAATATGCTTTCTGCCGCGGTGATTTTGTCAGTGAATTTCCAAATGTATCATTCATAACGGTAAACGGCAGCGAGGACGCATATCTTAAGCTGGCAAAAGAATATTACAGAAGAGTTGCGCCGAAATCGGCAGCGGTTACCGGAAGTGTGGGCAAAACCACGACGCGCGAACTCATAAGCGCGGCGCTGCGTGAAAAATACAAGGTACACACGGCGATCAAAAATTACAACACACCTTTGGGCTGTTCATTTGGTGTTCTTACTATGCCGGAGGATATGGAAGCTATTGTCTTTGAATTTGGCTCGGATAATTTCGGTCAGATCGCAAAACTTGTGGGGCTCTTTCCCCCCGATGTTGCGGTGATAACTGAGGTTGCGCCGTGTCATCTTGAAAATTTCGGGACAATGTCCGGTGTGCTGAGAGAGAAAACGGAAATATGCAGACATTCCGGATTGTCGGCTGTGGCATATAACGGCGATAACACGCTGCTTGCGGAATATTTCTCTGCCGGACTTGAGGGAAAGAAAAAAATTTCGGTAGGTAAGAGATCATGCTGTGATGTTGTGATAAAGGATGCGAAAATCACGGCGGAGAGCGGCGGCGTCTCTGTCTTGGCGGATATTGAATATAAAAATGAAAAATTAACACTTTTGTCACATCTCTTCGGTGTGCAGCATGCGTATAATATGGCGCTTGCGTTTGCGGCAGCCGTTGAAATGGGGCTTTCACCGGACGAAGCGAGATACGGTCTTGCGAATGCGAGAGCTGTTTCGGGGCATGGTGTGTGCCGCAGACTTTCCGGCGGCGGTTGGCTTGTAGATGAAGCATATAATGCAAGTCCTGCGGCAATGAGTATGGCAATATGCAATACGCGCTCTTTGGCGGAAAATATGGGACTTGAAAAACGTGCTGTTTTGGCGGGTATGAGGGAGCTTGGAAGAGAAAGTGCCGTGTGGCATGAAAAAATATTGAGTGAAGTAAGTGATTTTGACAAGATCGTGCTGCTCGGAGATGAGTGGAAAACGTGCGGAGAATTGCCAAACAAAGCGCTTTTGTGCGATTGTCTTGCGGATATTGATGCTATTCTGAATTACTCGGAGACGGACGGTGCCGTTGTGCTTGTTAAGGGATCAAACTCTTACGGTCTTTCATATATAACCGACAAGTATATGGAGGCGGCAAGTTGATATATCTCATAGCTATTGCCCTTTTGGCATTTTTCCTTGAGATCACGATTCAGAGATTTTGGATAGATGCCATGCGTAAGATGAAGCTTGAACAGGTGACGAAGCTGTACGGTCCCAAATGGCATGAGGAAAATAAACTCGGTACGCCTGAGATGGGCGGTGTTGTCTTTGTCGCGGTTGCGGTGATCGTTGCAATAATTCTGTGCGTGAGCGGATTTTGGAGCTTTACCGAAGTCCTGCTTTGTGTGACGTATCCTATTGCGGCAGCAGCCGTAGGATTTGCGGATGACCTGCTGAAGCACTTGCGCAGATCTTCCGACGGATTTACAAGTATGCAGAAGTTGTTCCTTCAAATCGCAGTTACCGTGCCATGCGTATCTTATGCCGCTGTGCCTCCGTATATCATATTGCCTTATGTTGAAGTTTCCTATCCCGTCTATGTCGCGGCAGTATCATTTATTGGCGTCGGACTGCTCAATGCGGTGAATGTTACGGATGGACTGGACGGACTTGCGGTTGGGTGTTCGCTCTTTTCATTTGTAGGTGCTTTGTTCGTACTTTGCGAAAATGCCGATGCAATGATAATTGCCGCAATGGGCTGCGGTGTATCTCTCGGTTTTCTGTGGCACAATTCACATCCGGCATCTGTCTTTATGGGAGACGTTGGTTCACACTTCCTTGCGGCTCTCATATTGACTGTTTGTCTTACCTCCGGTTCTGTGCCGGCGGTGTTTCCGCTTGGTTTTATGTTCGGGATAGAGATATTTACGGTCTTTATTCAGATAGTTGCAATACGGCACTTTCATAGGAAGATTTTCAAAATGAGTCCCGTGCATCATCACTTTGAATTGTGCGGTTGGAAAGAGACAAAAATAGTGGCACGCTTTTGGCTGATACACATAGTTGGCATGTTGTCTCTTTTACTGATTTTCACGTTGATATGATTTGAAAGAACGGAGTGGATAAAATGGCGTGTGAACTAAAAGGAAGAAAAATTTCCGTAATAGGAGCCGGCGTAAGCGGACAGGCGCTTGCTGAGTTTGCTCAAGAGCATGGAGCGGACGTATTTGTCTCCGATAAAAAGGAAATCGGCACAGATGTAAAAAAAGCATTTGAAAGTAAAAAAATCAGTTGGGAAGATGGCGGAAATACGCTCCGTGTGCTTGAAGCAGACGAAATACTCGTAAGCTCCGGCATATCGCCTGACATTCCCATACTCAAAGATGCGCGTGAGAAAAATGTAAAGATAACAGGGGAACTTGATTTTATCTCTCCATACCTTAACGGGACCGTGATAGGCGTTACCGGCAGCAACGGCAAGACGACCACGACTTCAATGATAGGATATTATCTTGAAAAGATGGGTTATTCCGTAATGACGGGTGGAAATATCGGAAACGCGGCAGTACACGCCGCGGACAAGTCGTATAATTTTGTTGTCCTTGAACTATCAAGCTTTCAGTTGCATTGGGCAAAGGAATTTAAGTGCGACCTTGCCGTCGTGACGAATCTTGCGCCCGACCACATAGACTGGCATGGCTCCTACGAAAATTATGTTGCAGCAAAGGCAAATATTATCAGATGTGTCGCGGAGGGAGGTTCTGCGATCTATCAGAAGCGCGATGAAGATGCGCTGAAGATAAAAGAATGCGTGCGTAAATTTCCGCTTTCATGGAATAAGTGCGAAGCGGAAGTTCGGGGAATCTGCCTTGACGAAGAACTTCACGCTGTGTGGATAAACGATGCAGAAGATCATATAAAGCATAAAATGTTCTGTTTTGACGATGTAAAACTTCTCGGAAAGCACAATCTTGAAAATACGGCGATGGCACTCGGCGCTCTTGAGATTTTTAACGTGTCGGATGTGTCGTCTGATGTTATAGGTTCATATACGCCGCCGAAACATCGCTGTGCGTTTGCCGGAAGTGTCAACGGCGTAACTTTTGTTGATGACTCAAAGGGTACGAATGTTGCTGCGACAATAACGGCGATGACGTCTCTTGACGGAAGCAAGATAATTATACTCGGCGGTCAGGGAAAGGGCGAGGATTATGCGCCGCTTGCCGAAGCTGTTAAAAATTATACAAAGGCCGCTGTCATTTTGGGAGCCGAAAAAGAAAAAATAGCCGCAGCACTTGCTTCTGTCGGTGTAGAAAACTACAGGCTCGCATCGGATATGGAAGATGCCGTGAATATTGCATATTCAATGTCTGAGGCGGGAGATACGATCCTTCTTTCTCCGGCATGCACAAGCTGGGATATGTATAAGAGCTATAATGTGCGCGGCGAACATTTTTGCGCGATAGCAAAGGGAATAATAGAAAGAGAAGAGTAAAATGTTTGAGCGTGACATCCCCGGAGAAATTGAAAAATTTTCGGTAAATCCCTTTCTGTGGCTTGTGCCTTTGATTTTGAGCGGAATAGGTATCCTTGTGATAACTTCCACGACAAGCCCCACATCATTTGTGAACACGGGAACGCCGTTTCAGATGGGGATAAAGCAGCTGACCTGGCTTGGTGTGGCGATGGCGGGAATGTATGTGGTCTATCTCGTGCCGCTGAAATTCTGGTACAAGTGGTCCGGTGTCATTCTCGTGTGTATGTGGGTATTCGCATGGCTGCCTATTATTCCGGGAGTAGGTGAGTCAATAGGCGGCGCAAGACGCTGGGTGAGAATACCCGGGCTTGGTATGTCAATACAGCCGGGGGAATTGCTCTGTCTTGCCGTAGCACTTCATGTGTCAAAGCTTCTTTCAAAGTATGATGCGGCATCATACGAATTTAAGAGCTTTGTAAGGGTCGGCTTACTTACGGTAATATGTGCTATCCCGCTGCTCTGTCAGCCTGACCTTGGTACGATGGTGCTTGTATCTGCCGTTGCAATGGGTATCTATGTTGAGAGAATCTGCTGGCGCTATCCCGTCATAATAGGCGGCGTGCTGCTTGGCATTACGCTGCCGCTGCTGATTATATTTGAGCCGTACAGAATGAGGCGAATCACCGCCTTTTTGGATCCGTGGTCGGATCCGCTTGATAAGGGTTATCAGGCAATACAGGGGCTTATAGCGTTTGCAAACGGCGGAATGTGGGGAATGGGTCTCGGACACGGATTCCAAAAATTAAATTATCTTCCCGCCGCGTACACTGATTTTATATTTGCCGCTGTGGGAGAAGAGTTAGGTCTTGCCGGAACTCTGTGCGTAATCGGGCTGTTTGCATTTTGGTTTGCTCAGACGCGCGTCACATATTTCAGAACAGGAAGCGGATTTGAAGCTGCTATGACATGGGGAATTGCGCTCACCGTAATTCTGCCGCTTGCAATAAATGTCGCAGGAGTTACAAAGATGGTACCGCTTACGGGAATGGCTCTGCCTTTTTTGAGCTACGGAGGAACGTCACTTGTTACTATGTGGGCAAGGGTCGGTATGCTTCTGCGGTTGGAAAAGGAAAGCCGTATGGGGGCAGATATGGCATGAAAGCAGATGTTATGAAGAGGCTTATTCTTGCGGCAGGCGGTACCGGCGGTCATATATGGCCGGCCTTGTCGTTTGGTATGTGGGTGAGTGAAAATCATCCGGAGTGTGCCGTGCGGTATATGTGCGGGGCGCGCCGGCTGGAACTTGATATATATAAGGCTGCCGGAGTTGACCCTTTTGTGCTGCCTATAGAGGGATCTCCCCTCTCAGGAGATGTTGCTGAAAAATTTAAGAGGTTTGGCTGCATGGTCTCTGCATTTCAAAAAGCGCGGAAAGGCGTAGATTCTTTTAAGCCCGATGCAGCACTGCTTTTCGGAGGGTATCTCTCTTTTCCCGTAATGCTGTCGTGCAAAAAGTACAAAGTGCGTTGCCTCATACACGAACAGAATGTATATGCAGGGAGAGTTACGCGCTTTGCTTCAAAAAACGGTATTCTCGTATTGAGCGGATGGAACGAGTGCGTACCCATCAAGAAAAATAGATATAAATACGTGGGTATCCCTGTCAGAAACTTTGACATTATTGAACGCGCCGCCGCATGGAGAGATTTGGGGTTGGGCGAGTGCGTACCGACAGGCAGAATTGCCGTTGTCTTTACAGGATCGCTCGGCAGTGTATCCGTAAAGAACATAATATGTAAAATTGCCGAATCGGAGATGCTCAGAGAGTGGACATTTGTACTTCCTGCCGTTACGGAGATGCCGGAACGTCCTTCGGATAATGTGATATTGCTGCCGAGAGTGTGGAATACATCGCTCTTATATTCTCTTGCCGATGTGCTTGTCGTCAGGGCCGGCGGATCAACTCTTGCGGAAGCAAGGGAACTTGGAATACCGGCTGTCGTGATACCGTGCAGCAGAGCGACAGATAACCATCAGCTAAAAAATGCGCAGCTGTTTGTGAAAGAAAACAATGGAATTATGCTTAAAGAGGATGAGATGGAGAGCAGACTTGCGGATGTGTTGTCGGGGATAGGCGAAAAATCGGGGACAAAGTGCGTATCGCCTTACAATCACAGAGAGGCTGTTTGCAGCAGATTGTGGGACGAAATATGGAATTGCCGGGAATGTAAATAAAAATAGGGGCGGATGAGTATGAAGATTTTAGATGAAGGTCTCAAAGGGAAAAATATTCATTTAATGGGTGCAGGCGGAGCCGGAATGAGCGCTCTTGCGATACTTTTGGATAAGATAGGAGCGCGTGTGTCTGCGTGCGACCTTGTCAGCACTGCGTATGCAAGACGTCTTGAAGATGCGGGGATCCCCGTTATGAAGGGTCATGACACAAGACACATAGATGAATTTATGCCTGATATCGTAGTCTATTCAAGTGCGCTGCCGAAGGATCATCCCGAAATATTAAAAGCATGGCAGCGCGGAATACAGGTAGCAAGAAGAGCAGAGATATTAAGCAAAATTTTTAACGAACGCCGCGGTGTCGGTGTCGCCGGAACTCACGGTAAGACGACGACATCTTCAATGATCTCGCTTGTTGCGGAGAAAGCAGGGATTGACCCTACCATAGCCATAGGCGGTGAAGTGCTTCAGCTTGGAACGAACGCAAAATTAGGCAAGGGAGAATATATGGCGGCAGAGCTTGATGAAAGTGACCGCTCTTTTGTCTATTTCCATCCTGAAATAGCGGTAGTGACAAACATAGATTGGGATCACAGGGATCATTATATGACATTTAAGTCGGTTACCGACGCATTTGATGAATTTTTAAGCAACGTCAAGGAAAGCGGCAAAACAATCCTTTGTATGGAAGATGCGGGGATAAGAAAACTGCGCGAGGAATATAAAATTAAGACTCAGATCATAACGTACGGATACGGAAATAATCATAACTGGGGTGCTGCCGATGTGAACCATCGTGAGGGAGGCGGTGTTTCATATACACTGCTGCATGATGGGGAAGAAGTCGGAGATGTTGAACTTTCCGTATCAGGGGATCACAATGTACTTAATTCTCTTGCAGCATACGCCGCGTGTTATGAAATGGGCATACCTCATGAACAGATCGTACAGGGGCTGAAATATTTCGGCGGGGCAAAGCGCCGTCTGCAAAAGACAGGTGAAATTGACAATATACTCATATATGATGACTACGGACATCACCCCAACGAAATTACCGCAACGCTTTCAACGATTCGTAAAATTTTTGGAGGGCGAAGAGTTGTCGCTATATTCCAGCCTCACCGTTTCAGCCGTACTGCGGCGTTGTATAAAGAATTTGCACGGGCGCTGTCGCTTGCCGACAGAACATTTATACTGCCGATATACGGCTCCGATGAACAGCCCATAGACGGAGTATCGTCAAAGCTTATACTTGATGCTGCGGACGATGATACGCGGTCGCACTATGAACTTTCGGAAGACTTTGAAGATCTTATAAGCTCCGTATGCCGTTCTGCAAAATGCGGAGACATAATACTGACACTCGGAGCCGGTTCTGTCGGAACGCTTGGCAAAAAAATACTGGAAAAACTGGCAGAAATGCAGAGATGATCGGTATGACGGAGCGAATCTCGGATGTCTCGTTAAAAGAACTCAATACATGGCACTGCGGCGGCAAATGCCTTTGGTTTGCCGCTCCTGCCGATTCCACACAAGTATCCGATGCTCTGAAAGCGGCACATGACGAGGGGATAGATGTGTATGCCTTGGGGGGAGGATCAAATATTCTTGTTCAGGATGGAACGGTCAATGCCGCGGTTGTATCTTCGTCTGCTATGTCGTCTATGAATGTATGCGAGAGTGACGGAAAAGTCATCATTGAAGCAGGAGCGGGTCTGCCTGTAAAAAAGCTGCTTGAACTTTCGGTAAAACACGGCATCGGCGGATTTGAATTTCTCGTAGGAATCCCAGGAACTGTGGGCGGTGCTGTTTTCGGGAACGCAGGGGCCGCCGGTGTTTCGTTTGCCAATACGCTGAAATGGGTTGAGACGGTTTCGTACAACGGGACATGCCGCAGATGGGAGAGCAGTGAACTTGCTTGGTGTTATAGGAAATCTCCTTGGAATGAGAAAGATGATAAGCCTTTTTTTATAACAAAGGCGGGATTTGTCTCTGAAACAGCGGATAGAAAGACAATAACGCAAAACGTAAGACGCTTTGCGGAACTGAAAAAGGGACAGCCTATCGGTGCAAGAAGCGCAGGATGTGTCTTTAAGAATCCCGAAAAATATGCAGCCGGTGCCCTTCTTGACCGCTGTGGGTGCAAGGGGCTTGCTGTCGGCGGAGCAAGAGTGTCGGCGAAGCACGCAAACTTCATTGAAAATTACAATGAAGCGACATCGGATGATATTTACAGGCTTTGTGAAATGTGCAGGGAAAGAGTTTTTGATGAATTTGGAGTAAGACTTGAATATGAGATCAAATTCTTTGGCGCGTTTTAGACACAACACAAAAAGAGGGAAAAAACTTCTGGCGTTTTTCGTATTGTTGTTTGGCGTGTTGTTTGCAGCCGAAGCAAGATTTGCCGTGATGAGAGTCGGCGTCGTTGAGACACAGCCTGCGCATATTTTGCCTCAAAATGTGGTGTTGGGCATTATACCGATGTGGCAGGAGAGATTTTGGCCGTCCTTATGGTACGAGCGCGAGAAATATCAGAAACTTGTTGAAAAATTCTATCCCGTTAAGGCAGAGCTTAAAATAACAGGTTGGGGAAAGTTTTGTCTTAATGCCTCTCCGCTTGAGCCGGAATACAAGGTATATTGGGGAGAAAAATTTTGGTATCTGTCACGCGACGGCAAAATGTGGCTCTCCTCGCTTGCGGAAAATTCTGTGCTGAACAGTCATAAATCGGATGAAAGACCGCTGCTCTCATGGGCTTCGGACAGGGCAACGCCGATAGATATGTCCGATAAGAGCAAATCCGGAGGAAACATCTTTGCTTCACAGGTGCCGCTCACTCTCATAGATTCATGGTATGAGGCGGTTGGGCGTTTGGGATGGACTCATGCCGTAAAGTACATTGAAGCGGGGGTCAACGAGGGCAAGCCTGTTGTCAGGATAGTCTTTTTGAACGCGAAATCGGGGAACGGTGCCGAATTTATGCTGCCCAACGAGGCTGAATTGTGGGCAAAACCCGCTCTTGCGGTAAAAAAACTTTACGGAGGAGTGGGCAATATTCCGGAAGACGTTTTTATTGACGGAACATTCGGCAAAAAAATTCTTGTAAAGAAAAATAACAGGGTTGGTGGGGCTGTAAGCGAAAGCAAAGAAAAACAAAAAAAATAATAATTTTTGCAATAGATTTGGACTTTTATTATTAATCACTAAAATGTACAATATAGACGGTAACGCCTAAAAGAGGGGGCATATATTTTGTTTAAGAAGACATCACGATTGAAACACGGCAATGAGCCGGAACTTATTGTCGGGTTGGACATTGGTACAAGCAAAATATCGGTAGTGGTAGCAGAGCGCGGCGAAGAGACCGGAGAAGCGGAGATAATAGGCGCTGGACAGGCGTCATCAAACGGAATCCGCAAAGGCTTGGTGGTGAATCTTGATCAGGCTGTGAAGTCAATCAAGCAGGCGGTGCTTGATGCGCAGAATATGGTCGGTCAGGAGTTTGATGAGGTTACCGTTTCATTTGGAGGCGGAGAAGTTCGCAGTGTTCATTCAAAGGGAATGGTTACTTTAGGCAGAACGCCCCGTCCTGTTGCCGAGCTTGATTTGGAGAGAGTAATAGAGGCGGCTCAGGCGAATGTTGCTGTGCCTCCGAATCAGATCATACTTCACACGATTCCCGTGGAATATACATTGGATGACACAAACGGCATAGATGACCCTCTCGGGATGAATGCAACGCGCCTTGAGGTTGATTTGCAGTCAATAATTGTGCCCAAGACAACGATTCAAAATGTAATAAACTGTGTCAACAGAGCCGATCTTTCGGTGAAAAGCCTTGTTATTAAACCGATAGTGTCAGCTCTTGGCGTGCTCGCACCGGAGGATGAGACTGCGGGTTCTGTGGTTCTTGATATAGGCGGCGGAACTACCGGCGTTACGGTTTTTGCCGAAGGCAGATTGAAGCATCTTGCTGTTATACCTGTCGGTGGAGACCATATAACAAACGATATAGGAGCTGTCCTGAAACTGCCCTTAAACAAAGCGGAAGAAGTGAAACACGAGGTTTCGCTTGTTGAAGATTTTGAGGAAAACGAGAGTATATCGGTAAACTATCGCGGACAGGAGTATCCTATCCTTAAAGAAGATCTCTATAATATAGTTACATGCAGAATCGGAGAACTTGTGGATGATTTGGTTCGTTCCGCAGTTAAGGAATCAAAGATTCAGCTGTTGCCCGGGGGCGTTATCATAACCGGTGGAGTAGCAAAGTCACTCGGAATAGATGAATTTGTCTCTGATGTGCTTGAGTTGTCTGCCCGCGTTGCGAAACCCACAGAGTACGAAAAGATGCCCCCTCAGTTTGGTACAGAGGAGTTTTCGGCTGCTGCCGGAATTATAAGATATATTACCGAAAGGGAACGTGATCCTTTCCGCTATCTTGATAATCCCTCTATTCTCAAGAATGAGAGAACAAGAAGATCTGCGCCGGTGCCGGATTTCCTTACCAAAAATGATAACGAGGGTCCGAAGAACGAGGCAAGCGCGCCCAGGGATATACTTGGCAAAATTTTAGCACCTTTCAAAGAACTCTTTTAGGTATGGGGGAAATGTACAATGGGCGAAATTACTGATGTATTTCAGATTGACGGAATGAAAGATATGTCTCATGAGGTCATAAAGGTAGTAGGTGTCGGCGGTGCGGGCAATAATGCGCTGAATGATATAATACGCGGCAATGTTTCCGGAGTGGAGTTTATTGCCGCAAATACAGATATTGCTCATCTTGAGCTTTCGGAAACCTCAAATCGCATCGTTCTCGGAAAGGAACTTACGAGGGGACTTGGTGCCGGAGCGGATCCCGAAATAGGAGCAAAGTCTGCACTTGAGTCGCGTGACGAGATACGTGCTGCCGTTGAGGGTGCGGATATGGTATTTATAGCTGCGGGAATGGGCGGCGGTACCGGCACAGGCGCGGCACCTGTTATTGCGGAGATAGCAAAAGAGGTTGGCGCGCTTGTTGTGGCGGTTGTAACGATTCCTTTTACGTTTGAAGGTGCGCGCCGCCAAAGACAGGCTAAAAAAGGGTTAGCTGAGCTGCGCGGCAAGGTTGATGCTCTCATCGTTATACCAAATGACAGATTGCTTGATATTTCGGACAGCAAAACACTGGTCAACGACGCATTTAAGTTGGCTGACGGTGTGTTGCATCAGGCTGTTCAGGGGGTGACCGACCTTATTAAACGTCCCGGACAGGTCAATGTTGACTTTGCCGATGTACGCACGGTAATGGCAAACTCAGGCACGGCAATAATGGGCATAGGCGAGGGCTACGGTGAAAAACGTGCTGCGGTTGCCGCCTCAAATGCGATAAACAGCCCACTCATGAACACAAGTATGACAGGAGCTAAGGGCGTGCTCATAAATGTAACGGGCGGTTCAAATGTGCGCATACATGAGATCAATGAGGCTATTTCAACGATAACGGAGGCCGCAGATGAAGATGCGTATATTATTTGGGGTCATGTCTTTGATCCTGAAATGGAAGACTCAATTCAGATAACAGTCATTGCGACAGGTTTTGATGATAACGGCAATGAGGAACAGCAAAAGACCGTTGCCGATCTGAGAAGAAGAGTCGCGGCCCCCATGCAGGAGACAAAGGCGAAGCCGCGTTTGCAGCCTCAGACGCAGCCTTTCCGTATGGCAAAGCGTCAGGAAACATTTGGAGGTGTCGCTGAGAATGCAACGCCGCCATTGAATGTAACAAAACTTAATGAACAGGTTCAGTCCGTTGTTGTATCTGCGCCCAAGACAAAGGATGCTGCACAGGCTGTTGTAAAACAGCAGGAAAAACCGCAGCAGAGTGCTGATGATGATCTCTTTAAGGACAGTGGTGTACCGGCGGACAGCTATGATGTTCCGTCATTTGTAAGGAGAAAACGTCGGTCGTGATGTCGGCGAAGCAGGAGTTTTGCGAGTCACGGACAAAGCGCACTTTTTGTGAAAAAGTATATACAAGGTATGAAGGACGATCTCGGTATGGAGCGTTTTCACAAGACAGACTGTCTAAATAGCAGGACTTCTCAGGTCGGCTGCAGAATGTCTGCGTGGAAAAGCTGGGAAGAGTACCGCAAGGACGAAATTTGGATAACACAAGTGCCCAAGGGAGGAGATGTGCCTTGGGCTCTCTTTTACCCTGCGGATTACTCTGTAGGGGCGGCAAGTCTTGGTTATCAGTATGTCTTTGGACGACTGCGCAGCAACGGTATAGCGGTGGAACGTTTTTTCCTGTCGCCTATACCGTACAGGTCTGTTTGCTGCGATACGATGCTTGAAAGATTTTCCGTCATAAGTGCTACTATCGCATACGAAGGCGATGTGCCGGAGTTCTTTAAGTGGCTTTGCGGTGCGCATATACCTCTTTCACCCTTTGACAGAGCAAAAGCGTCTTTTCCCGTAGTTGGCATGGGAGGAGCCCTTTCGTATATAAATCCGCTTTTGCTGTCCGGTGTGTGTGATTTTATTGTGCTGGGCGACGGAATGGAAGCACTTGATTATGCAGCGGAGTGTATCCGCAAATACGGCACGTCTGAGCGTGAAAAGCTCTGGAAGAAACTTGCCGAACACGATGAGATATTTGTCCCTCCCGTTGATGTCAGAGACAACAAAGTTATACGCAAGATGAAGATCGGGCGAAATTTGGATCTGAACGGTGCATATTACAGCCATAGCCTTTGGATGACGGCAAGAGGCGTATTCGGAAAAACACTTTTACTTGAACTTCAGCGCGGCTGTGCGCGTTCGTGCAGTTATTGCACTTTGCCCAACTGTTTTGGAAAGATGCGTTTCCGTAAGTTTGATATTGTGGAGAAGGTTGTTAAGGAAGTATCCGATAAATTTGAAGTGCCTCAGGTCGGACTTGTTACACCGGAGGCGGGAGATTATCCGCTCCTGCCGCAGCTGCTTGACTGCATCGCCGAAAGAAATATATCTGTCTCGTTTGCGTCTCTGCGTATTGACAAATTGGACAGGAAAATGATTTCCGCGCTTTCGGGGGGAGGGCGCAGGAGCATAACTGTTGCGCCGGAGACCGGAAGCGAAGCACTGCGATTTTCATGCGGCAAAAAGTTTACGAATGAAACTATCATTGAGAAGCTGTGCCTTGCGAAAGAGTGCGGAATAGACAAAGCTAAGCTCTATTTCATGGTAGGTCTGCCGGGCGAGTGTGAAGAAGATATATCCGCAATTAGCGTTCTGTGCGGCAATATCATAAAAGAGACCGGAATCTCTCTTACGCTGTCGGTCAATCCCTTTATCCCCAAACCTCATACGCCTTGGGAGAGAGAGGATTTTATCGGAAAGAATACAATAAGGCAAAGATATGGGAAAATAAAAAAAGATATGTGTGCGTTGTCAAAAAAAATGCCGCTTTTGCGTCTTATCGGTGTAAGGGAAGCGATAACGGAATATACTCTTGCATGGTACGGTTATGAGGATAGCGCCGAGCTTGCGCACAGCATTGAAAATGGGCGTATGGAGCTGCGCAAAACAGAGAGAGATAGGACGATTGAAGCACTTAAGAATTTCTGTTAGGGGGTATGTGAATGGTTACGGGACGCAGATCCGGAGTACGGCACTATAAAGAAAAGAGGAGACTGTCATTCTTCGGGCGCATTATACTGCCGCTCTGCGTGGTGCTTGCTGTGTGTCTGCTTTATTTCAGTGTGAGGCTCTTTTTCTATTCGCCCGATGAATCCCTGAATGATTATGGGAAAAAAGATTATATTGAAGCTGAACAGAATGTAATATCACATAAAAATGACAAAAAGATTTACGAAGAAGAAACTTCTGACGAAGATGCCATAAATATTGGTGAAAATCTAACGGAGAATAAGAAGAATCTTCCCAAAGATGAAGTAAAACCTAAAAAGAAGACCGCTGATGTGACCGAGAAGCCACAGAAAACCAAAGAGACTGTCGGAAAAAGCGAAACAAAGAAAAATGCCGCAAAATTAGTCGGTGCGGAAGAGCCGGAGAAGATCGCAAAAGATACAAAAGTTCCACAAGATACCAAGAAAAGCGATAAAAATATTGCAGTGACAAAAGCTGTCGGAGAGGCCACGGAGAATAAGGACGTCTCTGTAACGGGAGCGAGAGATAACGCAAAGACCGTTAAGGAAAATCCGAACGCAGTTAAGTCGGACAAGGATAAAGTGAGAGTTGCGAACGCAGAGAGCAAAAACACAAAAAGCGGAAACGAAAAGGATAGGGTGAAGAAATCGGAGACGAGTGAAAAAACCGCCGCTTCTTCCAGATGGGATGTCCAGATCGGCGGATTTACCGAAAGGGAGAGGGCGCTTAATCTCATAAAAGATGCGGAAAAATCAGGTTTTGCCGCATATATGACAGATTCCGAAAAGGACGGCAAACCGTTCTATAAAGTTCGTGTTAAGGGTGAGGAAGAACGCGAAAAATCCGAAGCACTGAAATCGCGGATTGAAGCCGCAGGTTTTCCCGTGTATCTGGTGCATATCAAAAAATAGTGGTAATGGTCGTAAGGAGCGTTGGCATTATGTCCGGATTTGTGAAAGAAGTAACTTCAAGGAAAATCGTAATTGAAAATGTAACCGAAAGTCTCTGTTTTCCGTGGAAAATCAGGTCACGGCGTGTACGCATATCCGATGCCGCAGGTCTGCGGTCTGCGGAAGATATTTACAGTGACACAGCGTATCCGCCATATTCAAGGAGTCTGCGTGATGGTTACGCCGTGCATCATGAAGATGTTTCCGGCGCCTCTGCCTCATCCCCTGTTTTTCTGACAACAAAGGGAGAGGTGGTTATGGGAGAGGTGCCGGATTTTGAAGTTTTGCGCGGTGAGGCCGCACCGATTCCTACGGGCGGGATTCTGCCGCGCGGTGCCGATGCAGTGGTTATGATTGAAGATACCGACAGTGCCGGAGGGTGGACAGAGGTGCGTGCCTCTGCTCAGGCGTATGAGAATATCGTTATGGCAGGTGAAGAACTGCCGTGCGGCGAAAGAATTATGGAAAGAGGCACGCTTATAGATTTTCGCGGAATAGGCGCTCTTGCGGCAGCAGGTATATCGGATCTGAATGTGCCTGACCTAAACATTTCAATTCTTTCAACAGGCGATGAGATCGTTCCCGTAGAGACAAAGGAATTGCCACCGGGCTCCATACGGGATGTTAATGCGTGGAATTTGGCTGCAATGCTTGCGCGTTATGGATTTATATCGTCATATAAGGGGATAGCAAAGGATAGCGGCGCGGAATTTGAGGCGTCTTTCAATAATGCGCTTAAAGAAAGTGACGTGCTGATATTAAGCGGAGGTTCATCGGTCGGAGTTCGTGACAGATCCTTTGAAGTGCTTTCGCGTATGTCCGATCCCGGGCTGATCGTCAGAGGAATAAATATTATTCCCGGAAAGCCGACGCTTATCGCAGCAGACCGCAAGGCAAAAAAAATGGTCGTAAGTCTGCCCGGGCATCCGCTTTCATGTCTGACTGTAGCTTTTACTGTCTTGTTGCCGCTGTTGCTTAAAATGATAGGTGCGCCGCACGATTTCTGCGGAACGCTGACGCGCTTTCCGCTTTCGGGTGATTTGGCAGCGCACACCGGGGCAGAGAAATTTATACCGTGCAGAATATCAAAAGAAGGCACGGCAGAGCCGCTTGCCGCAAAATCGGGGTATATAACGGCACTTAAAGAGGCGGACGGATTTATATGTCTTGCCGAGGATACGGAGACGATGCGTGCGAAAGAGGAGGCTTGTGTGTGGCTATGGCAGTAAATTATCCGGAACACATTACGCTTGACGAGGCATGGAAGATTATTTTTGATACATTTGCGGAGTATCCCGCAAAATTTAAGAAAAATATTGAAATATCCGAAGCAGTCGGACATATTCTTACAGAGGACGTAACTGCGGCGCGCAATGTACCGCACTACGCGGCATCAGCGGTTGACGGATATGCGCTTAAAGCGTCCGATACGGCAGGCGCATCTCCGGCAACGCCTGTAAGGATAGCAAAAAATGATTGTCGGTGGATGAATACGGGCGCGGCTTTGCCGGAATGGGCAGATGCCGTGCTTATGGTTGAGGATTCTGCCGATGCGGATGGCAATGTCCTTGTGTATAAATCACTTCCGCCGTCATCAAATGTTCGTCCTCTCGGTGAAGATGTAATGGCAGGGCAGATCATTGCTCGCGAAGGTGAAATGGTAACGCCGCCGCTTGTCTCGCTCTTTCTGTGTGCTGGAATTGAAAAGGTTCCTGTGTACGCCAAACCGAAAACAGTATTTATACCGACGGGCGATGAAATAGTATCCCAAAAAGAGTGGCTTGCCGGAAGAATACAAAAATCGGGCACGGCTGCGGAGAGCAATTCGCTTTTTATTGCCGCAACGCTGAAAGAAAACGGCTTTGATGTTGACGTTATGCCTATTTTGCCTGATGTCCCGGAAATTTTGGAAAATTATATTAAAGAATGTACGGAAAAATATGATGTTGTGCTTGTGGGCGCAGGCTCTGCAAAGGGCAAACGAGACCATACGATAGAGATATTTGATAAGTTGGGTGAAGTCTTGTTCAGAGGTGTGCGCATAAAACCGGGGCGTCCGGCAATGGCGGCGAAGATAGGCGGCAAACCTGTTATATGTCTGCCTGGATTTCCTATGTCAACCGCAGTTGCGTTGTGGGCGCTCGTATGTCCTCTCCTGAAATTCTTTACCGGAGTTAAAGGTGACGGACGTTCCCTTGCGCTTGGCGCTGCCGGTGCGGACAAATGTATGCAGACCGAACTTTTGGTTCAACATTCGTCAGGTGCGGGGATAGAAGAATGGCTGCGCATGAAGACCGCTCTCATTGACGGAAAAATCTATTCTTGGCCTCTCACTTCGGGTGCGAGCGTGCTGTGGGCTCTTGCCGAGGCAGACGGAATTGCTGTCCTGCCGCGTGAGGCATTGGAGTGTGAACGCGGTACAAAGGTAAATGTTTGGCTTCGCCGTAAGCCGGACTTGCCGCGCAGGGCATTATTTCAAGGATCGGATGATCCTGCGCTCCAGCTGCTTATAACGCCGATACGCAGACGCGGCGCAGATCTTGCCTGCCGCACAGTTGGAAGCATGGGAGGACTTGCCGCATTGTCGCGCGGTGAATGTCATGTTGCCGCCGCTCATCTCTTGGACGAAAATACAGAGAGCTATAACGATACATTTATTGAACGATTTTCGGTCGGTGCGGAATGGCTTCGTTTTCTTGTCTTTTACAGAACACAGGGGATCATTGTGCAAAGAGGAAATCCGCGTGGAATAACAACATTCTCCGACCTTTGCAAGAAAGATATAGTATTTTCAAACAGACAGCCGGGTGCAGGCACAAGGGTACTTTTTGACTGTCTTCTCAAAAAAGAGGGTGTCCCGTCTTCTGAAATTAAAGGTTATTCTCAAATATGCACAACGCACATGGAGGCGGCAAACCGTGTGTCATCGGGGCTTGCAGACGCGACTTTGGGTATAAAATCAGCCGCTGATGCTCTTGGACTTGACTTTATACCGATCACAGAAGAGCCTTACGAATTAGTCATACCGAAAAAATATACAGACCATCCGGGCATTGCCGCACTGCTTGATGCACTGAACGACAAAGAATGGCGCGGCAAAGTTGAAAAGATGGGAGGATATAGATGGGCATAGGAGCAGAACTTAAAGATTCTTTCGGGAGAAAACTCACATACCTCAGAGTTTCCGTGACAGACAGGTGCAATTACAGATGCCTGTACTGTATGCCGCCTGAGGGAGTAAAATGTATCCCACATGCGGACATACTGAGGTACGAAGAGATAAAATTCCTGTGCGGCATATTCTGCGAGATGGGCATTGAGAAATTCCGTTTCACCGGAGGTGAGCCTTTGGTGAGAAGGGGGCTTGTGCCGTTTTTGAAAGAACTCCACAACGAACTGCCGCAGGCAAAGATTGCTCTTACGACAAATGCCTCACTTCTTTCGGATAACGCAGAGGCACTTGCCTCGTCCGGAATATCGGCTCTTAATATAAGCCTTGACACACTTAACCCCGAAAGGTTCAAAGAAATCACGCGCATCGGTACGATAGACAAGGTAATAGAAGGCATAGATGCCGCAGTAGATGCGGGAATTGAAAATATAAAGATAAATACCGTTCTCATACGCGGCTTTAACGACAAAGAGATACCTGCGATTCTCAAATTTGCTGAAGAAAGAAAAATCGTTCTCCGCCTGATAGAATTTATGCCGCTCCAGGACGGTATATGGCATAAAAATTCGTTTATAAGCGGCAGTGAGATACTTTCAAATATGCCATGTGCCGACGGGTGGCGTGAAGTAAAATGCAGCGACAAAAACAGAGGCCCCGCGCAGTATTATGAAAATGACGAAACGGGCGAACGGATAGGAATAATAACCGCAGTATCAAACCATTTTTGCAGCAGATGTAACAGACTGCGTCTTTCCGCGTTGGGAAATCTGCGCACATGTCTCTTTAATCCCGAAGAGACACCGCTCAAAGATTTAGTGCGCAATGGTGATGCGGAAAAGCTGCGGGCGGCAATATACGATGCAGTGGCAAGAAAACCGCGCTGTTGGAACGATATAAGAGATGGACATATAAAAATGTCGGGAATTGGGGGATAGACAATGGGAGAATATACACACTTTGACAGAGATGGACGTCCTACACTTGTTGATGTGAGCGGTAAAGACGTAACAAAAAGAGTTGCTTTGGCAGAGGGTTGGGTCTATCTGCCGGAGGAAATTTTCAAAACCGTATCGCAGGGAGGCGTTAAAAAAGGCGATCCATTCCGCATTGCTGAACTTGGCGGGATAATGGGGGCAAAGAGAACGCCCAATATGATTCCTCTGTGTCACACGATACGCATTGACAATATAAAGACGCGCTGCGATCTTGTACCTGAGAGGCAAGCGGTGAGAATAACCTGTGAGGCATCGGCAACAGAGGTTACCGGTGTGGAAATGGAAGCACTGACCGGAGTCAGCATAGCGGCACTTACTTTCTATGATATGTGCAAGGGAATTGACAAAGGTATGATAATAAAAGATATACGTCTGCTTAAAAAGACAGGCGGCAAGAGCGGAACATGGTGTGCGGAAGATTACCGCGAAGGGAAAGAGAATATATAAATGCGCAGAAAAGAGAAAGAAGTAACAGACGTTGCGGAAATTATAAAAATAATTGAAGAATGTGACTGCTGCCGTATAGGTCTGCATGACGGAGAGAATATTTATATAGTGCCCCTTAATTTCGGATACACGGCAAGAGACGGTCACATTGATTTGTACTTTCACGGTGCGCCTGTCGGCAAAAAAATTGAATTGATGCGCAGGAATCCGAATGTGGGCTTTGAAATGGACACAGGACATTCTCTTGTAACAAGTGAAGATGCGTGCAATTTTTCATTCAGATATAAGAGCATAATCGGCAGGGGCACAATAGAGATCATAGACGATTTTGCAGAAAAATCGCGTGCATTGAATATCATGATGTCGCACTACTCCGAAAAAAGCGATTGGGATTTTCCGCCGCAGGTGCTTGAGCGCACCGCCGTAATGCGTCTGTCCGTATGCGAAATGACGTGCAAAGTCAGCAAAGGCTGAGACATTGCGGATGGTGAGTTTACACATTTCATAAAACCGATTATTATTTTTGTGTGATTGTGGGGTGGGCTTATGATCAGTTTTGTAGCGGCGTTTTTGCTCCTTATATTGGGATATGTTTTTTATGTCAGGCTCATTGAAGAAAACTTCGGGCCGGATGACAGAAAGACTCCGGCGATGTTGGTGAATGACGGTACTGACTATGTCCCTATGCCGACATGGAAGATATTTCTCATACAGCTTCTTAACATTGCCGGCACGGGGCCGATTTTTGGCGCGCTGAGCGGCGCGATATTCGGTCCTGTAGTGTATCTTTGGATCGTGCTTGGGTGTGTCTTTGCCGGATCTGTTCACGACTATATGTCGGGAATGGTCTCCGTGCGGCATGTCGGTGCGAGTATAGCCGAAATTGTAGGTTTTTATCTCGGCAACAAAATAAAAACCGTTATGAGAATATTCTCTGTTATTCTGCTCATATTGATAGGCATTGTATTCAGTGTTTCTCCCGCGGGATTGCTTGCGCTTCTCACGCCTGAATGGTTTGATGCTGCATTTTGGCTGTGGGTCATACTTGCCTATTACTTTGTGGCGACATTTCTGCCCGTTGACAAACTTATAGGCAGAGTTTATCCGCTCTTCGGCCTGTGTCTGATAATTACTATCGTGGGAATTTCAGGTTCGCTGCTCTTTTCGGGCGAGTTTGCAATGCCTGAGTTATGGGATAGCTTTCGTAATATGCACGCAGAAAAATTGCCCGTATGGCCGTTTATGTTCATAACTGTAGCATGCGGAGCTGTTTCGGGCTTTCACGGGACGCAGTCTCCCATGATGTCAAGGTGTATAAAATCCGAGTATGATGGGCGCATAGTCTTTGCCGGTGCTATGATATGCGAGGGCGTTATCGCTCTCGTATGGGCGGCTGCCGGTGTGTCGTGCTATGAAAGTTCGCAGGCACTTCTTGAAGCCGGCGGCGGCTGCAGCGCAGTCGTCTATCACATCTGTCAAACAACAATGGGGCGTGTCGGTTGTGTGCTTGCAATGCTTGGAATCATTGTGTGCCCCGTTTCTTCCGGAGACACGGCATTCCGTGCAGTTCGCCTTTCTATAGCTGACTGGTTTGACATAAAGCAGACAAGTGTGAAAAACCGCTTTATGCTTACTGTTCCTATCCTTGCTATAGGTGCCGTCGGATGTCATGTAGATTATGGCGTGTTGTGGAGGTATGCGTCATGGGCGAATCAGACTCTTGCAACGTTCTCTCTTTGGGCGTTTGCCTGCTGCCTTGCATATAACGGCAAGAATTGGCTGTGTTGCGTTGTGCCGGCGGTATTTATGACAGCGCTTACCACGGCGTATTTCTTTTACTCGCGTGAATGTGTTGGCGGCGTGTGGAGACTGCTCGGAGTCAGTGACGGGCTTGCCTATAATATTTCCGTGGGCATTGGAATCGTGCTCTCTGTCGTCTTTCTTGCGCTTTTCCTGAAGAAAGTCGGCAAAATGTCACAGCTTGAAAAATAGCGGATACGGAGAAAAGGATTTTCGCCTAAAAATTTGGAGGAATATAAATGAGAATTTTACGTCTTTGGGCGCCTAAACTTATCGGAGATCACACACTTTGCTACATACATACGAATCATGACGGTTTTACCTGCATAAATGATGTTCAAATCCGCGTAAAATTTGCGCGGGCGGGAGAAAACACCGACTGCGGAGAATTTGAAGATGCTATGACGATCGTTTTGCCGCCGGATGCGGATATTCGTGACGGCTGCTTCCTGAATGTGCAAAACGGTGGGGCACTTCTGCGGTGGAGCGAAGCTGAGCAAACATTTAAGGTGTGTACGGCAGGTTTTCTCGGTGTCTCGGAAAAGGTTGAAATATGGAAACCTATAAGAACAGCAGTCCTTACGGTTAGTGACAAAGGCAGCCGCGGTGAACGTGAGGATACGGCAGGGCCGGAGCTTGAGCGTCTTGCTTATCTTATGGGCTGCGTTACGGAAGATGCGACAATCGTTGCGGACGAGCAGACTGAGATTACATCCGTCATTGAAGAGTGGGTGAGCCGCGGCATAAACTTGATTTTAACGACCGGAGGCACGGGGCTTTCACCGCGTGACAACACGCCGGAAGCACTTATGAGCATTGCGGATAAAGTCGTCCCTGGCTTCGGAGAGACAATGCGCATGGAAACACTTAAATACACTCCGCGTGCATTTCTGACAAGATCGCTTGCGGTGATTAAGGAACGGTCTCTTATAATAGCATTTCCGGGAAGTATGCGTGCTGTATCGCAGTGCTTTAACGCGATTTCGGGTGCACTTCGCCACGCGGTTGAAACTCTGACCGGTGAGTCATCGGAGTGCGGCGGGCATCACCATCACGGTCATTAAGAACAGAGTTGCTCCGTGCTGATTTGTTGTTCGTCGTATTTGCCTGTTTTTATTGTGTTTTTGGATATAGTATTTATATTATCCAGCTATTATCGTTATATGTGATATATAAATAATAAATATCACATATTTACGTTATTTTAATCTGTATTAGGTGACGATTGTTTATTTGTGGTTTTTATTTCGGGGATTACACAGTGCGTAAAAACAGTTATAATTGATAGGGATGATGCGGCTTGTATTTATAGCTTGCCGCGATAGTGCCATAAAGGGAGGAGATCTTCAATGAAGATAAAGACGTTCAAACTTGAGAGACTTTTTGCACGCTACAAAGGTCAAACGAAATATTTCTTAAGCAATTCTTCTTGTGAGGGCTGCTCAATGCGGGAGATCCTCGCTATGGCTGATGACGAATGTCGCGGATGGTGGGAGAATCTTGTACTTGGCTATCCGAAGGATCAAAGCGGTTTTAAGCCGCTTCGCGAGGCAATTTCCAGACGCTACGTCTCAATACGTCCGTCAGACATTCTTGAGGCTGTGCCGGAAGAGGCTATCTTTGTCTTTATGAACAATTTGCTTGATGAGGGCGACGAAGTGATAGTTATGACTCCGTGTCTGCCATCGTTGTACGAGATTCCCCGTGCGTTGGGCTGCAAGGTCATAAAATGGCCGCTTGAATCAACAACATGGGGCTGGCATCTTGATGTCAATTTCCTTGCCGAAAACATCTCTCACAAAACAAAGTTGCTTGTCATGAATATCCCGAACAATCCTACAGGTTATATTCCTGTACACACAGAGCTTGACAGGATTCTCAACATTGCCGACAGAATGGGTACATGGGTATTTAACGAAGAGACATACAGAGGCATGGAACATGACCCGGGCGCGGCACTTCCTTCACTTGCGGATATATATCCGCGTGCCGCTGTTGTTGGTGGCCTCAGCAAATACGGACTGCCCGGCACGAGAATTGGCTGGCTTGTCTCCAAAAATCATCAACTTCTTGATGAATGTGCCGCATACAAGGACTATACGACACTTTGCAACAACACTCCGGGCGAGATCCTTGCAACGATCGCAATGAGGAACGCAGATGATCTGCTGCAGCGCAACCATAAAATCGTCCTTGACAACCTTGTGATCGCGGAGGCTTTCTTCAAAAAGCATAAGAATCTCTTCCACTGGATTCAGCCAAACGGTGGGGCAACGGCATTCCCGCGTCTTTTGCCGCCGTTTGACATCACGGAACTCTGCGAAAGGGCGATTGAAGAGAAGGGGCTTATGATAATAGGCGAACGCTCCTACAGCCTTACGACGAATCATTTCCGTATCGGTCTCGGACGTCGTGACTTTGCAGAGGTGCTTGGAGTATTCAACGAACTCATAGAGGACATTCAGTCAAAACTGAACGAAATAAAAAAGTAGTCTCGCTGCAATAAAACGAGAGACAGATCAATGTATGAGGAGAGTGATGCGCAATGCGCTACTCAAAGAGAATTTTAGAGACACCGTCATCATTTATAAGAGACATACTGAAAGTTACCGAAGACCCGTCAATAATATCATTTGCGGGCGGTCTGCCGAATCCTATTTCATTTCCGCAGGAAGCACTGAAAAAGGCATCGTGCGACATAATTGACAAGTACGGTGCGAAAGTTTTCCAGTATTCAACCACACAGGGCTACCTTAAGCTCCGTCAGATCATAGCGGATAAATATAACGCAAACTTCGGACTTGATATTAAGCCCGAAAATGTGCTCATCCTGACCGGTTCCCAACAGGCGCTTGACCTCATGGGCAAAGTTCTTCTCAATCCCGGTGATAAAGTTATAATAGAGGAGCCGGGCTACCTTGGCGCGATACAGGCCTTTATGATGTTTGAACCGGAATTTATCCCCGTGACGCTTGAAGATGACGGTCTTAACCTTGACCGGCTTGAAGCGGCACTAAAGCAGGATCGTGTGAAATTTGCGTATCTTGTACCTAACTTCCAGAACCCTACCGGTCTTACATATTCAAAGGAACGCCGCGAAAAAATTTGTGAACTCTTTAAGAAATACGATGTTGTCCTTATTGAAGATGACCCGTACGGAGAACTTCGCTTTAAGGGGGGAAATCTGCCCTACATAGGCGCAGGACGCTTTGACCGCAGTGTGCTGCTCGGCACATTTTCAAAGACAGTGACCCCGGGTATGAGAATCGGTTATATCATAACTCAGGACAACGAGCTTATGACACACCTCATAACAGCAAAGCAGTCAAGTGATCTTCATTCAAACATATTCTCGCAATATCTTGTTGCCGAATATCTTGAACACAATGCGCTGAAAGATCATATCAGCAAAATAACGGCTCTCTACAAAGAGCAGTCAGATGCAATGCTTGCGGCAATGGAAGAATACTTCCCCAAATATGTAAAATACACGCAGCCTGAGGGCGGTATGTTCATTTGGGTAACTTTGCCGGAAGGCAAGTCGGCTCTTGACCTGTTCTATAAGGCGATGGAAAAGAAAGTCGCGTTTGTCCCGGGCGATCCGTTCTATGTCGGCAAGCATGGTGTCAATACATTCAGACTTAACTATACAAACTCAACGCCCGAAATGATACGCGAGGGCATAAAAAGGCTCGCCGAAGTCCTGTAAAAAATATATATGCGATACATAAAGGATAGCCGCAGAAAACGATGCTGCGGCTGTCCTTTATTTTTTCGTAAGATGCTTTTTTTCAAGAGAGAGCAGAAAATTTTTAACCTCCAAACCTCCGCCGAACCCCGTCAGAGAACCGTCAGCACCTATTACCCTGTGACACGGAATAATGATCGCAATAGGATTTCTGTTGTTTGCCATACCGACTGCCCTAAAGCCTTTGGGTGAGCCGATGGTGCGAGCTATATCTCCGTATGTGCGCGTTTCTCCGTAGGGAATTTGTAAAAGTGCCTCCCAACAGCGCATCTGAAATGTTGTACCTTCAGGCGCGATGGGAACGTCAAACGTCCTGCGTATACCGCTGAAATACTCATTCAGCTCTTTTGCTGTCGCTTTCAGCAGATCGCTTTCGCAGAGCTTTATATTATCTTTCGTGTATGAACGGCTTCTTTCAAAAAAGAGCCCTGTCAGAAAACCGGCTCTTTCTTCAAGCAATATCTTTCCTATTCCGTCAAAGCTGCACAGCATATAATTTTTTGTCATGATCTGCTATGAGTTAGGTGCTTTATCAAGAGAATTATAACGTACATATAGTTTATCCAGCGTATCTTTCCAATAGTTATATGCGTTCTGCGAACGCATGAGATCAAGTCCCAGTTCGTTCACTCCGCCCGGAGTTGTGTTGTCGTTGAGAAATTTTTCAATATCGCTGCCGCAGTCGGTACGCATAAATGATGACAGAGCTTCGTTCATGCAGCAACAGTAATCAAGCGCGGTGCGGAAATCCAAACCTTTTTCCATACCCCACTTTACATATTCGGCAAGAAGTCCGTAATAAGGCACCATCATACCCGTCACGGGACCTAAGACACAAAGCTCAGCTTCGTGCTTGACCTCTACTACGGTGCCGATCATTGCAAACAAATTTTTCACGAGCAAATCATTGCCATATAAAAGGACAGGTCCCATGCGTCTTGCGGTAAAAGGCAGCGGTACAGCGCGTGACAGAAGAGTTGCCGGATCGTAGAAAGACCTTGTTTCGTCAAGCTGTATCCCGCCTGAGATCTGAACAATGTGCTTATCCGGTGTGAACGTGAGAGAAGTAACAACATCCTTATGATCTTGCGGCAGAACAGCTACGAATACTACGTCTGCGCTGTCCGCTATCTCTTGGTTTGAATATGAAAGGGATACTCTGTCGGGAGCCATAGCCTTTAATCTGTCGGGCTTTTCTCTGTTTTTGTGAACCGAAAGAATAATGTTCCCCTTGAAATCCTCGGCCGATAAAAGCCCCTCAACCAAAGCGGACGTAATTCCGCCCGTTCCTATAAATCCCAAAGTTGAAGCTATCTGCATAACCCCACGACCTTTCGCTATAACAACATTACATCGGCACTACGCGAAAAAATTATAACATACATCAGCCCCGCGTGAAATGCACAAGGGAACCACTGATTATATGCACCATCCGCGTCACAGTCAGGCCGCGCCTGTGGCTCCAACGTATGTATATACGCCTCGGTGAACAAACTAAGTTCC
>JAUNMU010000081.1 GCA_030531745.1 Synergistes sp. | reverse complement strand
TTTGTCGTCATTGTTGCAACTGGACAATCGGTGTCATTTTACTGTACAATACACAGTATGAAAAGTATATTTGAAAGTTCCGAAAAGAGACTGCATATAATGAACTATGATGGAAAACCATCCACACCTGACCGAAAGCAGACTTGCAGACGTATGACTGTTCACAGAATTACATTCTGTGCAATGGTTGGTGCGTTGTATGTGGGGCTTACGCTGCTGTTTGCTCCCATATCGTTTGGCCCGATACAGTTCCGTGCGGCAGAGGCGTTGTCGCTGCTGCCGTTTTTGATACCTGAGACATCACTTGCACTTTTCGTAGGCTGCCTTATTTCAAACATTTTCGGCGGCTTTGGCATACATGATATAGTATTGGGCAGCCTTGCCACACTGATTGCCGCGAAAATAACCGCCGCAATGCCGAATGTGTGGCTTGCCGCGCTTTCTCCCGTAGTGGTCAATGCTGCTATAGTAGGCGGTTATCTCTCATTTATAACGGAGATTCCCATGCCTCTGTCAATGCTTTTTATAGCTGCAAGCCAGACTGTATCATGCGTATGTCTCGGTATTCCGCTTACGATCTACATAAAACGCACCGGTATCCTTAACAAAATCATAAAATGACACGAAGTATTTCAAAAAGACAGATACCGCACAAAACCAAAAAAAGTGCGGTATCTGTCTTTTTTTGTAAAAATGGGGGGAGCCTACCCTCCGCTTATGTTGTGAATAACCTGTACATTCGCGCCGTCGGGGATAAGCTCGCGGTCAAAGAGACGCTTTTCAACGGCACAGTCGTTGACCCATACCGATATGAGTCTGAATTTATAATTTTTCTCGGCAAGAAGCTGAGCCACCGTCATGCCATCGTGCCATGGGAACTTATCTCCGTTTACGGTTATCATGTACACACTTCCCTGTCTTTAATTTCCGAAAGATCACGATGCGATTTCGGAATTTAACATATCACTTAAAATTCGTCTTCCGGCCTAAGATGCTTATTCAACAGCTCAACGACATCGGGATAATCAATTCCGAGACGTTTTACCGTGGCAAGCGTCGGTATTCCGTTTTTATTCCAACCTCTGCGTTTGTAGACAGCCATCTTCAGTTCTTCCCACTGTCCGCGGCGATGTTTCTGCAAAAGTGCTATTTTTTCCTTCACAGAGAGACCGTCAATATTTTCGCCGAACTCTTTGAGTTTTTCGTCAAAGTAATCGGGGCGTTCATTCCACTCGTCTTCCCACACCGGACCGAGCGCTCTGTCCGGGGCCTCGTGATACTTTGCGGTACCGCGTCCCATACGGAGATTGAAGATTCGCTCAAAGTTATAGACCTTTTCAGACTGCTCTATGAGCCCATCTCTCGTCAGCGGTTTGCCTGTGATCGCTTCGTAGATGTCAAGATAGTTCTGCAAATGCTCCGGCACGCGCGCGGCCTCAACGCCCTTATACTTAATGCCGTTATCAGCCGGCTCAATGTCATTCCACGGCAGCTTGCAGAGACCCTGCAATGAGAACCACAGACGGAAGTTCGGGAAGAAGAAGAGTGCTTCTGCCTTATCCTCGTAGGTCGGGAGCTGTTTGTTCACCATATCCATAAATATGAGCCATGCTTCATCGTGCTGAGGCCCTTTCAGCGTAAGGAAATATCCGCCCCACTGTGCGATGGACTCCTGACATCTGTACTCCGATGCCTCAAGTCCCTGACAGCACATGCCTATCTTCTTCATTGTCTGCATATCTGCGCCGTAATGTTCGGCAAAGTACTCGCGAGCCTCTTCAATTCCGTGACCGCACGCAATGGCAAAATCGTCACTGCCGTGCGCAATGCGGTGAATAAGCTCCATAATATCCGCTTTTCTGCCGAAATTCAGGTCAAGACCGTGGGTATGTTCTTTGTTTATCAGTCCGAGTTCGTAGCACTCGCAGATAAACGCCATGCCCGTTCCGAGGGAAATGGTGTCAAGACCGTAATGGTCTGCATAGAAGTTGGCCTCTATGCTCCAGCGTGCATCAAATATTCCGACATTTGAGCCAAGCCCTGCAGCAGTCTCATACTCCGGACCGTCAACGGTGACCGGCTTGCCCTTCCACGGACCTGTCTGGAGATAGAAATGGTCAACAGCCTTTGCACAGGCAAGCGAACACCCGTACCAACAGCCATCTGCCATACCCTGAGTAAAGAGACTCGTATATGTCTGCGAACTGATATTGTCAATATCCTTGTGCTTGCCGAACTTATAATTGTTCACCGGCAAAATGTAGTATGCGTCCATAATTTCTGTAAGGTGCGCAGTACCTACCGAACGCATCTTGCTCTGCGTGTCGTCAAGATCGTGAATACGTTTATGTACGCTTACGCCGCAGCGCTGAATAGTCTTTATATCCGCAGGGTCATTCTCAAGTCCGGTGAAATGAGTGCGCTTCACCGCCATTGCGATAACACCCTTATCGTACAACACCGTACCGCCGCCGCCGCGTCCGGCCTGTTTCAGACGGACGACCTTGCGCTTCTGGTCATAGAAGCTGAAATTCATTCCTGCCCAGTATGTGGTGCGTGCGCCTATTCCGCTTGATATTACCGATATAGTGCGTTTGTCATCTTCATCTTTCGCAAAATATTCATGAAGTTCTTCCGAGACGGTATATGCGTTTATATCTTCAAGTGTGGACTCAAAGATCTGAACCTTGTAATTATCGCCGTCAATGAAAATAACAACGGGTCTGTCTGCTTTGCCCTGAAGCTCAAGCGCGTCAAAACCGGCAAATTTTACGAACGGCGCAAAATATCCTCCGGCGTTGCTGTTATAAGTTTGTTTTGTGGCAGGTGAAAGAAATACAGAATAGCATTTTCCGGCGCCCGGATACTGAGTTATACCGCAGAAAGGGCCTCCGGCTATGACGATCTCATTTTCGGGGTCGTTCCACTTCGTGTCGCCCGTAACGGCATCCCACAGAAGTTTCAGACCGAAGCCGCGTCCTCCCGTGAACTTTTCAATCATATCGTCCGACACGGGACGCTTTTCAAATTTGTAATTGCCGTCTTTGTTCCCCAAACCTATATAGAGGGTCTCGCGTGAATATCCGCGGTGAATCTTTGCAGGCTCATAAGACCATTCGGCCAAAAGTTTCATTTCGGGAATTGCCATAAATCATTCCTCCTATGCCTTATCAGGTACATTAAACAATTCAAGCGCACCGGTCGGACATGCACGGGCGCAAATACCGCAGCCTATGCACTTAAACGGCTCAGTCTGCTTATCCGCATTAAAGAACATACACGCCGAAGGACAGAAGCCGACACACATAAGGCATGATGTACACTTATTTTTACGCACCTGAACGATTCCGTTTGCGTCACGCTCAAGCGCACCGGTCGGACAAACACCGATACACGCACCGCACTGTGAGCAAATACTGAAATTTGCATATCCGGCAACGTTTGCAACTCTCACACGCGACAGTTCTTTTGATTCTTCTTTGAAGTACGCTTTGGAACACGCCTTCATACATTCACCGCACTGAACACACAGTTCCGTGCGAACCTGCATGAATTTCATGCCGCACCACTCCGTTTCACAAAAAATTTCAAGCTGCGAAAAGATTTTCGCACCTTCCCCAACATTTGAATTGTATCATACCCATCTGATTTTGTCTTACAACTGTCACAATAAAATTGTGAATATTATCGCAATATATGAAACCACTGATTATATGCAGGGCTTGCAATTTCCGCTGCTTTAGTGTAGTATGCACGGTGGTTGATATAATTCTCCGAGCCTGTGTGCCTAAAGAGTAGATCTATGGGATGCAGACCGTCAGGGTTGCGCCGGAAACAGTGCAGCCTCCCTTTGGAAAGGAGAACGACTCGTTGTTGTGTTGTACATCGGTCGTACCTTGCGAAGGGCACGCCGATTTTTTTATGGTCAGATGAATTGGATAAACCGCTCCTGCAGAGAACACC
Organism: Synergistes sp.; assembly: GCA_030531745.1. GTDB lineage: Bacteria > Synergistota > Synergistia > Synergistales > Synergistaceae > JAUNMU01. The sequence continues at coordinate 2,762 of JAUNMU010000081.1, read as the reverse complement.
CCAACGTTCTCTGCAATTTTTTTGGCGCACTTCCGATAAAACATCAGCGCAAAGAACGCTGTTAGAGATTTGCATTAAACATAAAATTCAACAAAATCAGTTTATGGTACTATTGTCTGTATGAAGTAAAGCAACAAAATAACAGAGATCCTTGGAGAGGAGAGCAAAATATGAAATTAAAACAAAGTACGGTGGCAGCCGTTGCGGCATTGTTGCTGACACTGACGACTGGGACGGCGTTTGCGGATATTTGTGCCTACGAAGTTAACGGAAACACTTTGGAGTTGGGTGCAACGACCAATATAAATGCGGTCAGCACCGATAACTACAGAGTGAAAGGAATACTCGTGAACAACAGTGGCGTTGTCACTAACAAAGCGGGCAATAGTTTATCCGTAAGTGTCAAAAATACGTCTGCTGCAACCGATTCGCGTGCAGATGGTATCGTGTTATGGAATGATAATCATGGAACTCCAACTCACGTTGATTTATACGGCGTGGAGAAAATAATCACAGCTGGTAGAGAAGCACGCTGTTTAGACGTTTGGGATGAAAGCAATGCAACTGTCAGAGGCACAGGCAACGCAGTCATAAGTGCAAGCGCCGATGCCGATTCAGGTGAATCGTTAGGGATTCAGGTAATAGCAGCTGATGACAGCGTTATAAAGATTGACGGCTTTTCAAAAATTGAGGCAATTTCCAAAAACGGTTATGCAAGAACCATGAATCTTTGGAGCGGTCATGTAACCGTTAACGGTGTAAAAGAGATAACCGCATACGGAGGGAAGCAAGATGTAGATCCCGAATATGTAGGGCAATATGGTCTTGCTTATGCCGTTAGTGCTTGTACAGGTCCTTTAGAGACCGGTGCTCCCTATTGGAAAAATCTCTATGTGTATATTAACGGAGACAACACAGCAATAAAGGCAACGTCAGAAAAAAGCAATGCTGTGGGAATAGGTTCGTCCATAACGAACAGTGATGATGAATGTATCATCCGTGCCGATGGAATCGCGTCAGTGACATCAACTGCCAATGGCGATGCCGGAAGTTACTCTTATGCCACGGGGCTATATGTCATCGGTGGAGAGTTGTACTTGAATCAAAAAAACGGCAGCCCTTACGCGGATATAACTGTTTCGGCTGAGAATGACGCCGATGTAACCGGTGTCTGTGGGACTAAGAGCGGTGTAGTAAGGAGTAAAATCAACAATTTAACAGCGTCTGCCGCACGGTCATACGCCTTTGGAGTCGAAAACATTGGCAGTAATGTGAATATTGACTTAAAAGGTGAGATAAAGGTCAATGCCCAAGATTGGTCTTATGGGGTTTTTGTAGAGGAAAATGGAACGACAGAAATCATCGGCAACGGCAGTATCAACGTATGTTCAAGTTCAAATTCTGCATACGGCGTACGTGCCGAGGACTGTTCAAATGTTACGGCGACCATTAAAAGCATGACGGTGAAAAGCGCAGCCGATAAGGATGGTGTCGGCGTTTATGTTGACAGCGGTGCCAAGGTCACCCTGACCGGAGGGGACGGTACTTTTACTATTGATGCCAAACAGATCGCTGTTGTATCGGGGGACAACTCAAAACTTACACTCAACGGCTGCATAATAAACGCGGCATCAGGCCCCGTCTTCACCATTGAGGCAGGAGGAAAACTTGTTCTGTCGGGTGATGCGAAGATCAAGGCCGCTGACGGAAGGTACTTCAACGATGGGGCAAAGGCGGAGGACATTACCATAGCAGACGGTGTTCTCTTCTGGTTCGGCACGGACGCTGCCGCGGAAACGAAAGCAAAGGAATTTGCTCGGAAGTATATCGGTGGCGGAGAGCGGACTCTCGTAAAGGATAAAGACGGCTACTGGAGGGTAGGAATGCCCAAACCGGCTCCGGAACCCGTTAAGCCGGTGCTACCGGAAGAAGAAAAAGAAAAACTGCCGGAAAATGTAGTTCCGGCTGAAAAGATCGTCACGGTAAGCCAAGATGTCGCAGTTGAGGCTCTGTCCGAAGATTTTGATAAGGAGTGCATCGCTGCGGACGAGACAGGCAAGGCTGTTATAGCACCGGAGGCGGCGGCGAAGATGCTTAAGAATGCAGGCATATCAAGCGACGCATCGGCGATACTGCCAATGCAGATCGTCTACACTTCACCCGATACAAGATTGGAAAATCGTATAATAATGCTTTCATTCAAGGTATCCGGCATTGATCTGATAGGAGATGTCACTAAAAAGCCAAATCAGCTCTGTGTGTACAATGCGCTGCACAGCAAGGATTCGGGCAGGATCAACACAGCGAGTATATTTGAGATCGCAGCAGCCGAAGCAGCACCGGCAGGTGACACAGAGGTCGGTCAGTTCGGCTATATCTCAGATCTTTCAAATGCTGCGGATAAGTCTTTCACTCTGCAGGACGAAAATGGATACATAGTAAGCGGTGACATTGACTTATCCAAGAACTATCTGCTCAGTGTATTTATACTTGATAACGGTACTTTTGACCTTGACCATGACACAAACGGTGCGGTAGCAAGCGCCGTCTTTGTTGACACGAGCAAAATAAGCGGCGAAAACAAACCATCAAGCGGCAGTTCCGTCGGTTGCAGTGCGGGCTTTGCGGCTCTTGCGGTGCTCACACTCGCATTCGTGCCGACACGCAAGAAAAAATAATTCGCTTTTAGTTTTTCGCGCACTTGCAAAAGATGGGCGTATCTGTTATCCTCCCATCTTTGACAGTTAAAAAAGCGTCAGAGC